>NZ_JAVDUI010000001.1:1531821-1863643 GCF_031456275.1 Falsarthrobacter nasiphocae
ACCCCGGACCGGGTGGAGTCCGTGCTGCTCCGCTACGGGGAGCGGGCTCTCGGCGGGGACGGCGCTGGGCTGACGGTCAAGGTCAAGGTCGCGGAGGCGGGCCAGGGTGCTGAGGACGACGTCGCTCGCCTGGCGGCCGTGCGGGCCGCCGTTCCCCGGGCCACCCTGCGCGTGGACGCGAACATGGGGTGGGGGGACCCCGCGCGCCTGGCGGGGGACAGCCCCGCGGTGCCCGGTGCAGCCGCATCCGAGTCCGCCGCGCCGGAGGACGTCTCGGCGGCGGTGGACGCCTTGGAGCGCCTCGCCCCGTTCGGCCTCGAGTACGCGGAGCAGCCCGTGGCGACCGTCGCGGGCCTGCGGGCCGTGCGAGAGGAGCTGGCCCGCCGCGGCACCCCGGTGAGGATCGCGGCGGACGAGTCGATCCGCAAGGCCAGCGACCCGCTCCGCGTGGCCCGGGAGGACGCCGCGGACCTCCTCGTGGTCAAGTATGCACCGCTCGGCGGCGCCCGTCGGGCCCTGCGGGTCATCGCTGACTCGGGTCTGCCCGCCGTCGTCTCCAGCGCGTTGGAGACGTCCGTGGGGCTGACGTCCGGGGTGGGGCTCGCCGCCGCTCTCCCGTCCCTCGAGTTCGCGTGCGGTCTCGGGACGCTCTCCTTGGCTGAGGACGACGTCGCCCGGGAGCCGCTGCGGGTCGAGGCCGGGGAGGGAGGGGGCCTGAGGCTCCCCGTCCGCCCGGTTGAGGTGGACCCGGAGCGGGCGGACGCCCTGGCCGTCTCGGTGGACCGGTACAGGGCCTGGGAGGAGAGGCTGCGCGCGGCCTTCGAGGTCATACTCCGGGACGTATAGCGGGGTTTACCTGGCGTTTGTGAGCGGGTCATGGTGCGGCCCACTTCGTCGGGGAGGGTGAGGGAACGGCCGCCCGGTCTCACGGCGGCAAAGCTCTCTCCCGAGGTGAACACCATGGCTATCGACCGTCTTCTTCCGATGCTCGGACACACGCGCGGCAAGCGCTCGCCGGTCACGTGTGCGCTCAAGTGCGACAACGCCTGCGCAGGCGAGGTCTGCAACACGTCGAAGAACTCCTACTTCCGTGACATCGTCTCCAACGAGGTGAGCCGCCGCACCGCCCTCGGCGCCGGCGCCGCCGCGGCCTTCGCCGCCACGGTCACGCTGAACGCGGCGTCCGAGGCGTCGGCCGCCGCCGCCGGGCCCGTCGCCCCGGCACAGCCCGCTGCTCCCACCGCCACCGTCATCCCGTTCACGGAGGACGGGTTCGTGGGCTTCCAGCCCATCGCGCCGGTTCCGGCGGACCGTGACCAGGTCACGGTGCCGGCGAACTTCACGTGGACGCCGATCATCCGCTGGGGTGACCCGCTGTTCGCTGATGCGCCCGAGTTCGATCCGAACAACCAGTGCGCCACGGCCCAGTCCCGCCAGTTCGGGTACAACAACGACTACACGACGATCATGCTCCACCCGAACTTCGCCAACGGGCTCCGCGGCGTCATGTTCGTCAACCACGAGTACACGAACCCCGAGATCATGGTCCCGCCGAGCATGGACAAGGCCGAGGCCCGCGCCATCTCGCAGAACGCCCACGGGCTCACCGTCGTCGAGCTGGTGAGAGAGACGGTGTACTCGCCTTGGCGCTATATCAAGGGCGGGGCCCTCAACCGTCGTTTCCTCCTCGACACGACGTTTGAGCTCACCGGCCCCGCGGCGGGCAGCGACCTTGTCAAGACCAAGGCGGACCCCGAGGGCCGCTGGGTCAAGGGCACGTTCGCGAACTGCTCCGGCGGCGTGACGCCGTGGGGCACCGTGCTCTCGGGCGAGGAGAACTTCCACGGCTACTTCGTCGGCAAGGGCAAGAGCGCCGAGGAGAAGCGCTACGGCATTACGGACAAGGAGACCACACACGGGTGGGAGCTTGACGACCCGCGCTTCTCCGCAAAGAATGCCGGCTACGAGAACGAGAGCCACCGCTTCGGCTACGTCGTCGAGGTGGACCCGTTCAATCCCACGTCCACGCCGAAGAAGCGCACCGCCCTGGGCCGCTTCAAGCACGAGGGCGCCAACGTCATCATCGCGCAGAACGGCAAGGTTGTGGCCTACTCGGGCGACGACGAGCGCTTCGACTACCTCTACAAGTTCGTCTCGAAGAACACGTACCGCTCGTGGGACCGCGCGCACAACATGACGCTCCTCGACGAAGGCGACCTCTACGTGGCCAAGTTCAGCGGCAACTCCCCGGAGTCTGAGATCGATGGCACGGGCAAGACCCCGAGCGACGGCAAGTTCGACGGCACGGGCGAGTGGCTCCCGCTCATCAAGGATGGCAAGTCCATGGTGCCGGGCATGACCGTGGAGCAGGTCGCCGTGTTCACGCGCCTCGCCGCGGACCTCGTGGGCCCCACGAAGATGGACCGCTGCGAGGACGTCGAGCCGAGCCTGCATACGGGCAAGGTCTACGTGGCGTGCACGAACAACTCCAAGCGCGAGACGGCCGATGAGGTCAACCCGCGCGTCAAGAACCGCGACGGCCACGTCGTCGAGATCACCGAGCGCGGGGGCGACCAGACGAACACGAAGTTCGACTGGAACCTTCTCCTCGTGGCCGGCGACCCGCGTCAGGGCGACGTCACCTACTTCTCCGGGTTCCCTGTGGACAAGGTCTCGCCGATCTCCTGCCCGGACAACGTGGCGTTCGACGAGATGGGCAACCTGTGGATCTCCACGGACGGCGCCCCCGACGGCATCGGCTACGCGGACGGCCTCTTCCGCGTCCAGCTCACGGGCCCGGAGCGCGGCAAGACCACGCAGTTCCTCGCCGTTCCCCGCGAGGCCGAGACCTGCGGCCCGTTCATCAACGCGCGGGACGGCTACGCCGTCGTCGCCGTTCAGCACCCGGGCGAGGACGGGACCTGGGCAGACCAGCACTCGGCCTTCCCGTACGAGGGCAACACGGTTCCGCGCCCGGCCGTCATCCAGGCGCTCCCGGTGCGCCGCTGGGGCTAAACCCCTGACGGCCTGACCTCGGTCAGGCAGCCGAAACGGCCCCGGTCTACCCCGCATTCAGGCGGGGGAGACCGGGGCCGTTCTGCGTGCGCCTACGGCTGAGGGGGCGTGTGGAGGCGGGTCGTCTCGTCGCAGGCGGAGATCATCTCCTCGTCATGGGTGGCGACGACGACGCTGGCGCCGCGCTCTGCCGCCGTCCGGAGGAGGCGGATGACCGTGGCGCGGTTCTCGGGGTCCAGGCTCGCGGTGGGCTCGTCCGCGAAGAGGTACGCCGCATCCTTGATGGGGGCGCGGGCGATGCTCACGCGCTGCTTCTCGCCGCCGCTCAGGGTGCTGACGAGCGCGTCCTGGCGCCCCTCCAGTCCCACGAGGCGCAGGGTCTCCGCGAGTTTCTCGGCGAGGGCGGCGGTGGGGGCCTTCTTCTTGTCGGAGAGGAAGACGTTCTGGAGAACCGTCCAGTCCGGGACGAGGCCGTAGTCCTGGAAGACGAACGCGGCTCGGTCCCGCCAGAACTGGAGTTTCCGGGCCTCCCTCCACCCGGAGGTGTCCTTGCCGTCCACGCTCACGGTGCCCTGTGTGGGCTTGAGGAGGAGGCCGAGGCAATTGAGGAGCGTCGTCTTGCCGGAGCCGCTGGCCCCGATGAGCCCGTGGATGCGCCCGGAGGGGAAGGCGAGCGGCGGGGCGGTGAGGGTGGTTCGGCCGCCCTGCTGCATGGTCAGGGCCGAGGACTCGATGAGGGGCTGGGCCATGGTCAGGCCTTTCGTGCGAGGGTGTGGCGGAAGACGGACTGGGCGGCGGCGAGGTGGGCCGGCACGGTGACGGCCGCGAACACGAGCACGGCCAGCAGGGCCGCCCACGCGAACGGGGTGTCGAGTGCCGCATGGACGGCGAAGGCGAGGCCGGCGCAGAGGATGCCCACGAGCGCCTCGGTGACGAAGCGCTGCCGGAGTACAGCGGTCCAGGCGGCACCGCCGATGCGCCGGGGGAAGAGCCGGTCCCGGTCCAGGAGGCAGTGAACGCGCGCCGAGAGGACGGTCCCCGCGATGAGAGCGAGGAGGATCAGGGCGAGGGCGAACGCTCGGTTGGCGGCCTTGTACGCCTCGCTCTGGCTGCGCTCGAGCCCCTGGTCCGCGACGCGGTCCACGGAGAGCACGTACGGCTGGAGCCCGTGCTTCTCGATTCCTGTCAGGGCGGACTGGGCGTCCATGAAGACCAGCCCGGACTGGGAGATGATCGAGCCGATGAAGCTCGGGTTGAAGACGTCGGGAATCGAGTCCACGGTGAGCAGGAGCGGCCGCTGTGCGGTGACGAGCGTGGCGTTCCCTGTCCCGCTGACCGCAGCGACGGGGCGGGGCACGGCGGGGTCCACGGTCAGGTAGCTGATGCCGCTGGCGCCCCGGCTCGTGCCGCGGACCCACAGTGCCAGAGAGTTGGCGAGGTCCTTCGAGCTCTGAGGTCCGAGGGTGTCCGGGCTGGCGGGAATGAAGCGGGCGCCAGTCTCCCGGGAGACCCTGTTGAGGTAGGCGCGGTTGACGATGAAGACGCCGTCGTGCTGGCCGAGGCCGCCTTCGTCGGTGACGGTGGGCGGCACGGACGTGGACAGGAGGGCCTTGCCCGCCTTGTCCTGCTCGCCGGTGAACGCTGCGACATCCCCCATGATCTCCTGGAACAATTCCTCAGATTCGAAAGCGACTCGGAGGCTCACGCTCTCGCCCATGACCCGCCATTGGGCGTTCTGGGCGGACATCCCCGCGGCCGTGGCGATGGACGTGGCTGTGCTGGGCAGGGTGAGCGCCACGAGCAGGACGGAGGCGGCCTTGACGAGCCCTCCGACGGCCGCGTGACCGCTCACGGGAGGGCGACGGGAGGCGATGATGGCCAGGCTCGGCCGCGTCAGGGCCCCGACGAGCAAGAGGGACGCAGCCGTGGCGACAGCGACCCCGCACAGCGTGACCGCCGCAGGTGCGGCGAAGGAGGCCAAGGCGCCTTGTCCCCGCAGCAGCCCGACGAGAAGCGCAGCGATGGCCATTCCCGCGAGTGCCGGGACGGCGGCGAGGCGCGCGAACACCTGAAAGTCTTCACGAAGGATTCGAGAGGGCGGCATGCCTCCAGCCATTCGGAAGGCACGGGAGGCCGAGCGGTGCATGGACCAGCTGACGGCGCAGAGAATCATGACGAGAAAAGCCGCAGCGAGGGCTGATCCGTAGCCATTGTCGAGAATAGTGCCGAAAACGAGGAGCGGCGTCGAGGGCGTTTGAACGGAGACGGTGATTCCGTTGTCTCTCATCCAGGAGGTGAGGTCGGCTAACTGCGCCTCGTCCAGCCTGGCGAGATAGGTGCCATCCAGGTTGGCCGTCCCCAATTGCGTAACAGGGTGAACGTCGCCGTGGAAGGTGCGGTCGTACCACGGGATGGGCCCGTCGGCCGGGCCTGAACCGGTCAGCCGGTACAGCGAGCGCCCGTGCATGAAGTCCTGCGGGTCCGGGACGGACTTGGCGATCCACTGGCCCTCGGCCACCGGTACGTTGAGACCGGCGAGGATTTCCTCGCGTGAAAGCGGTGACTTCTTGACCGAGACGCCGAGGACGTGCTGGGCGCCGAGCGGGAGATGGGAATCCCGGCTCTTGACGTAGGCATCCGAAACGAGAAGCGCGAAGCCGACGAGCAGGAAGACTGACAGGCGGACGATCGTCTTGAGCACGCTCTATTACTACAACGTTCGTGATTGCCGTGACAAGTCCCTGCCTTGACGGCGCCGAGTCCAGCCCAGGTTAGTCTCGCGCTCGGGGGCCTCGTGCCGCCGCCGGGTGCCGGGGATAGGCTGGACGCGTGGCAGCCTTGAACGCACTCGACACGGCCCGGACCCTCCTCCTCGACCTCATTGACGGCGGCGTGCGCGACGCCGTTCTCGCCGCGGGCTCCCGCAGCGCCCCGTTCGCCTACGCCCTCGCTGAGCTCGAGGCCCGCGGCCTCATCCGCGTCCACGTCCGCGCGGACGAGCGGGTGGCCGGCTTCACGGCCCTCGGCCTGAGCCTCGCCACTCACCGCCCGGTCCCTGTCATGACGACGTCGGGCACCGCCGTCGGCGAGCTCCTGCCCGCCGTCATGGAGGCCGCCCACGCGGGCGTGCGCCTCCTCGTCCTCTCGGCGGACCGCCCCGAGGAGCTGCGCGGCACCGGCGCCAACCAGACCACGCGCCAGGCGGGCCTCTACCCGCTCCATGCGCGGGCGAGCATCGAGCTCGAGGCCGAGCCCGAGGACGCTCATGTTGTCGCCGAGGCCGTCCGGGCGGCGCTCGCGGCCGCGGCCGGCACGGCCACCGATCCTGCCGGACCGGTCCAGCTCAACGTGTCCTTCCGGGACCCGCTCGCCCCGGCCCCGGGCTGGGCCGCGGACGGGTCTGACCTCAGTCCGGCGCTCGCGGAGCGGCTCCGGCGCACGGCGGAGGCCCACCCGGACGGGGTCCTGGACGCCGTCGTCGTGGAGGACACCAGTTCAGACCAAGGGGGGCCGGAGGCCGGCCGCCGGGCTCAGGCCCAGGTCCCCGCTCGCGCCGCAGGCGAGGGGCAGAACGCGGGGGAGACTGCCACGGACGTCGCAGGCCCGGAACTCGCGGTCTCCGCGGAGCCCCGCAACACCGCGGTCCTCGCGGGGCACGGCGCGGGGGAGCAGGCCGCGTTCTTCGCCGCCCGCCTGGGCCTGCCGCTGCTCGCCGAGCCGAGCTCCAATGCGCGCTTCGGCCCGTCCGCCATTCAGGCGCCCCGCCTCGTCCTCGGCGAGTTCGCGGAGCGGGTCGAGCGCGTCGTCGTCTTCGGCCGCCCCACCCTCTCCCGGCCGCTCGCGCGCCTCATGGCCCGCACGGATGTCGAGCGCCTCCTCTACGCGCCGCAGCCGCCGGCCTGGTTCGAGCAGAGGCGCCGCACAGACCGCCTCGTCACCGACCTCGCCGAGCTCGAGCGCGCCGCCGGGCCCGCCCCCGAGGGCTGGCTCGCCGCCTGGCAGGAGGCCGGGGCGGACGCCGAGGCCGCCATCCACGGCCTCCTCGCCTCGGAGGAGGAGCACGTGTCCGGCCTGCATGTCGCGGACGCGGTGTGGGAGGCCTCGGACGGGAACCTCGTCCTGGGCGCCTCGAACCCCATCCGGGACGTGGACCTCGTGGCCTCGCCGGGCTGGCACCCCATCGACGTGTACGCCAACCGGGGTCTCGCCGGCATCGACGGCACGGTCTCCACGGCCCTCGGCATCGCGCTCGGCTCCGGCATCCCCTCGCGCGTCCTCGTGGGGGACGTGACCTTCCTGCACGACGCCGGGGCGCTCCAGTCCGCACCCGGCGAGGCCCGGCCGGATCTGCAGATTGTGGTGCTCAACGACGGTGGCGGACGCATCTTCGGGCTCCTGGATCACGGCGCCGTGGGGCGGGACAACGCCGCCGCAGGCTCCGTCGTCGAGCGCTTCTTCGCGACCCCGCACACGGTGGACATCGCTGCGCTCTGCCGTGCGTACGGAGTGGAGCACCGCGAGGTGCGGCACGCGGAGGAGCTCTTCGAAGCCCTGGACGGGCAGCCGCGCGGGGTGAGCGTCGTGGAGGTCAGGGTGGACGCGGAGCGCGCCGCAGACATGAACGGGGCCGTCCTCGAGGCTCTCGCCTAGGACGGCCCCGGTCAGGGTGTCGCGGTGGGGCAGCGCGCCCCGGTCGGTGTGGGGGCCCGTGCGCCGGACTGACCGGCGGCCCCGCTCGAGTCAGACCTCGACGTGGTTCGGGTTGAGCACGCGAGCCAGGAAGTCCTGCGTGCGCTGGTGCTGCGGGTTGCCGATGACCTCGGCGGAGGGCCCGCGCTCGACGACGACGCCCTTGTCCATGAAGACGACCTCGTCCGCGACCTCGCGGGCAAAGCCCATCTCGTGGGTCACGACGAGCATCGTCATGCCGTCGTTGGCGAGGCGGCGCATGATCGCGAGGACGTCGCCCACCGTCTCCGGGTCGAGGGCGGACGTCGGCTCGTCGAAGAGCATGAGCTCGGGCTCCATGGACAGCGCCCGGGCGATGGCGACGCGCTGCTGCTGGCCGCCCGAGAGCTGCGCCGGGTAGCGGTCCGCGAGGTCGCCGAGGCCGACGCGCTCGAGGTGGCCGCGGGCGGTCTTCTCGGCCTCCGCCTTGGAGCGCTTGAGCACCTTGATGGGGGACACCGTGCAGTTCTCGAGGACGCTCAAATGCGGGAAGAGGTTGAAGTGCTGGAACACCATGCCCACGCGGCGGCGCATCGCGTCCAAATCGACGTCGGGGTCCGTCGCCTCGAAGCCGCCCACGTGGATGGTGCCCTCGGTGGGGGTCTCGAGGAGGTTGACGCACCGCAGGAGCGTTGACTTTCCAGAGCCGGAGGGGCCAATAAGGCAGACGACCTGTCCGGGCTCGACGGTGAGGTCAATGCCCTTGAGGACGTGGTTCTGGCCGTAGTGCTTGTGCAGGCCGACGATGCTGACGCCAGCAGCGCGGGGTGTCTGAGTCTGATCCATCGCGAGTCTCCTAGCGCTTCGTCTTGGCGGCGTTGGCTTCGAGGCGGCGCACCACGAACCCGAGGGGGATCGTGATGACGAGGTAGAGGGCGCCGGCGAGCACGAGGGACGTCAGGCCCATGTTGGGCAGCTGGAGCCCGTCCTGGCCCATCTTCGTCAGCTCGAACTGGCTAGCGCTCATGCCGATGATGTAGACGAGGGAGGTGTCCTTCGTCAGGACGACGAACTCGTTCATGAGCGGCGGCAGGACGATCCTGAATGCCTGCGGGATGATGATGCTCGTCATGGCGCGCCAGGACGGCATGCCGAGCGAGCGCGCGGCCTCCATCTGGCCCGCGGGGACGGCCTGGAGGCCGGCGCGCAGCGTCTCCGCGACGTACGCGGCGGACACGAGGCCGAGGGCGATGGTCACCGAGGCGATGAGGTCGAACCGGATCTCGAAGGCGAGGGGGATGCCAATGCCGACGGCGGCGAAGACCAGCAGGGCCGGGACGCCGCGGAAGAACTCGATGTAGATCGTCGCGATCCACCGCCACACGGGGACGCTGCTCATCTTCATGAGCGCCAGAAGCAGGCCCAGGAGGGAACCGGCGATGAACGCGCACACCGTGTAGATGATGGTGTTGCGCAGGGCGATCGTGATGATGTCCGGGAAGAGGACCTTGGCGGCCTCGACATTGAAGAACGAGGCGCCGATCTGCTTCCAGTCAGCCGCGAGGGCGACGGCGACGACGATCGCGGCGAGGAGCGCGTACTGCGCCCAGCGCCAGTAGCGCGCGCGGGTGCGGGCTGAGAGGGCCATGAGGTGTTCCTGCTTCTCCTGTGAGGTGGGTGGAGCGGGTGGGACTGTACTTTACAGCGCCCGGCGGGCGGGCTGAACCCGTGTCCAGGCGGGGTCAGGAGCCTGCGCCGAACCAGCGCTTCTTGGACTCAGCGAGGCGCCCGGAGGACTCGTAGCGCTTGAGGCTCTCGTTGACGGCCTTGAGGAGAGGCTCGTTGCCCTTCTTGAGGGCGATCCCGAGCGTCTCGCCGGTCTCGTACTCCTCGATGAAGTGCAGGGGCGAGCCCTCGCCTGCGGTGTACCCGAGGACGGACCGGTTGCCGATGGCCCCGTGGACCTGTCCGCTCTGGAGGCCCTGGATGAGCGTGCCGGTGTCCTTGAAGATCGTGGCGTCCACGCCCTTCTCCTCCGCGAAGTCGGCGCCCGTGGTGCCGGCGACCACGCCGATCTTGACCTTCTTGGCCTCGGCGAGGTTCTTCACGGGCGAGGACTTGGGGACCATGAGGCCCAGGTTGTCCGAGTAGTACGGCGTGGAGAACGCCATCTTCGTCTTCCGGGCGTCGGTCATGGAGATGGAGCTGATGGCCACGTCGCAGTCGTTGGCGTTGAGCGCGGACGCGGACTGGATCTGCTCGAAGGGCGTGACGATGACGTCCTTCTCCACCTTGAGGTCCGCGGCGATCGCGTCGGCGAGCTCCATGTCGAACCCGGTGATCTCCCGCTGGGCGTTCATGAACTCGAACGGCGCGTACGGCATGTCCGCGCAGACGGTGAGCTTGGACGAGTCCTTGAGAGCGTAGGGGTTCTCCGGGGTGGCTTCCACGTTGGTGGAGTGGCAGGCCGTGAGGACGAGCCCGCTCAGGACGGCGAGGGCTGCGGCTCGTGCGGCGAGCGGCTTCGAGATCATGGGGGTCTCCGTTCAGGCGGCCTCATGGAGGGGCGCGCTGCGGGTGCGGCCCCGGGGAACCTCCAGAGTACCCGTCAGATTCGGGTGGAGGGCCTCTCGAGGCCGAAGGCGTCCAGAACGGGCCGCATCTTGGCCCAGGACTCGAGGAGCTCCGATTCGGGATCGGACCCCGCGACGATCCCGCACCCGCCGAAGACCCGTGCAGAGACGGGGGAGTCGAGGACGGTGCCCCGGAGGGCGATGCCGAACTCGCCGTTGCCTGCCGCGTCCACCCAGCCGACGGGCCCCGCGTAGTGCCCGCGGTCCATGCGCTCGAGCTCCCGGATGATGAGGGAGGCGACGAGCCGCGGCGTCCCGCACACCGCCGCGGTGGGGTGGACCGCCTCCGCGAGGTCCAGGGCGGACGGCGCCCGGCCGTCGTCGCCCACCTTGACGGAGACGTCCGAGGCGAGGTGCCAGACGTTGGGGAGCTCGAGGACGAAGGGCTCGGAGTCGTGGACGAGCTCGGGCGCGAAGGGCGCGAGCTCGGACACGAGTGACTCGATGGCGAGGCGGTGCTCGTGAACCTGCTTCGCCGAGCCGAGGAACTCGGCGCGGGCGTCGTCGATCGTCGCGTCCGGCCGGGCCTGGCGGTCGATCGTTCCCGCGAGGACGCGCGCCTGGACGTGGCCGTCGATGACGCGGATGAGCATCTCGGGCGTCGCCCCGATGAGGCCGTCGACCGAGTACGTCCAGCAGGAGTCGTAGGCCCGGGCGAGGCGGCGGGTCAGCTCGGACCGGGAGATCGGCGACTCGGTGCGCACGACGACGTCCCGGGCCATGACGATCTTCGTCACCTCGCGCTGGTTGATCGTGGACACCCCGGTGGCGACGGCCGCCACCCATTCGTCCTCGCCGAGCGCCCCGGGCGTCACGGCGTCCGCGGCGGAGCGCTCCCGGTCCGGCTCCCGCAGGGCTGCGAGGCGGACGGCCTCGGCGTGCGCGAGCTCCGGTGTCAGTTCCTCGGACGGGTCGGTGGAGAGGATGGTCAGCCAGGGGCGGACGCTCTCGCCGTGCGTCCTCGAGAAGGAGGCTTCCGGGTGGCCGACGACGACCCGCGGGACGATGAGCTCGCTGGCGACGGGGGAGCGCTTGGAGTACGTGATCTTGGCGAACGCGAAGGCGCCCGAACCGGCGAGGCCGGGGGCCTGGCCCGCGCCGCCCGTGGCCGCGCGGAACTGCGCCTGCAGGTCGGCGAAACGTCCGGGACCTGTGGCCGTGAAGCGGGCCGTCTCGCCGAGGCCCACGAAGCCGCGTCCCTCCCGGATCCACGCCAATGCGCCCGCCACGGCGGTCAGCGGACCGAGCGTTCCCGCGGTGAGCCCCAGCTCTTCGGCGGTCCCTGCAGACAGGGGAACGGTCAGGGAAGAGAGGGGAGGGGCCATGCGGTCCAGTCTATCGCTCGCCGAGCGGAACGGGCGGGCGGCTGACAGTGGAAGAATGGAGGAGTGATGACTACTCCCCAGGGCCCTGACCGCACCTCTCCGCGCACAGCGGGGATGGACAAGAACCCCGCCGAGGTCGCCTCGATGTTCGACCAGGTGGCGCCTCGGTACGACCTGCTCAATGACATCCTCGCCCTCGGGCAGACGCGGGGCTGGCGGCGCGCGACCGTTGCCGCCGTGGACGCCCGCCCGGGTGAGCGGGTCCTGGATCTCGCCGCCGGCACCGGCACGTCCAGCGAGCCCTACGCCGACGCCGGGATCGAGGTCGTCGCGGGCGACATCTCCGAGGGCATGCTCGCGGTAGGCCGGGAACGGCGCCCGGACATCGAGTTCGTCTACGCGGACGCGCTCGACCTGCCGTTCGAGGACGAGTCCTTCGACGTCGTCACCATCTCCTACGGCCTGCGCAACGTGCAGGACACGAGCCGGGCACTCGCCGAGATGCTCCGCGTGCTCAAGCCGGGCGGCCGCGTCGTCGTCGCCGAATTCTCCCGCCCGGTCAACCCCCTCTTCCGCACCGTCTACATCGAATACCTCATGCGGGCGCTGCCTGCCGTGGCGCGCGCCGTCTCGCCGAACCCGGACGCGTACGTCTACCTCGCGGACACGATCCGCGAGTGGCCCGGCCAGGAGGAGCTCGCTCAGGAGTTCGCGGAGGCGGGCTTCCAGGACGTCGAATACCGCAACCTGACCGGAGGCATCGTCGCCCTCCACCGCGCCGTCAAGCCAGCGCAGACGGGACCGGGCGCGCCGACGCCGGCTGAGCGTCTGCGGCGCCGGGCGGCCCGGGCCGCGTACTGATGCGCGTCGTCATCGCAGGCGCCGGGCCGGCGGGTTCCACGGCCGCGTGGCACCTCGCCACGGCAGGGGTCGAGGTCACCGTTCTCGAGAAGACGCGCTTCCCCCGGGAGAAGGTCTGCGGGGACGGGCTGACGCCGCGGGCCGTGCGGGAGATGCAGCTCATCGGGCTGCCCCACGGGCCCGAGCAGGGCTACACGCGCACCAAGGGCCTCAAGCTCATCGCGGCCGGGCGCGAACTCGAGCTGCCCTGGGCCTCGCCGGAGTTCCCCGACTACGGCCTCGTCCGCACCCGGCTCGGCTTCGACGAGCAGCTCGCGGAGCACGCTCGCGCTGCCGGGGCCCAGATCCTTGAGGGACACCAGGTCACGGGCGTCATCGAGGAGGGCGGCCGCGTCGTCGGGCTCTCCGCCGCGCTCCTCGACGAGAACGGCCGGAAGACCGGGGAGACCGCCGAGTTCCGCGCGGACCTCGTCCTCGCCGCGGACGGCAATTCAACGCGGACCGCCGTGTCCAAGGGGCTGGCCAAGCGGGACGACCGCCCCCTCGGCGTGGCCTACCGGGCCTACTTCGAGTCCCCCCGCACCCACGACGAGTGGATGGAGGGCTGGCTCGAGCTCCCCGACAAGGAGGGGCGCCCCCTGCCCGGCTACGGCTGGATCTTCGGCGTGGGAGACGGCACGGTCAACGTGGGCCTCGGCATTCTCAACTCCTCCCGCCAGTTCGGGCGGCTGGACTATCGGCAGGTCCTCAAGGACTGGACGGCGGCCATGCCCGCAGAGTGGACCCTGGACCCGGAGCACCAGCGCGGGCGCATCCTCGGAGCGGCCCTGCCGATGGGGTTCAACCGGACCCCTCACGTCAGCCCCGGCCTCCTCCTGCTCGGCGATGCAGGCGGCATGGTGTCTCCGTTCAACGGCGAGGGGATCTCGTACGCCATGGAGTCGGCTCGCCTCGCCGCGGACTTCGTGGTCCGCGGGCGGGACGCGGCGCGCGGCCTCGAGCCGGGCGCGGCGCGGGCGGCAGCGGACCGGGCCATTGCCGAGTACGCCGAGTGCGTGCGCTGGCACTGGGGCTCGCACTTCGCCCTCGGATCAGTGTTCGCCAAGCTCATCGGCTCGCCGCGCGTCATGCGCGCCGCGCTCGCCACGGGCATGCCGGTGCCGCCGCTCATGAAGTTCGTCGTTCGCCTCATGGCCAACCTGACGACGAAGGACGCGGTGGGCCTCGAAGACCGTGCGATTCGGCTCATTGAGCGAATGACCCCGCGCACAACTAATATGTAGATCATGCCCCGCGGGCGCCTCTGCGCCCCGCCTTCGGCCGTTCCGAGCCCGTCCTATGGCGACTGTTCGGTTCAACGCATAGATGAGAGTGGATTTCAGTGACTGATAGGACGAGCGCCGGCATGTCCCTGCCGGCAGGCTTCGGGCTCATTGCGGAGGACCCCGCCATGGGTCCCCAGGTCACCGCCCAGCTTGCGCGGATCGAGGAGCTGCTCCGCGAGTCGGTCGCCAACACCGATGCGTTCGCGGACCAGACGTCCCGGCACTTGGTCGAGGCCGGCGGCAAGCGCATCCGTCCCCTCCTCGCGGTGCTCGCGAGCCACCTCGGGGACCCCTCGCGGGACGAGGTCGTCACGGCGGCCGTCGTCGTCGAGCTCACCCACCTGGCCACCCTCTATCACGACGACGTCATGGATTCCGCTCCCATGCGCCGCGGCGCTCCCACGGCCCACGAGCTGTGGGGCAACTCGGTCGCCATCCTGACCGGCGACCTCATCTTCGCGCGGGCGTCCACGCTGGTGTCCGATCTCGGGGGGCGCGCGCTCAAGATCCAGGCGGAGACGTTCGAGCGCCTGTGCATGGGCCAGCTCCAGGAGACGCAGGGCCCTCGTGACGGGGAGGACCCCCGCGCCCACTACATCTCGGTGCTGGAGGGCAAGACGGGCTCGCTCGTCGCGGCCGCGGGCCACTTCGGCGCCATGCTCGCGGGCGCGCCCGAAGAGCACATCGACGTCATGGTCCGCTACGGCGAGAAGGTCGGCGTCGCGTTCCAGCTCGCGGACGACGTCATTGACGTCACCGGGGCCAAGGAGAAGGCCGGCAAGCGCCCCGGGACGGACCTCCGGGAGGGCGTCCCCACGCTTCCCGTGCTCCTCTTGCGGGAGCGCGCGGCTGCGGATCCGGGCGACGACGACACCCGCCGGGTGCTGGGCCTCGTGGACGGGGACCTGAGCTCGGATGAGGCGCTCGCGGACACCGTGGCGGCCCTCGCCGCCCACCCTGTGGCCGAGGAGTCCTGGGCCATCGCCCGCTCGTGGGCGGACGAGGCCGTGGCGGCCCTTGCCCCGCTCCCGGAGAGCACGGTCAAGGCCGCGCTGACGAGCTTCGCGCACGCGGTGGTCCACCGGGACGTCTAAGCCGCGCGGCAACCAGTTCACGGCGATCGGACCGGCCGCCGGGCGCGTGTCAGTTCACCCTGTGCTGGCGCCGTCCTTCTCGGCGGCACGCGGGGTCTGCCACGGCACATCGCGGAAGACGCGGTGGCTCATGAGCCCCGCCGCCGCGATGAGGCAGCCGCCGATGACAAAGGCGATCCTGTAGCCGTGCTCCGCCATGAAGGCTGGGCCCATCTGCGAGCCCCACCAGGCGTAGCCCGCCCAGATGCTGAGCCCGACCGTCGAGGCCGCCTGGAAGACCCCGGCAAAGGCGGCGCTGATGTTTCCGTGCAGCGCGCGAGGGCTCGCCTGGAGCCGGGCCGCCTGGAAGATGCCCGACATCAGGCCGAGGAAAAGGCCCTCCGCGCACGTGGCGGCCAGGGCCACGGGCCACAGGGGGGAAAGCCCCTTGACGACGAAGCTGGCGCCAAACCCCACATAGCAGAACGCGGGCCATCCGTTCCACGTGATGCGGGATCGCGTCAGGGGCACGAGCAGTGACCCCGCCACGAGCCCGATTGGCCCTGCGACCTGGAGGAGGCCGAAGTCGGCTGTGGGGCGGCCGAACGTCTCGGTCGTGAAGAAGACGCCGAACGCCTCTCGTGAACGGTTCCCGAGCGCTTCCGTCACCATGAGAAGGATGAAGATCCAGCCGTGCCGTACGTAGCGGAGGGACCGGAGGCCGCCGCGGCGGGTTCCCCCGGAGCTCACGTTCCTCTCGTGGCGCGCCCCCTCTGCCTGACTCTGCCCGGCGACGACCTGGGCAGACCGCTTCTTGAGGCGGGTTGTCACTCTGCGGGCGAGGGCGACCCATGGCTGGGCGGTGGCGTCGGCGCTCATGCTGGCCATGCTCTTCCATGTCAGGGGGAGGCGCTGCCCTGCGCGGTGCGTGTCGATGGCCTTGTGAGACGGGGACTGGAGAAGAGCGAGGGCCGCCGCATGGATGGCGCACACGCACAGGAGTGTCGCGACGATGGAGCGCGAAGCGAGGACGGCGGCGATCGCAGGGGCCGAGAACGCGGCGAACAGGACGATGCGGAATTCAAGGGTGAGGTAGCGGGTCTGATCCTCCTTGCTGAAGGCGTTGGCGACGAAGATGCGGGTTGCCGCCTGGAGAGTGGTATCCCGCGCGGAGATGAAGACCTCCAGGAGCGCGAGCAGACCGAGAGTCAGGAACGGGCGCGAGGGGTCCGCGGTGACGACGACGGCGAGAAGGCAGAGGGTCGTGACGAGGTTTTGCGCTTGGGCCCACCGGAAGATGCCGTAGGGCCGGAAGCGATCCGCCGCCGCCCCGGCTTGTTTCAGGAGGACGAAGATGCTGAGCCCGGTGACGGCCATGAACGCGGCCGCGGCGGTCGCGGGATCGAGCTCAGTGCGCGGCAGATAGCCGGTCGTGAGCCAGATGAGCGTGCCCGTCACGATGAAGGATGACGAGAACGTCTCCAGAACGCGCTGGCAGACCACAGCCTTGGCTCCCGGGGCCGACAGCACCGGCGTGACCGTGCCGCTCATGAGCGAGCGCTCTGCACGTGGGAGGGGGCCTGCTCGGGGCCCGAAGAGCGCGTTGAATCCGGCATGCGCAATCACCTCCACCGAGAATTGTGTTATTCATAACACATAAACTCAATGGGTGGCGCTTGTCAAGACCTCAGCCGCCGCGGACCCGCAGGAGCGCCTCTCGCAGCTCGAGGGCCAGCTCCGCTCGGCGGTGCGGCGGCACGATCGGGCGGCGCATCGGCCCGCGGCCCCAGCCGTCGTCGGCCCAGCGGGGGATGACGTGGTCATGGTAGTGCCAGACGTGCTGCGAGCCGTGGGGCTCGTTGTTCTGGCGGATCGTCACGCCCTCGCAGCCCCACGCGATCTTGACGGCCACGGCGACGTCCCGCACCGTGCGGGAGACGGCGGCGAGCTGGGCGTCCGTCATCCGGTAGAGGGACTCGGTGTGCTCGCGGGGGACCACCATGGGGTGCCCTGGCCGCGGCTCGAACCCGTGCGAGGCGATGAGGACGAGGACCTCCCCGTCCGCCCACACGAGGTCCCCAGGCTCGCAGAGGTTCCGCGGATCGCTCGTGTCCCCGTCCCGCAGCCCGCAGTACGGGCACGCGTAGCCATGCGGCGCGTGGGACGGGAAGAGGTCGGGGTGCGCGGCCACGGCTGCGGCGGCGCTGAGGCGCTCAGGTGACGACGACGCCGGGCCGCCCGGCTCAGACACCGCCGTCACGTCAGTCCTCCTCGTCGAAGACCCACTCGAAGTGGTCGAAGACGAACTCCGTGAAGGTGCCGTCCTCGCTGATCCACTGGCCGCGGGCATTGTGGCGCCGGTAGACGATGGGGTCCGGGAGGGCGACGTCCGAGGCGCGCATGCCCCACGTGTACTCCTCGTTCTCGTCCTCGAGGAACATGAGGAAGCCGTCCTCGTCCACCTCGAGCTCGTCCGGGTCCCAGAAGAAGTGGTACGCCTCCATGAGCTCCTCGCAGGAGCCCAGGGTCAGGTAGAACTCGCGCAGGGCGAGCGGGATGCTCACGCGGGCTTCGGCCAGGAGCGCGTCGAGGCGGTCCGGCTCGATCCCCTCAGCGGGGGTCCAGCGCTCGTCGAGGTAGGTGGGAACCAGGGACTTGAACTTCTCCGCGAATAATTCAGGCACGCTCCCACCCTACCGGCCCGCCGCATGCTCGGGACCCGGTTGTGGACAACTCCGCCCCGCGCCCCTCGCGGCGGTCTGGTCAGGCGAGGACCGGACTATGCGCGCCGCGAGGAGACGCGGACGGCGGCCGCCGCCGAGCGGGCGTGAACCGAGAGTGGTGCCTGCCACCCGCCGCGGTGGGCCGCGATGCGGAAGACGAAGACTGAGGCGGCGACGACGAAGCCCGTGACGAGGTTGTAGGCCCCGAGTCCCCAGAGCGCGGCCGTCAGGGCTGCGCCGACGAGGGCGGGGATCGCGTAGATGTCGTGCCGGTTGAACAGGCTGGGTGTCTCGTTGGCCACGACGTCCCGGAGCACGCCGCCGCCCACCGCCGTCGTGACCCCGAGCAGCACCGCCGAGATGGGGTGCAGGCCATGCTGGAGCGCGCGAGAGGTCCCGCTGATGCAGAACAGGGCCAGGCCGGCCGCGTCCGCCACGAGGAGCCAGTTGGTCTGCCTCAGGAACTGGGTCGAGGCCGCGTACACGCTGAGCGCCGCGAGGGCCACCGGTGCCAGGTAGACAGGGTTCGCGAAGGAGTTGGGCACTCCCACGTTGATGATGAGGTCCCGCACGACACCCCCGCCCAGGCCCACGAGTGAGGCCAAGAAGAGGGAGCCGATGATGTCGAACTCCCGCCGGGCTGCCATGAGCGAGCCTGAGACGGCGAAGAAGTACACGCCCAAGAGGTCGGCGGCCAGGGAGAGAGTCATGTGCTGATCATCCCATCTCGCCCGTGGGCGCGGCGGGCTCCCGTCCGGAATCCGGCCGCGCGGCGGGGTGCGCGAGATCCCACGCGCTCATCGCGAGGTAGAGGTGCGCCAGCCCATCGGTCCGGGACGGGTCGTGCCCCGTGAGCTCGCGGACCTGCTCCATCCGGTGCCGGACCGAGTTGCGGTGCAGGCCGAGCTCGGCCGCGACGGCCTGCACCGCGCCGTCGAGCCTGAGGTAGGCACGCAGGGTCTGCACGAGGTGGGGCCCCTCCGCCGCAAGCGGCCTGATCGTCTGCTCGGCGAGCTCAGCTGTCGGGGCGTCGGCGCTCGCGAGGAGGAGGGAGGTGAGCGTGAGGCGCTGGGCGTGGACCGTCTCTCCTGGCCGGGCGGCGCGGGCGGCGGCGCGGGCCTCGTGCCATGCCCATGTCAGCCCGCTGCGGCGGTACGGGCGGCTCACGCCCACGCTGGCGGCGAGCCCCGCGCGGGACAGGGCGGCGTGGAGCGCGGCGGTCTCCGCTGTGAGGGACACGATGACGAGCGCGTCCTCGATGCTCGCGGTCCTCTCGATCCCGAGGTCCTCCAGCCCCCGGTTCCCGCGCCCGCCGAGAGTGAGCGCCGCGAGGGACCGGCGCTGAGGGGCCGGGACGCGGACGACGACGATCCGGTGCGGCCCGTCGTCGACCCCGAGGGACTCGAGGCGGGCCTTGGCTTCCGCGCCGCGGATGCGTCCCTCGATGATGTCCCGCAGGACCTGGCCCGCGGCCTCGCGCTCTCGGAGCAGTGCCCGGTTGTCGTTGGCGAGCTCCACGCCGAGGAGGCTGCGGGCGTAGTCGGCGGCGGCCTGGGCGTGGAGCGCGGCCGCGGGGCCAGGGCGGGTGGCGAGCGTGGCGCGGTCCTTGAACCCGGTGGGGATGGACTGCTCCGTCCAGGTGGTGGTCTCGTCGCGCCCGCCCGTCGTCGCCTCCGCCTCGAGGGAGCCGTACCGCAGGATGCGCGCGTCCCCGTCGATGAGGCGCGAGAGCTCGGCCAGCAGCGCCTGGCGGCCCCGCTCCCGGCCGCCGGAGAGGAGGGCGGCGGCGAGCCGGCGGTGCGCGTCGAGGAGGCCGGTGACGCCGGCCGCGTGCTCTTGAGCGGTGCGGGTGGAGACGAATCGGCCCACGGCCACGAACGGCGTGGGCTCGGGGACCTCGATGAGCGGCAGCCCCTGGGCCTGGGCCTCCTCCGCCACGGCCTTGGGGATGGCGGACCAGGGCAGCTGGGAGCCCGGGGAGGAGACGCCGACGCCGAGGGCCGCCGCGCCGTACGCCGCCACGGCCTTGACGAAGGCGCGGCGCTGCTGCTCCGTGCGGAGGCGGACGCCGGTCGTCAGGACGAGCTCGCCGCCGTCGAGGTAAGGGGACGGGTCGGGGAGCTCGGTCGGCGCGACGGCGGAGACGGTGACGGCGGAGCCCCCGTTCGCGGACGGAGGCACGATGAGCCGGAGGTCGAGGTCCGCCTCGGCGAGGAGGTCGGAGAGGGTGACGGGCACGGGGGCTCTCCTTGGCTAGGGCGTGCGCGCGTCGCCGCGGGGGAGGGCCCGCGAGGCGCGGTGTGCGTCTGTCGCACCCAGGATACCGGTCGTTGTGCGGGGGCACTTCGGGGCCGTGGTCGTGGTCACTAGAGTGGAGGCAACGACCCGAATCGGAAGGACTCTCCCATGACTCAGACCACCGCCTCAGGCTCGCGGCTCGAGCAGACTCGCCGCGTCGGCGAGTTCCCCGGGCCCCGCTCCCGCGAGATCGCCGAGCGCCGCAGCGCCGCGGTCGCCGCGGGCGTCGCCTCGAGCGTTCCCGTCTACGCCGCTGACGCGGACGGCGGCGTCGTCGTCGACGTCGACGGCAACTCGTTCGTCGACCTGGGATCCGGCATCGCCGTGACCAGCGTCGGCGCGTCCGACCCGGCCGTGGCCAAGGCCGTCGCCGAGGCAGCCGCGCACTTCACCCACACGTGCTTCATGGTCACCCCGTACGAGGGCTACGTGAAGGTCGCCGAGCGCCTCAACGAGCTCACCCCCGGCGACCACGCGAAGAAGACGGTCCTCTTCAACTCCGGTGCGGAGGCCGTGGAGAACGCGGTCAAGATCGCCCGCGCGGCCACGGGCCGCAACGCCGTCGTCGTCTTCGACCACGCCTACCACGGCCGCACGAACCTGACGATGGCGCTGACCGCCAAGGCGATGCCGTACAAGCACGGGTTCGGGCCGTTCGCGCCCGAGGTCTACCGGGTGCCCATGAGCTACCCGTTCCGCGAGGAGAACCCGGACATCACGGGCGCCGAGGCCGCCAAGCGCGCCATCACGATGATCGAGAAGCAGGTCGGCGCGGACCAGGTCGCCGCGATCCTCATCGAGCCCATCCAGGGCGAGGGCGGGTTCATCGTTCCCGCCGAGGGCTTCCTGCCCGCGCTGTCCGAGTGGGCCACGGCCAACGGCGTCGTCTTCATCGCGGACGAGGTCCAGGCCGGCTTCTGCCGGACTGGCGAGTGGTTCTCCGTGGACCACGAGGGCGTCGTGCCGGACCTCGTCACGACGGCCAAGGGCATCGCCGGCGGCATGCCGCTCTCCGCGGTCACGGGGCGCGCTGAGCTGCTCGACGCCGTCCACGGCGGCGGCCTCGGCGGCACGTACGGCGGCAACCCCGTCGCCTGCGCGGCTGCCCTCGCGGCCATCGAGACGATGGACCAGCAGGACCTCCGCGGCAGGGCCCGCCGGATCGAGGAGATCGCCCGCGAGGTGCTCGAGCCCCTCGTGGGCCAGGGCGTCGTCGGCGAGATGCGCGGACGCGGCGCGATGCTCGCTCTCGAGCTCGTCCGCCCGGGCACCCGCGAGCCCAACCCGGAGGCTGCCAAGGCGATCGCCGCCGCCTGCCTCCAGGAGGGCGTCCTCATCCTCACGTGCGGAACGTACGGAAACGTCATCCGCCTCCTGCCGCCGCTCGTGATCGGCGAGGAGCTCCTGCGGGACGCGCTCGGCGTGCTCAAGGAGGCCATCGCGGCGCAGTAGCGCCCAGGCCGCTCCGGCCTCGCCCCGCGCGGCGAGGACGGGCTACGCGAGAGGCCGGCAAGACCCGAGACAGGGTCTTGCCGGCCTCTCGGCGTTCCCGCGGCCGCCGCTGAGGCTAGGCCGACACCGCGGCCGTGCTGCTGCGCACGATGAGCTCGTGGGGCTGGGCGTCTGCGACGGCCTCGGCCAGGCTCAGCCCCCCGGAGCAGGGCGTCACGCCGGCCGGCAGCGCGCCGATCCGAGACAGGGCGTGCAGGGCGGCGAGCCTCCCGTGCTCGGCGGCGTCCTGCCGGACCGTCGTCAGCCCGAACGGCTCGGAGAAGGCGTGGTCGTCGATCCCGATCACCGAGACGTCCTGGGGCACCCTCAGCCCGCACGCCCGGAGAGCGGCGGCGGCGCCGAAGCCCATCTCGTCGCTCGAGGCCACGATGGCGGTCGGACGCCTCTCGAGGCCGTTGAGCCACGCCTGCACGGCCTCGAAGGTCGAGCGCGCCGTGAACGCTGCCAGGGGGAGCCACTCCTCGCGCACAGGCAGTCCGCGGCGGGCCATGGCGGCCCGGAAGCCCTCGAGGCGCATCGTCGGCACCTCGAACGCCATCTCGAACTCCAGGGCCCCGTGCACGAACCCGATCTCGGTGTGCCCCAGACCGGCGAGGTGATCCACCGCGGTCTCGAGGACGGCGGCCTCGTCCACCGCGATGCTCGTCACCCCCGCGATGCCGTGGCCGACGACGACGACGGGAATGCCCGCCCGGCGCAGGCGCTCCTCCTCCTCGGCGGTGACGGGGAACCCGGCGACGACGAGGCCGTCGATCTTCCGTCCCCGCAGGGCCCTGTCGAACACAGCCTGGCGGTTGGCGCCGTGGCCACCGAGGCTGAACGTCATGAGGTCATACCCCGCCTCGGCGAGGGCGAGGTCCATGCCGGACATGACCGTGGAGAAGAACCACCGGTCCACGGTCGGGACGAGGACCCCGATGGTCCGGGACCGCCCGCTGGCCAGGCCCGACGCCGAGGAGGTGGGGGTATACCCCAGCTCGTCTGCGAGGCGGCGGATGCGCTCGCGGGTCCGGTCCGAGACACCGGGCTTGGAGCGCAGCGCGCGAGAGACCGTGGACGTGGCGACGCCGGCAGCGCGGGCCACCTCACGGATGTCGACGGGGCTCTCCGGGGACGGAGTCACAGAGCCTCGTCCTCATCTGGGGCGGCGTCCTGCCTGGCGGCCAGTCGTCGTCGCACTCCCCAGAGCGCCCAGATCCCGAGGACCAGCGCGAGAAGAACGAGGGAGGGGCCGGGGGACTGACGGCCCGTGAGGATGCTCCAGCCGATGAGGAGCGTGAGGCCCAGCGCGAAGGCGGCCAGGAACCCCAACGCACCGTCGAGGAGCTCGGATGGGCTGTCGCGGCGCTGGCGCACGGGGCCTCCTGGGTGGGTGCAGACATGAAACGCGGCCCCGCCCGGCCTGATGGCAAGGCGGAGCCGCGTGGGACCAGACTACTTGACGGAGCCCGTGGTCAGACCGGAGACGATGCGGCGCTGGAACACGAGGACGAGGATGACGAGGGGGATCGTCACGATCGTTCCCGCAGCCATGACGGCCGTGTACGGCTCCTGGTGCGGCTGGGCGCCCGCGAACTTGGCGATGGCGACCGTGACCGTCTGCGTCTTGTCGTTCGAGAGGACCGAGGCCATGAGGTACTCGTTCCAGGACGCAATGAACGCGAGGATCGCCGTCGTGAACACCGCAGGGGCCGCGAGCGGCATCATGATCTTCACGAACGCCTGGGCGGGCGAGCAGCCATCGATGCGCGCCGCCTCCTCGAGCTCCCACGGAAGCTCGCGGAAGAAGCTCGTCAGCGTGTACACCGTCAGGGGCAGGACGAACGAGACGGCCGGGATGATGAGCGCCTGGTACGTGCCCATCCACCCGATGTCCGTGAAGAGCTTGAACAGCGGCGAGATGAGCGCGACGCCCGGGAACATCGAGGCGCCGAGGATGAAGCCCATGACGAAGCCCTTGAACGGGAAGTCGAGGCGGGCCAGCGCGTACGCGGCGAAGACGCCGAACGCGAGCGCGATGATCGTGGACACCGACGAGACGATGAGGGAGTTCATGAGGGCCCGGCCGAAGTGGTTGCCCATCTCCGTGCTGAACGCTGTCGTGAAGTTGTCCCAGGTCGGGGCCGTGGGCCAGAGGGTCGTCTCGAAGGTCGCGTCCGAGCGGCGGAAGGCCGTGGCGGCCATCCAGTAGAACGGCGCGAGGCACCAGATGACGATGACGGCCGACGAGATGTACGTCCGGACGAGCGACCAGCCGTGGGCGCGGCGGGCGCGCCGGTGGCCCTCGGTGAGGAGCGGCGCGTCCATGCTGTCCTTGGCCGCGGCCGCAGCGACGGCGGGGGTTCCGACGGTGGAGCTCATGCGCGGCTCTCCTTCGTGGTGGTCTCAGCGGGTCGGGGGCGACGGCGGGCCTTGCGGGGGCCACTGCCTTCCGTCACGTTGGCGCCGAGGAAACGGATGAAGATGAACGCCACGCCGAAGATCACGAGGAAGGTGATCGTGGAGAGGGCCGAGGCGGAGTTGAAGCCCTGGCGGATCTGGTCGACGACGAGCATCGACAGGGTGCTCGTGTTGTTCGAGCCGCCCGTGAGGATGGCGGGGAGGTCGTACATGCGCAGCGCGTCGAGCGTCCGGAAGAGGATCGCGACCATGAGGGCCGGCTTGACGAGGGGGAGCGTGATGTGGCGGAACCGCTGCCACGTGCTCGCGCCGTCCATGCGCGCCGCCTCGTAGACGTCGCCCGGGATCATCTGGAGGCCGGCGACGATGAGCAGCGCCATGAACGGCGTTGTCTTCCAGGCGTCGGCGATGATGATGGCCCACTTGGCGCTCGTCTCGGAGCCGAGCCAGAGGATGGGGTTGCCCGGCAGGATCGTGTTGATGACGCCGTTGTAGTCGAACATGAAGTACCAGAGCTTGGCGGTGACCGCCGTGGGGATGGCCCAGGGCACGAGCACCGCAGCGCGGAGGATGCCGCGGCCCTTGAAGGTGCGGGCCATGATGATGGCCATCCAGAAGCCGAAAACGGTCTCGAGGACCACGGTCACGGCCGCGTAGAAGAACGTGTTTCCGAACGAGGACCAGAAGGATGCGCCGAGCGATCCGGGCGCACACGCGGCGCCGCCGCACTGCTGAAGGATCCAGTTCGTGTAGTTGCTGAAGCCGGCAGGACCGCCCTCGACGAACATGCCCGTCGCGGGGTCGAGGCCGGAGTCCTTGACGAACGACATCTGCACCGCGGAGATGAGCGGGTAGACGATGACGACGAGGAGGAGGAGAACGGTGGGCGCGAGGAGGAGCGCGGCCCAGGGAGCGGCTGACTTTTTCTGCGCCTGCGGTTCGAGGCGGGTGGCGCCGGAGGCGGCGGTGCTCGACATGGGGATACTCGTTTCGGATTGGGGACGGCGGGCGCGGGGGTTGCCCGCGCCCGCCGATTCCTCGCGGTGGCTACTTCGAAGACGCCGCGTTGATGGCCGTTTCCATGTCCTTCGTGGCCTGGGCGGGGGTCTTCTCACCCTTGATGGCGGCGTAGGAGTTGTCCTGGATGGCCTTGGTGACGGCCGGGTAGTACGGCGTCACGGGGCGCGGCTCGGCGGACTCGAGGGACTGCTTCAGCACCGAGAGGTACGGGAGCTCCTTCGTCAGCGCCGGGTCGTCGTAGAGCGATGCGGTGACGGGGGCCAGGGAGCCCTTGATCGCGTTGCTCTTCTGCGTCTCCTCGGAGGAGAGGTACTTGATGAAGTCGCGGGCCGTGGCCTTGTTCTTCGAGTTGACGTTCATGGCCGCGGAGTGGCCGCCGAGCGTGGACTTGCCCGGGAGGGGCGCCATGCCGAACTTGTCCTTGACCTTGGAGGTCGCGTCCGTCTTCATGAGGTTGTAGACGTACGGCCAGTTGCGCATGAAGAGGAGCTTGCCGTCCTCGAAGGACATGCGGCCCTGCTCTTCCTTGTACGTGATGGCGGCCTTGGGGATGTTGCCGTTCGCGTAGGCGGTGGCGAGGGTCTGAAGGCCCTTCTGGGCCTCTGGGGAGTTGACAGAGGACTTGCCGTCGGAGCCCACAATCTGGCCGCCTGCGGCGTTGATCGCCTCGGAGGCGTTGACCGTGAGGCCCTCGTAGTTGGCGAACTGGCCGGCGTAGCAGTCGATGCCGTTGGACTTGGCGATCGAGCACATGCCCATCATCTCGTCCCACGTCTTCGGCGGCGTCTTCACGAGGTCCTTGCGGTACCAGAGGATGCCGCCGTCGCTGGAGGTCGGGGCGGCGTAGAGCTTGCCGTTGTAGGTTGCGGCCTTGACGGTCGCAGGCAGCATGCCCTCGGTGCTGACCGCGTTCTTGCCGTCGAGGGGGACGAGCCAGCCCTTGGCGGCGAACTCGGCGGTCCAGACGACGTCAACGGTGACGACGTCGTAGTTCGGGTTCTTGGCCTGGAAGTTCTGGACGAGGTCGTCGTGCTGCTGGTTGGCGTCGTCCGACTGCTCCTTGAAGGTGACCTTCTCGTTGGGGTGCTCGGCGTTCCACTTCTCGATGAGCGGACGGACGATGTTCGAGTTGTCCTTGCCCTGGACGTAGGTGATGGGACCGCGGGCGTCCTCGCCTTCGCTGGCTGCGTTCTGAGACGAGCCGGAGCCTCCGCCGCAGGCGGAGACGGAGATGGCGAGAATGCTGGCGGCGGCGACGGCCGAGAAGGCGCGGCGTGTGCTCATGGTGTGCTCCTGAGGGGATCGAGGGCGCTCCGACGCGCCCGGCCACTTGTAGTGACTGACCTCACCTTAGTAGTGTGGATGACGTCACGCAAACGCTTGCGCTGAACCCGCCGAATATCGAACGAGGAACCAATGCCCCCCCTTTCCCCGGCCCCCTGGTGGGCCGATGCCGTCATCTACCAGGTCTACCCCCGCTCGTTCGCCGACGCGGACGGGGACGGAATGGGGGACCTCGCCGGGGTGACGAGCAAGGTCCCCTACCTCGCCGAGCTCGGGGTGGACGCGATCTGGCTCTCGCCGTTCTACGTCTCGCCGCAGAATGACGGGGGGTACGACGTCGCCGACTTCCGGGACGTGGACCCGCGCTTCGGCACCCTCGCGGACTTCGACGCGCTCCTCGCCGCCGCTGCGGAGCGGGGGATTCGCATCATCGTGGACCTCGTGCCCAACCACACCTCGAGCGAGCACGCCTGGTTCAAGGAGGCCCTGGCGAGCGAGACGGGCTCTGCGGCCCGCGCGCGCTACATTTTCCGGGACGGCAAGGGGGAGGACGGATCCACGCCCCCCAACAACTGGTCCTCGATCTTCGGCGGCCCCGCCTGGACCCGCACGGAGAACGCGGACGGCACGCCCGGCCAGTGGTACCTGCACCTCTTCGACACGAGCCAGCCGGACCTCAATTGGGAGAACCCGGAGGTCTGGGCCGAGTTCCGCGACATTCTCCGCTTCTGGCTGGACCGCGGCGTCGCTGGGTTCCGGGTTGACGTCGCCCACGGCATGATCAAGGCCGAGGGCCTCCCGGACTGGGACGCCAAGGCGGGCATGATCGAGGGCGAGAACGACGACCCCAACCACGAGGGAGCCCCGTACTTCGACCAGGACGGCGTCCACGAGGTCTACCGCGACTGGAACGCCGTGCTCTCCGAGTACGACGGCGACCGGATGATGGTCGCCGAGGCGTGGGTCCCCGACGCCGAGCGGCTCTTCGCCTATGTCCGCCCGGACGAGATGCAGCAGGCCTTCAACTTCGGGTTCCTCCTCGCCGGCTGGGACGCCGAGCGGATGAGCGAGAACATCGAGCACACCCTCGAGAACTCCGCCCGCGTCGGGCGCCCGGCCACCTGGGTCCTCTCGAATCACGACACGGTGCGGCACTCCGCCCGCTACGGCCTGGCGGACCCCACCCAGTACCCGCGCGGCATCTCCGCGGAGGATGAGCAGCCGGACGGCGAGCTGGGCCTCGCCCGCGCCCGCGCCGCCGCGCTCATCGAGCTGGCGCTGCCCGGCTCCGCGTACGTGTGGGAGGGTGACGAGCTCGGCCTGCCCGAGCACACGACCCTCCCCGCCGAGGTCCGCCAGGACCCTTCGTTCTTCCGCACGAACGGCGCCGAGCGGGGCCGCGACGGGTGCCGCGTTCCCATGCCGTGGCGCGCGGACGCGCCGGGCTACGGCTTCTCCGACGCGGAGGGCCCTGCAGCCCCGTGGCTTCCCCAGCCCGAGGCGTTCGCGGAGCGCGCGGCTGACCGCCAGGTCGGAGTGGAGGGCTCGGTCTTCGAGCTCTATCGTCGAGCCATCGCGCTGCGCCGGGAACTGGGGCTCGGCTCGGCTGAGCTTTCCTTCTCGAGCCTCCACGACCCGGCCCGCGGCGTCCTCTCCTTTGACGTCGCCGGCGTGACGGTGGTCGCCAACATGGGAGACGACGACGTCGAGCTGGAGCCGCACGAGCCCATCCTCGCCTCCGAGGAGCAGTTCGCAGGAGCCGCCACCCTGCCGCCCAACGCAGCTGTCTGGGTCCGCCTCTCCTAGGGCGCGCCGCCGAACCACGTCAACATCGCCCGACCCCCGTCACCTTCGGGGGCCTCGGGTCGCGAGATCCCGTCTCGATGTTGACGTGGTTCGGTCGTTCACGGCGTGGATCGGCAGGCGCGCCCGGGCCAGGCGTGCGCGGTTCGGACGCGGCGCGAGGGTGTGGAACCCTTGTGTGAGGACAGTGTGCACACAGCCGTCGAGACGAGGGGGAGCTGAGCATGGCGATCTTCGACCGCCTATTCGGGCGCCGAAAGAAGGACGAGCAGGCCACAGGGCAGCCGGCGCAGCCGAGCGAGGCCCCGCGCCCGCCGCAGGGGGCCCCGTCCGCCGAGGCTCCTCAGCCCCAGGCCCCCGTCAAGCCATCCGCGCCTGAGCACCACACCCCGGGGCCCGCCGTCCCCGAGCGGCCCGTCCAGAGCCCTGCGCCGCGGCACACCGCGCCGGAGCCGAGGCGTGCCCCCGAGCCGCTGCGCGCCCCCGAGCGCCCCGCGGTCCCCTCCCCGGCGGCGCCTCAGCAGGCGGCTCCCGCCCAGGCCCCAGCCGGCGGTCTCACCGCGACGGGCCATCTTGACGGCTGGGAGCCGAGCGCCACCCCGGCTGAGGCCCTCTCCCGGTTCCGTGCCGCCCCCGCGGGCCTCAAGGCCGAGCGGGCGCGCCGCGAGCTGGGCCGCCACATGATCGCCACCCCGTACTTCGCGGTCCTCGGGCCCGGCGGGGACGGACGCCCCACGCTGAAGGCCGCCGTCGTCGCCTCCGAGCGCCTCCTGACCGTGTACTCGGACCGGGCCTCCGCAGAGGCCGCCCTGACCAAGAACGGCCAGGTGGCCGCGATCCCGGGCGAGGTCATTCTCGCGTGGGTCCTCGGGCAGCCCAAGGTGCGCGGCCTTCGGCTCGACCCGGTGGCGCCGGACGCCGGCAAGGACTTCGACCGCGAGCAGGTCGCCGAGGCGCTCGCGGGCCTCTCCAGCCCCGAGCTGCGGGAGCTCCTGCTCTCCGAGCGCCCCACGCCGCAGCGCGGGCTCGAGATCCTGCGCGGCGAGGGCTCCAGGGTGCTCGTGGTGCGCCGCCGCACGGCTGCAGGCACGGAGACGATGGAGCTCGCGGGACCCTCCGGCCAGCGCATCCTGCCTGTCTTCACCTCGAATGCTGAGGTCGACGCGCTCGGCACGTCGCTGGCCCCCGAGCCCATGGACGCGGCGGGCCTGCGCGAGCTCATCGCCGAACTGGGCGTGGACACGCTTCGGGTCAACCCGGCGGGCCCGTCCCTGGACCTCCCGGCGGGCTCCCTCTAGGAGGCGGCCGCGGCGCTGATGCGACACGCACGAGTCCCCATTCGAGAGCAGGCGCAGGGCGTAGAGACTTAGGTGGCAGAGCTGGAAGTTGCCCGAGCGGTCCGAGTCTTCGCTGACGTTATAACAGGAGCCCGGGCCAACAGCCTCGGCCCCATCTCCGCACGCGGCTACATGCGGGCCGAAGACGTGCTGCTCGCGACGCGCCTGGACCGGATGGGCCGGGCCACGCTGGGCACGATTGAGGCCCCTAGGGGGACGTGGTGACGGCGTGCCCTGCCTGTGCCCAAGCGTAGGCAATTCGACGCCGCCCGGGCGTCTTGGCGTAGCCGTCATGGCCCTGCTGGCCGCATGTGAGGGTTCGTTGAGCGCACCCGCGAAGGTGTCGCGGTAGTCCAGGCGAGCGATGGGGGCGGGGCCGATCCAGTCCGTTGCATAGACACGCATAGACACGCATAGAGGTGGACAGAACGGGGCCTGAAGCGCTAGTCTGGAGTCAAGCAACGCGGGTAACCCGCCGGGACCGACTCACGGTTTGTCCTCGCCGGTGAGGCGTCAAGCCCCAGATGTCTACGGACTCCCTGGGGCTGCTTTATATCCAAAACAAGGAGATCCATAGTGGGGCAAGACGAGAAGCTGGTGCGTCTTTATCAGGCGAACAAGCGCTCGACGGCCTACTTGGATGAGAGCTTCGAGACAGACGAGAGCACGGGCGAGACCTTCTTTCTGCTGGGATGTGTCACCATCGCGGATGGGTTCCGATCCTCGACTCGGGAGGCGCTGCAGGAAGTCTTCCCCGAAGGAGCCATACATGCTTCCCCAATGTGGAAGAACAACCAATATGACTCCTTGGAGAAGGCAGCGCGTCTGGCAGCGGAGCACCATGATGGCTTGGACATCGTTGTACAGTCGCCCCTGGGCCCCGATGATCCCACCGGTGACAAGGCTCGCCTGGCGTGCATCCGCCATTTGGCGCCTGAGTTGCATCGGGACGTGGAAGTTGACCTGTTCGTGTTCGACAAGCCGTCTCTAGAAGATATCGCGAAGCGCGACGCTCGCCTGATCAAGGACCTGGTGAAAGAGGGCCTCCTGGGCCGTTCGGTGGCCGTGCACCATGCTTACCCCAGTCATGAGCCGCTCCTCGGGCTTCCGGACATTTTGGCTTGGTCCTACCGTCAGGTCATCACGCGCGCAGACAGCCACTGGTTCAAGCACTTTGAGGGACATAAGGGCCTAGTTATCAAGCGTCTGGACCCTCCTGTCTGACCAGGGCTAGAAACAACGATCGGCGTTCAAGGCCACTGGCTGCTGTCTCACCCGTCGTGGACCTTGATGTCCTCTGGACCGATGGTGAGCTTCCCGGCCTTCATCTGGCGGTCATTCTCATCGACGAGGTCAAGAAGTTCCCCCATGCTCTCCTCGCTAGCGTCGATCCGCGCTCGTCGGGCATGGTGGGGCCTCTCGTGTGATTGCGGGCGGCCTAGGTGTACCCGTCAGCACGTAGGTGACGGTCGACTGATCGGGGGCAGGCCTCCGAGCGCGCTGTGCCCTCGTTGAGTGGTGTAGTTCTCCAGCCAGGGTGCAAGTGCTGCAGTGCCGGTGTCGTTGCTCGTGAAGTCGTACCCGCCCCAGCCCTGCTTTTGGGGGCGTTGGCTCGTCCATGGGTGCGCCAGCCGCCTCCGTCGGGGATTGTGCCGAGTTTCTTCACATCCATATGAACGATCTCGCCCGGACGCTGACGCTCATGCCGGTGGGCGGTTTGCTTCGAGGTGCGGATGAGGGCCCCGCTCATCGGGTCGCCTTGACTCATGCGCGGGGAGACCTTCAGCGGCGCAGCGCTTGATCCAGGTGGCCACGCACGTGCGGGAGACGCCCATCGCGGTGGCGGTATGGGCTTGTGTCCAGCCGTCCTGGTGGCGTTGGACGATGAGCAAACGGCCGTGAAACGTCAGTCGCGCGTTACGGTAGGCATGAGAACCTCCGGTGGGTAGCTGGGCCTTCGACAAGCCACATCCCACTCGGAGGTTCTCTTTCTTTCAAGTCCGGCCGGTCACCAACGTCCTGGCCGGGTGCATCTAGGAGGCGGCCGCGGCGCGGCGCACGGCGCCTCGAGCGCGCACGGAGTGCTGGACGGCGTCGCTCGTGAGCACGGCGAGCGCGAGCCAGATGAGTCCGAACCCGATCCATCGCGCCGTCGACATCTCCTCCCGGAAGACGAGGAGCGCGCAGAGGAACTGCATGACGGGCGTGACGTACTGGAGCATGCCGATCAGGCTGAGGGGCAGGCGGGACGCCGCCGCGCCGAAGAAGAGCAGTGGCACGGCCGTGACGATCCCGCTGGCCGCCATGATCCAGAAGTGCGCGGCCCCGAAGCGCAGGAGCGTGGGCTCGCCCAGCACGCCCGTCGCAATCCCCGCCATCGGCAGCCCGAGGGCCACGAGGGCCGGAATGGTGAGGATGAGCGTCTCGACCGTGAGCGAGCCGAGCGCGGTCGTTCCCGGCCGCAGGCCCTTCTTCGTGAAGCCGTAGAGGCCGAACGTCAGCGCGAGAGACAGCGCGATGAACGGCACGCGCCCCAGGGCGGCCGTCAGGACGACGACGGCGAGTGCTCCCAGCCCCATCGCCGCCCACTGCATCCTCCGCAGGCGCTCCTTGAGGACGACGACGCCGAGCAGCACGGGGATCATCGGGTTGATGAAGTACCCCAGCGCGGCCTCGAGCGCGTTGTGGCTGAGCACCGCGAGGACGAAAATGAGCCAGTTCGCGGCGATGAGGACGCTCGCGAGCGCCAGGCGCGCCACGCTGCTCCGGTCGGCGACGATCCAGCGGACGTCGCCCCAGGAGCGCATGACGGTCAGGAGAAGGGCACAGAAGACGGCCGAGAACAGAACGCGGGCGGCGACCACCTCGACGCCCGCGGCCGGGGCCAGGAGAGCGAAGTACAGGGGCAGAACGCCCCAGAGAAGGTAAGCGCCCAGCCCATAGAGGACGCCGCGGCCTGTGCCGCTCGCCCCCGCTCTCGTGTTCTCAGCCAAAAAGGGTCCCTCGTCGTGTCGTTATCCAGGTGCCAGCGGTAGAATGAAGTGCTGATGCGCCCTCATACGGTTTCAGGGTGCAACTTACAACATTGACACCCACACCGCGAGGTATTTCCAGTGACTGAATCCACGGCTCCCCGTCCGCTGCGCGTCGCCATCGTTGGGGCCGGCCCGGCTGGAGTGTACGCCGCGGATCTGCTGCTCAAGTCTGCCCCCGTGTCCTCGGGGGAGCGGCCCGTGCGGATTGACCTCTTTGACCGCTACCCCGCCCCGTGGGGCCTCATCCGGTATGGCGTGGCCCCGGACCACCCGCGCATCAAGGGCATCGTCAACGCCCTCCACAAGGTCCTCCAGCGGGACGAGATCCGGTTCTTCGGCAACGTCGAGTTCGGCAAGGACGCGGACCTTGCCTTCTTCCGCCGCTTCTACGACGCCGTCATCTTCGCCACGGGAGCGGTCAAGGACGCGGCCCTGCCGATCCCCGGCATCGAGGCCGAGGGGAGCTTCGGCGGCGCCGACTTCGTCTCCTGGTACGACGGCCACCCGGACGTGCCTCGCACGTGGGACCTCTCCGCGAAGGAGGTCGCGGTCATCGGCAACGGCAACGTGGCCCTGGACATCGCGCGCGTCCTCTCCAAGCACGCGGACGACCTCCTCGTCACGGAGATCCCCGAGAACGTCTACGAGGGCCTCAAGTCCTCCGCCGTGACGGACGTGCACGTCTTCGGCCGCCGCGGCCCCGCGCAGGTCAAGTTCACGCCGCTGGAGCTCCGCGAGCTCTCTCACTCCCGGGACGTGGACATCGTCCTCTATGAGGAGGACTTCGAGTTCGACGACGCCTCCGACGAGGCCATCCGGACCAACAACCAGGTCAGGACCATGGTCAACACCCTGACCAACTGGCTCGTCGAGCAGGAAGAGCGCACGGAGCAGGCCTCGCGCCGCCTCCACCTGCACTTCCTCCACTCGCCACGCGAGATCCTCACCGACGAGCGGGGCGCAGTCCGGGCCATGACCTTCGACCGCCAAGAGCTCGACGGCCACGGCAATGTCACTGCCACGGGCGAGGTCGTCGAGTACCCCGTCCAGGCCGTGTACCGGGCCGTCGGCTACTTCGGCTCGCCCCTTGAGGGCCTGGAGTACGACGACCGCCGCGGCGTCCTCCCCAACGACGGCGGCCACGTGCTGGACTCCGCGGGGGAGATCGTCCCGGGCGTCTACGCCACGGGATGGATCAAGCGCGGGCCCGTCGGCCTGATCGGTCATACCAAGTCGGACGCCTCCGAGACCATCGCGATGCTCCTCGAGGATGCGGACTCGCTCTACACGGCGGAGAGCCCCGAGCCGGAGAGCGTGGATGCCGCCCTTGAGGCGAAGGGCGTCGAGTTCACCACGTGGGAGGGCTGGCTGGAGCTGGACGCCCACGAGCGCGCCCTCGGAACGGACGGCGAGTGGCCGGTGGAGCGCGAGCGCGTCAAGGTCGTCGACCGTGACGACATGGTTCGGATCTCTCGCGGCCGCTGACGCCCGAGCGGCGCTTCAGCGCCTGGGCGGCGACTGCCGCCGCGCCAGCCGTCGTCGTCTCTGCCGTGCGGCGACGCTGTCCGGCCTCAGCGGAACGGCTCGAGGAGGCCGGCGAGCTGTTCGCGCCGGCAGGGGAGTGGCTCGATCGAGGCCCGGATGGGGGAGCGCCCGTCGCTGCTCTCTCTGATCCATGTGACGAGCTCGTGCAGCCGGGCCATCGTCTCGGGCCCGCTGACGAAGACGGCAAGGAGCGTGCCGTGGGCCAGGGTGGACAGGCCGCCGAGGGGCTCGAAAGTCTCCTGGGCCTTCTCTCCCAGGAGGGCTGCTCGCTCGTGGGCCGGGACGCTGCGGCCCACCGCGTCGGTGGTGATGGCCGCGAGGACGGTGTTCTTGTCCAGCGGGCGGGCGGCGTCGTCGTACATTTCCTCGAGGCGACGCGAGAAGTGGGGGAACGTGGCGAGGCCGGTGGCCGGGTCCACGCAGGAGATGGCGGGGGAATAGCCGAGGCTCTCGTCCGCCCAGGCGTCCGCGTAGGCGGCGACGTAGCGCCGCTGGTGCTCGCACCCGGGGGTGGCGAGCCAGGAGCAGGAGTCGAAGAGTGCGAAGAGGTCCGCGAGGGCCTCCGCGATGCCCACGCCGATTCTGGCGCGGTGACGGCCCAGCTCCTCCATGACCTCGGTCACATCCCGGCGCTCCACGAGCAGCTGCGGCAAGGTCTCGGTCGCCGGACAGCCCCAGTCCTCGGGCACGCGCCACTCGCGGGCCAGCGAGGTCCGTTTCCACCGCTCCCGAAGAGCGTCTGCGCGCCGCGTCATGCCCTAGAGGTCTCCTGTGTCAGCCGTTCGAATTGTGGGGGGATTCAGGACATCATAGAATGGATCGCCCCCTCAAGGGGATCCGTGCATTGCGGTGTTCGGGCGAAGAGCACCATCCCCCTGTTCGGATCAGCTCTCTGTTGGAAGGTCAGCCCCCGATGCCTACTGCCGAAACCGCCGCCTCGCTCGCCGAGCGCTCCGACGCCGAGCTCATCGCCGCCTCGCGCAGCGGGGACCAGGGCTCCTTTGAGGAGCTGTACCGCCGCCACGCGGACGCGGTGCGCTCTGTCGCCCGCCGTCACGTCAACAACCAGTCTGACGTCGAGGACCTGACGTCTGAGGCCTTCGCCAAGGTCCTCGAGCTCCTCCAGCGGGGGATCGGACCCCACTCCTTCTTCCGGGCCTACGTCTGCACGACGGTGTCCCGGCTCGCCTTCGCCGCCAACCAGCAGGGGGACCGGTCTCGGCCCACGGACGAGCCCGAGCTCTTCGACGATCCCGACGAAGGCGCCTCTGACCCCATCATGAAGAAGTTCGAGTCCGGGGTCGTCGCCCGCGCCTTCCTGTCTCTCCCGGAGCGCTGGCAGTCCGTCCTCTGGTACCAGATTGTCGACGGCATGACCCCCGCGGAGATCGCACCCTTGCTGGGGCTGCGCCCCAACGGGGTCTCCGCTCTCCTCGTGCGCGCCAAGGAGGGGCTCCGCAACGCCTACCTCCAGGAGCACGTCCAGCAGGCAGGCGAGGACGAGTGCGCGCCCCACGCGGCGATGCTCGGCGCCTATGTGCGCAACGGGCTGAGCGCGCGGAACCGCTCCCGTGTGGAGGCGCACGTCACGACGTGCTCGCGGTGCGCCGCGCTCATCCTTCAGCTTGAGGACGTGAGCGTCGGCATGCGAGGGATCGTCCTTCCGCTGCACATCGGTCTCATCGGCGGGGGCGGCACGCTTCTCGCGGCAGCGGCTGGCTCCGGTGCGGCCGGTGGTCTTGCGGGGTCTCCTTCAGGCGCGGCCGACGCCGTCCCGTCTCACGCGGGCGCCGCCGTAGAGGCGGCGGGGCCTGGGCTCGGCGCCGCGGGGGCTGCGGGCGCCGCCGGGGCGCTCGCCTCTGCGGCCCCGGCCGCCGCGGCCGTGCCCAAGCCGTGGTGGGCGGGGATGACCCAGGGCGCAGGCCTTGCGGCCTCGAGCGCCGGCGTGGTGGCGGTGGCCGCGACGGTCGTCGCCGTCACGGGGGCCCCGCTCCCGTGGGACAAGGCGCCCTCTGCCGAGACGCCGCCGGCTTCGAGCCAGAGCGGGGAGCGCGCAGCGGGGCTGTCCGCGGCGTCCTCGACGGCGGGCGCGCAGGGCGCCTCCCAGGCCGCCCCGAAGTCCGAGCAGAAGTCGTCGCCGAAGGCCGCAGGTCAGGCCCCTGCGGGGGCCTCTGCAGCCTCTGCGGCGGCTGACCCCGCACAACAGCCGTCCGGCCCCTCTGGCGCGCCTGCTGGCGCGGGCAGCGCCGAGGCCGCCGGCCTCGCAGTGGTGCCCGCCGCCCCTGCGGGGGCGCCGCGCGTGGCTGACCCTCGTGGGCCCGCCCCGGCCGAGGCCGTCCAGCCGGACACAACTGCCCAGGCGCCCGCGCCGACGGACTCACTGGTTGAGGACCAGGCCCCGTTCAGCCAGCCTGCCCCGGATGGGGAGGCAGAAGTGCCGACGGAGGCCCCGGAGCCCGTTGCGTCCGCCGTGGCGCCGGCGGAGGCTGATCCGAGCCGTCCCGACGCCACGACGCCCCGGACCGAGCCGCTCGATCGCGTCCCCTCTTCGAGCGCCATCCCCCGCCCCACGCCGTCGTCGGAGCCGAAGGCCCCGCAGGAGAGCGACGAGCCCACGCAGACGCCGGCGCCGAGGCCGTCGGAGCCGAGCACGCCCGCCGAGGAGCCGAAGCCTGCCGAGCCCACGCAGACGCCGACGCCGAGGCCGTCGGAGCCGAGCAGGCCCGCCGACGAGCCCCATCCGTCCACACCCACGGCCCCGGTGCACTCGGTGGATTCTGTGCCCTCTCTTGTGCCAACAGACTCCACCATCAACGTGACGGTGCGGCCGGACGCGAGCAGGCCCGTGCGCTCCCTCCCGGATCCCCTGGTGGAGGAGCATGACGTCTCGGACGCGTGGAGCCCCTACGACGAGGTCATCCCCGCGCCGCTGCCCTCCCGGGACGTCCTTGACGCCCGCGAGACGACCCCGACCTCGTCAATGTCGCTTTTGGAATACCTCTTTGTCTTGAGCGACAGGCTCGGCCGCCGGTAGCGCCAAGTGATTTCGGACACCGAATCGATTGACGGCACCTCCGGGCGGGCTTACTTACAACGAGCGCTCGTCGAGGTGGTGAGGGACCCTCGCGGCAATGTGACATTTTTGCGGCAAACGTCATAGTGTCTACACCATGGGCAGACCAAAAGCACTTGATCGCAAGCAGCAACTTCTGGAAGAGATTCTCGAGTACCTGCGGACCCGTACCCTCTCCTCGGTGACGTTCCGCACGCTGGCTGACGCCCTGGGCGTCAGCTCTTACGTCCTTGTGTACCAGTTCGGCAATCGCGAGGCGCTCATCGGGGACATCGTGCGGGAGATCGACTACCGCGTGACCTACTCCGGCCTTCCGAACGAGCTGGAGGTGGACTACGCCGAGTTCGAGGCCCTCGTCGAGAGGGGCCTGGGTGAGCTTTTCACCGCCGAGAGTCGGCATCTCCTGCGCCTCCAGGTCGAGGCGGCGGTCCTTGACGCCGTCAGTGAGAACCCCAAGGGCAACTTGGCCCAGTTCCAGCACCTGTGGTCCGCGCTCGTCGTCGAGTTCGTCATGCAGCTCGGCGTGAGCAAGGAGGACGCAGAGGCGCTCGGAGCGGGCCTGATCAACACGTTCGGCGGCATCCGGCTCGACTACGTCCTCAACGGCAATGACGCCGAGGCGAGGCGGAACGTCGCCGCGTCGATGAAACTGTTGCGCGAGCTCGTCGTCGCGCGCCTGGGCGGTCCTGAGGCCGCAGAGGATGCCATGAAGAAGCGTGTCTCAGTGACGCTGGATGCGCCGGCTCTCGCCGTCGCCCAGCGCCCCAACCCCGCGCGTTAGCGCTCACGCACTAGAGAAGATCCTCCACGAGAATGCGCCGAGGGCGCCCAGCACGCGCGTGCTGGGCGCCCTCGGCATGAGAAGGGCCGCCCCGACATCAGTCCGGGCGGCCCTCGTCTCATTCGCGCGCGCGTGTCCGGGCCCGCACAGGGCCCGGACACGCGGGGCGCGGACTACTTCTTGGCGGCGAGCTTGGCGCCGAGGTCGGCGTCCACGTTCGTCCAGTAGGCCACGAAGTTCTCGCGAACGATATCCCGCTTGAGGCCCTCGAGCTGGCCCGTGAGCGTCTCCAGGAAGCGCTCTCGCTGCTCGTCCGTGAAGACCTCGCGGTAGAGCGTGCCGGGCTGGCCGAAGTCGTCGTCCTCCGAGTGGAGGTCGTAGGCGGCGCGAACCAGCTCGCCGTCGTTCTCCCACGAGTCCTCAACCGGGCCGGTCTCGTCCGAGTACGGGCGGCCGAGGGTGTTGGGCACGTAGATCGGGGCGTCGCCCGTGTGGTCGAACCGCATGTGGCCGTCCTGGCTGTAGCTGTTGACCGGGACGATCGGGCGGTTGACCGGCAGCTGCGCGAAGTTCGTGCCGATGCGGTAGCGCGCGGCATCCGAGTACGCGAACACGCGGCCCAGGAGCATCTTGTCCGGGGAGAAGCCGGTGCCGGGGACCTGGTTGCTCGGCGCGAACGCGGCCTGCTCGATCTCCGCGAAGTGGTTCTGCGGGTTGCGGTTGAGCGTCATCTTGCCGACCTCGATGAGCGGGTAGTCCTTCTGGGACACCGTCTTCGTGAGGTCGAACGGGTTGAAGCGGTACGTCTTGGCGTCCTCGTACGGGATGACCTGCACGTGGAGGGTCCAGGACGGGAACTCGCCGCGCGCGATCGCCTCGAAGAGGTCGCGGCGGTGGTAGTCGGCGTCCGCGCCGGCGATCTTCTCCGCTTCCTCGTTCGTGAGGTTCTGCTCGCCCTGGTCCGTGCGGAAGTGGTACTTCACCCAGAACTTCTCGCCGGCCTCGTTGATCCACATGTAGGTGTGGGAGCCGAAGCCGTGCATGTGGCGCCAGGAGGCGGGGAGGCCGCGGTCACCCATGAGGTAGGTGACCTGGTGCGCGGACTCGGGGTTCTGCGTCCAGAAGTCCCACTGCATGTCGCCGTCGCGCAGGCCGGAGTCCGGGAGGCGCTTCTGCGAGCGGATGAAGTGGGGGAACTTCATGGGGTCGCGGACGAAGAAGATCGGCGTGTTGTTGCCGACGATGTCCAGGTTGCCTTCCTGCGTGTAGAACTTCAGGGAGAAGCCGCGGACGTCCCGCCAGGTGTCAGGGGAGCCGAGCTCGCCTGCAACCGTGGAGAAGCGGGCGAGCATGTCCACCTTGGAGCCCGGCTGGAAGACCGAGGCCTTGGTGTACTGCGAGACGTCGTGGGTCACCTCGAACGTGCCGAACGCGCCGGAGCCCTTGGCGTGCGGACGACGCTCCGGGACGTTCATCCGGTTGAAGTGCTGCAGGGACTCCACGAGGTGGTGGTCGTGGAGGACGATCGGGCCGTTGTTGCCGATCGTCAGCGAGTTGCGATCAGAGACGGCGGGTGCGCCCTCGGGTGTGGTGGACGGGAATTTCGCGTCAGTCATGGTTCACTCCATTCATCGTGGAATCTTCGTGTCCGACGGCGGGCTGCGCGGTGTTGGCCGCGGTGGCGCAGTCGTGGCACAGGCCGCGGAAGACGACGTCCGCGACCTCGATCCGCATGTCAGTCGACTGCGGGTCGAGACAAGGGGCGTGGCCGACGGCGCAGGGCACGTCGTCCACGCGGCCGCAGGTGCGGCAGACGGCGTGGTGGTGGTTGTCCCCCACGCGCGTCTCGAAGAGGGCCCGCCCGGTGCCGAGGTCGACCTTGCGAACGAGGTCGGCTCGTTCGAGGTCCCCCAGGACGGCGTAGACGGACGGCAGGGCAATGGCTGCCTCGGGGCCCGCGACGGCGGGGATGGCTCGAGCGATCTCGTCAGCCATGAGATGGCCGGCGTCGTGCAGAGACGAGAGCACGGCGAGGCGTTGGCGAGTCACGCGCAGTCCGCGCGCCTTGAGGAGGGCGCGCCAGTCCGGCGCCGCGGGGGCGGCCGAGGTCTGCGTCACACTGTCCATGCCCCCAGGCTAGCCCTTTTCCTGAATCACTCATAATAAGGCCTGCCTCACCTTGCCGCCTCGCCCCCTGTACGCACGCCGCGAACGCTCGTCACGGAGGGCGCCAGTTTCACCGTTCTCCCAGGAACGCATGGATACGGTGAGGGAAGAGAGCGTCCTCGCGGCGTTCCCCACTGACCCCAGCCAACACCCCAGGAGGCCACCATGAAGAAGGTCCTGCTCGTCCTCACCAGCCACGACCAGCTCGGAGACACCGGCGAGAAGACCGGATACTTCGTCGGCGAGGCCGCCCACCCGTGGAAGGTCTTCACGGATGCGGGCTACTTTGTTGACTTCGCCTCGATTGCCGGCGGTCAGCCCCCGCAGGACGGCGTCGACGAGGACGACGAGATCTCGATGGCCTTCCTCAACGACGAGACCGTCAAGGCGTCCCTGTACAACACGCCCAAGGTCTCGGTTGTGGATCCGGACCTCTATGACGCGGTCTACCTCGTGGGCGGGCACGGCACCATGTTCGACTTCACCAAGCACGAGCCCCTCCAGAAGCTCGTCTCCACGGTGTACGACGACGGCGGCGTCGTGGGTGCCGTGTGCCATGGCATCGCCGGCCTCCTCGGCGCGGAGCTGGAGAACGGCCTGCGCATCCTCGAGGGCAAGAAGGCCACGTCCTTCACCAACGCGGAGGAGGAGGCAGCCAAGAAGACGGAGGCCGTTCCGTACCTCCTTCAGGATGCGGTGGAGGCCGACGGCGCCACGTTCAAGGAGGCCGAGCCCTTCGAGGAGAACGTCGTCGTGGACGAGAACCTCGTGACCGGCCAGAACCCGGCCTCCGCGGGAGGCGTGGCCAAGGAGATGGTCAAGCTCATCACCGTGGCCGTCCGCCGGGAGAAGAAGCAGGAGCAGGACGAGGCCGAGGCTCTCCGCGCCGAGAAGGACGCGGAGAAGGCCGCTGAAGAGGCAGACGACGAGAACGCCTAGCCAGGCCTCCGTCCGTGGGGCTGGCGCCCAGACTCATTGTGGAGAATGACCTCATGCATGAGCATCACAACGGACTCAAGACGGCTGCTCTCTTCGGAGGCATGTTCGCTGTCCTCCTCGCCATCGGCGCGGTCATCGCCAGCTCCACGGGGCGGCCCGGGTTCCTCTACGGGTTCGCCATCATCGGCGTCGTCATGACGTTCTACAGCTACTGGAACTCGGACAAGATCGCCATCCGGTCTATGAACGCCTACCCCGTGACGCCGGATCAGGCGCCGGAGATCTACCGGATTGTGCATGAGCTCTCGGAACGCGCCCAGCAGCCCATGCCCCGCATCTTCGTGGCGCCGACGCCCACGCCCAACGCGTTCGCCACGGGCCGCAACCCCAAGAACGCGGCCGTGTGCTGCACCGAGGGCATCCTCCAGCTGCTCGACGAGCGGGAGCTGCGCGGTGTCCTGGGGCACGAGCTCATGCACGTCTACAACCGGGACATCCTCACGAGCTCGGTGGCCGCCGCCATCGGAGGCGTCATCTCGTCCGTGGCCCAGGGGATGCTCTGGTTCGGCGGCGGAAGCCGGGAGAACCGCGGAAACCCGCTGGCGATGATCGCCGTCGCTCTCCTGGCGCCCATCGCGGCCACGGTCATCCAGATGTCCATCTCCCGCACGCGCGAGTACGACGCGGACGAGGACGGTGCACGGCTCACGCAGGACCCGCTCGCGCTCGCGTCCGCGCTCAACAAGCTCCAGACCGGCATCTCGCGGTACCCCATGGACGCGGAGAACCCGCGCGTGCAGAACACAGCGCACATGATGATCGCCAACCCGTTCCGCGGGGCCAAGCTCGGGAACATGTTCTCGACGCACCCGCCGATGGAGCAGCGCATCGCCCGTCTCGAGGCCATGGCAGGGGGCCAGGGGCGCACCGAGGTGGGCTTCTACCGCTAGGCCGCGCCCTCCGCACCGCACTGCTCCCAGCTGGCCCGCTCGGCCGCGCCGGCTCCACGGCGCCCGCTCCGCCCTGCCAGTTCCACCGCGCGGGCCGGGAACGGGCACAAAGAAAGAGAGTGCAGACCCGGTCGGGCCTGCACTCTCTCCTTTATGCCTCGGCGTCGGTAGTTCGCCAGGGCAGGTCTCTTTACTTGTGGGTCGAGCCCTTCTCGAAGCCGACCTTCGTCCAGTCAATCGACTGGTAGAGGGACGGGCCGTAGTTGGCGAGGCCCTTGCGGTACAGCGAGATGATCGGGCCGTTCCACATCGGAAGCATGCCGTACTGCTCCATGGCCTTCTTCTCGATGGCGTTGGCCTGCTTGGCGCGAGCCGAGGCGTCGTCGCTCATCTTGAAGTCCGCGATCATCTTGTCGATCTCGGCCGTACCCGTGCCGGACATGTTCTCGCCGCCCGACTTGTAGTACTGCTTGGGGGCGCTCGTCGGGTCGGAGCCGACCGTGTAGCCCATCATGATGACCTGGAAGTTCCGCTTGGCCATCGTGTCGTTGAACTGCGAGTCGCCGCGCACGTCCAGCTTGAGCTCGATGCCCGCGTTCTTCATCTGGGCCTGGATCGTCTGGTCGAGCGCCGTCGTCATCGGGTCGCCCTGACCGAAGTCGGTCAGCGTGACGGTGAGGCGCTTGCCGTCCTTGGCGTAGATGCCGTCCGAGCCCTTCTTCCAGCCGGCTGCCTCGAGGGTCTTGTTGGACTCCTCGACGGACGTCTGGACGGGGTAGTTGTTCTCGTAGTAGGGGGAGAACGGCATGCTCATCCAGGAGCCCGGGGCGTCTTCCTTCCAGTCGAGGCCCTTGTAGCGGACGTCGCGCATCTGCTCGCGGTTGGTGGCCTGCCACATCGCCTTGCGGATCACGGGGTCCTTGACGAGGGAGTCCGACTTCGCGTTGAAGACGAGGCCGAAGACCGAGAGGCGCTGGCCGCGGCGCTCCTCGGCGTTGGCGGCGCCGGCGGCCTGCTTGTAGCGGGCCTCGGTGGAGATGGCGACGGCGTCGACCTCGCCGTTCTTGAACGCCGCGATGTTCGCGGTCGAGTCAATGGCGCGGAAGATGATCTTGTTGAGGACCGGCTTCTCGCCCCACCACTTGTCGTTGGGGACCATGGAGACGGTCTTCGCCGCGGAGTCGTTCTTCTCGAGCTTGAACGGGCCTGCCATCCACTCGGGGTGCAGCTTGTTGAAGCCCTTGTTGAAGATGTCCGGCGTGTTGATCGCGGGGTGGAACATGCCCTCGCCGCTGCCGTCGGAGAAGAGGTCCTCCCAGGGGTAGAACTCCTTCTTCATCGTCACGACGGCGACGTTGTCCTTGTCGCCCTTCTCGACCTTCTCGATGTCCTCGTAGCCGGCGCTCGAGACAAGGGCGTAGTCCTTGTTCTTGCCGGAGAGGACCTCGGCCTGGTTCTTGAGGGTCTTCCAGTCGATCGGCGTGCCGTCGTTCCACTTGGCCTTCGGGTTGAAGGTGTAGGTGATGACCTGCTTGCCGTCCTTCATCTCAGACTTGGCGTCCTCCATGAAGTCCTTGTTGAGGACGGGGGAGCCGTCGGCCTTGTAGTTGAAGACCGTCGCCTGGTACATCGGGGACTGCATGTTGGCGTTGTCCGAGCTGTTGCCGTTGGCGGAGAACCGGTTGTAGTCCGGGCCGATGCCGCCGACGGGGATCTGGAGGGTGCCGCCCTGGTCGAGCTTGTCGACAGGCTGCGGGTTGGTCGCCGTCTTGTCGCTGCCGGAGGTGCCAGCGTCGATCTTCGCGTCGTTGCCGCCGCCACCGCAGGCCGCGAGGGCGAGGACGGAGACGAGAGCAACGGCGGAGACCTTGAGAGTGCGGGAGGCCGGGGCCTTGGATCCCTGGATCATGGGATGACCTTTCGTCATGACGCAGAGGGCGTCGTCACGGGGTGGGGAGTGGCGATCTTCTCGACGCTTGTCGGGAAGAAGCAGGCGAATTGCTGCCCGCTGCCATCGGTTTCGAGCGGTGGTGTGGTGGAGCGGCAGTGCTCCTGTTTCTCTGGTGGAAGCATCCGGTAGACGGGGCAGCGACTTGAGAAGTTGCAGCCTGTGGGTGCGTCCAGCGGGGTCGGGAGGTCACCGGTGAGGATGATGCGCTCTCGTTCCCGTTCAACTCTCGGATCCGGGATGGGAATGGCCGAGAGCAGAGCTTGGGTGTAGGGGTGGCGGGGGTTGTCGAAGACCTCGGCGGCGGTGCCGATTTCGACGATTTTGCCCAGGTACATGACGGCGACTCGGTCGGAGATGTGTCGGACGACGGAGAGGTCGTGGGCGACGAGGAGGTAGGAGAGCCCGAGTTCGGCGCGCAGGGTGGCCAGCAGGTTGATGACGCCGGCTTGGACGGAGACGTCCAGGGCGGAGACGGGTTCGTCGAGGACGACGAGTTTGGGGTTGGAGGCCAGGGCGCGGGCGATGCCGATGCGTTGGCGCTGTCCGCCGGAGAATTGGGCGGGGAAGCGGTTGACGTGGTCGGGTTGGAGGCCGACGGTGCGCATGAGTTCGCGGATGCGGGGTTCGATTTTGTCTTTGGGGTAGCCGAATTGCTGAAGGGGTTCGGCGAGGACTTCGTAGACGGTGAATCGGGGGTCGAGTGCTCCGGAGGGGTCTTGGAAGACCATTTGGATGTCGGAGCGGATGGCGCGGTTGGTGGCGCCGGTGAGGTTGGTCTTGTCCTGGTTGGATTTGCCGTTGATGAGGATTTCGCCTTCACCTTTGTTGGTGAATTCCATGACCTCGAGGAGGGTGGTGGTTTTTCCTGATCCGGATTCGCCGACGATGGAGAGGCATTCGCCTTCGCGGATGTCGAGGGTGAGGCCGTCGACGGCTTTGACGGTGCCGATGACTTTTTTGACGAGGGCGCCCTTGGTGAGGGGGAAGTGTTTTTTGACGTTGCGGAGTTCCAGGACGGTGGGGCGGTGTTCGCGGGGTGTGGCGTCCAGGGGTGAGGCGGGAATCTCCGGCGCCGTGAAGATGTCCCGCGCGTCGACGCCGGCCAGCTCGTTGGACTTGACGCACGCGGCCGCGTGGTCCGGCCCCACCCTGATGAGGTCCGGCTCGCCGTTCATGCACTCGGGGCCCGCGAGCGGGCAGCGCGGCGCGAACGAGCAGGCCGTCGGCGCATGGAGGAGGTTCGGGGGAGTGCCGTTGATGGGCACGAGCGCCTTGGACTCGGTGGCGTCGATGCGCGGCACGGAGGCGAGCAGGCCCATGGTGTAGGGCATGCGGGGCTCGTAGAAGATGTCGTCGACGCTGCCGGTCTCGATCGGCTTGCCCGCGTACATGACGATGACGTCGTCCGCGAGGTCAGCGATGACGCCGAGGTCGTGGGTGATCATGATGACGGCGGCGCCGGTCTCGCGCTGGGCGATCCGCAGAATCTCGAGGATCTGGGCCTGGATGGTGACGTCGAGGGCCGTCGTCGGCTCGTCGCAGATGAGGACCTTGGGCTCGTTGGCGATGGCGATGGCGATCATGACGCGCTGGCGCATGCCGCCGGAGAACTCGTGCGGGAAGGCCTTGAGGCGCTCCTTCGGCGAGGGGATGCCCACGAGGGTCAGGAGCTCGATGGCGCGCTCCTCGACGCGGGCTGCGCTCCAGCTCTTGTTGTGGATCTTGATCGCGTCGGTCAGCTGGCGCCCCACCGTCAGGACGGGGGTCAGCGAGGAGAGCGGGTCCTGGAAGACCATGGCCATGTCGTTGCCGCGGTACTTGGACATCTGCTTGTCGGACAGGCCCACGAGCTCGGTGCCGTTGAGCTTGATCGAGCCCTCGATGTCCGCGTTCGGGGTCAGCAGACCCATGATCGCGAGGCTCGTGACGGACTTGCCGGAGCCGGACTCGCCGACGATGCCCAGGACCTGGCCCCGCCGGAGGTCGAAGTCCATGCCGCGCACGGCGTGAACGGTGCCGGCCTCGGTGCCGAATCGGACGTTGAGGCCGCGCACGCTGAGCACGGTCTCCCGGGAGTCGACGGCGCGCTCGCGCGTCTCGGAGAAGGCGTTGACTGCGTGGCTCATTTCTTCTTCTTGGCCTTTCCGCTCGAGGCAGAGGTCGGGTCGAACGCGTCGCGCAGACCGTCGTTGATGAGGGAGAGGGGGCCCGTGATGAGCAGGAGCATGATGACCGGCTCCCAGAACATCCACGGGTACGCCTGGAGGGCGTCGCTGGACTGGCCGATGAGCAGGCCCAGGGACGTGTCCGGGAGCTTGACGCCAATGCCGAGGAAGGAGAACGTCACCTCGGAGAGGATCGCGGACCAGATGCCCATCGTCGCGGACAGGACAACCTGGCTCGCGATGTTCGGCATGAGGTGGCGCATGACGATCTTGAACGGCGGGACGCCCATGTACCGCGCAGCCTTGACGAACTCCCGATCGATGAGGGAGGAGCTGAGGCCGCGCACGAGGCGGGCCGGGCCCATCCACCCGAAGACCACGAGGAGGAACATGAGGAGGATCCAGCTGCCGCCGCGGCCGTTGGCCATGATGGCGATGATGAGGAAGCTCGGCGCGAGAATCATGAGCTCCAGGAAGGCCATGAGGACCTTCTCAATCCAGCGGCCCTGGTTGTAGGCCGCCACGCAGCCGTAGATCGCGGCGATGAAGGCGGAGCTCAGACCCACAACGAGGCCGATGACGAGCGAGATGCGCGTGCCCTGGACGAGCTGGGCGAGCATGTCCGCGCCTGCAATGTTCGTCCCCAGCGGGTGGCCCTCCATGGGGCGGCTCGCGGTGTTGACGAAGTCGAGCTCCGCGACCTCCCACTTCGTGAAGAGGGGGCCGAAGATCGCGAAGAGGCAGACGAGGAGGAAGATGACGAGGCCGACGGCGGCGGGAATGTTGCGGAAGAAGCGGCGGATGATGATCGTCGCCTTGCCGAGGACCTTGCCGTCGTTCTGTTCGGAAGCCTGGATGTTCTCCGCGGCCTGCTCGTTTTCGAGCGCGTCGAGTTGCGTGGTGGACATGCTCAGATCCTCACTCGGGGGTCAACGAGAACGGTCAGGAAGTCGGCCAGGATGAAGCTGAAGGCGGTGACGCAGCAGCCGAAGGCCGTCGTCGCGACCGTCGCATTGACGTCCTGGTTGGCGATGGCCTGGAGGGTCCACATGCCGATGCCCTGCCAGTTGAAGATCTTCTCCGTGAAGAATCCGCCGATGAAGATGCCGGGGATGACGTAGGCGATCTGCTGGGCCACGGGGATGAAGGAGACGCGCATAGCGTGGCGGGTGATGGCCTGTCCGCGGGTCAGGCCCGTGGCCCGCGCCGTGCGGACGTAGTCGGTGTTGACGTTGTCCAGAAGGAACTGGCGCATGGTCACCTGATAGCCGGCCCAGCTGAGGACGGTCATGGCGATGGTCGGCACGAAATAGTGCTGCGCCTGGTCGACGAGGACGTTCCAGAAGCCGTTGATGTCGTCGCCCGCAGAGCCCGTCACGTAGAAGAGATTGGTGCCGGCCTTCTGGTTGACCCAGATGAAGAAGAACTGGATCAGGAGGTATGCGGCGGGCAGCGGGAAGATGAAGACGAGGTAGGAGTACGTCGTGAGAACACGGTCCGTGACCTTGTACTGGCGGATCGCGGAAATGACGCCGAGGGCCACGCCGACGAGGAGGCTCAAAATGGTGCCGAGGATGTACAGGCGGACCGAGACCCAGACGCGCACGCTGAATTCCTCGTTGACCACCGAGTTGTCGGGGCCGCGGCCCCAGTCCCAGTGGAAGACGACGTTCTGGAGCCACTGCACGTACCGCTGCCATGAGCTGAGTGAGGGGTCCAGGCCCATGAGGCGCAGAGCGTTGTTGACCTGCTCCTGAGTGGGGCGAGGTGTGCGGGCCTCCATGGCCTGGCCGGGGGAGAAGACGGCCGAGGCGATGAAGTAGGTCACTGACGTGACGATGAAGATCATCACTGCATACGTCAGCGCTCGCTTCGCAAGGTATTTCAGCATGGCGGCCTTGTCAGGTTCGGGGTCAACTTCAGCGTGGGGTGGGCCTGCGCTCATGGAGCGTGTGACTGCCCTCACGTTGTCTGGGAGCCTAACATGATCGAAAGCGGTTCCTTCATATCGGGCCTCTGGCCTGACCGGCCCTGCTGCGCGCCACCCAAGATCTCCGGCGCGCTTGCTCTCGCGAAATCGAAACTCCCCAATCGGTGTGAAAACCCTGACAAGTGCCTGGATTGTTATCCTTTCGTGACCTTCCGGTCCCTTGCTTCTCACGGAGTGGAACGGCTCACAGGGCCCGCCTGCCCCAGCCCCAGGAGACGACGACGGCGGCGCGGGACCGGGTGTCACCGATCCCGCGCCGCCGCGGAAGTCCCGAGGGGTGTGGATCCCTCGGGTGGGCAGAGGCGGGCTCGGCCCGCAGGCCGCACCCTCCTCATCGAGCCCCGGTTCTCACCGAGACTCACCCCATGTGGGTCCTACTTGTGCGTGGAGCCCTTCTCGAAGCCGACCTTCGTCCAGTCGCGCGTCTTGTAGAGGGACGGGCCGAAGTTCGCGAGGCCCTTGCGGTAGAGGCCGATCGTCGGGCCGTTGAACAGCGGCAGCATGCCGTACTGCTCCATGGCCTTCTTCTCGGCGGCGTTGGCGGCCTTCGCGCGCTCCTTCGCGTCGTCCGTCGGCTTCGCCCCATCGATCATCTTGTCGATCTCTGGGGTGCCCGTGCCCGAGAGGTTCTCGCCCTTGGAGTGGTAGTACTGCTTCGGGACGCTCGTCGGGTCCGAGCCCACCGTGTAGGAGAGGAAGACGATCTCGTACTGGCGCTTGGCGATGGTCTCCTGGAACTGCGAGCTCGCCTTGTTGTCGATCTTGAGATCGATGCCCGCTTCCTTGAGCTGCTTCTGGTAGGTCTGAGCCTGCGCGGCGCCGGTCGTGTCGTCGCCGAAGGTCGTCAGGGAGACCGTCAGCTTCTTGCCGTCTTTGGCAAAGATGCCGTCCGAGCCCTTCTTCCAGCCGGCCTCCTCGAGGGTCTTGCTCGCGTCCTCGCGGGAGAACTTCACGGGGAGGTTGTCCTCGTAGTACGGGGAGAACGGCATGCTCATCCAGGAGCCCGGGCGGGTCTCATCCCAGTTGAGGCCCTTGAAGCGGACCTCCCGGAGCGGTGCGGGGTCCGTGGCCTGCCAGATCGCCTTGCGGACCTTGAGGTCCTTGACGGGCGAGTCTGCCTTCGCGTTGAAGACCATGCCGATCGTCGAAAGACGCTGGCCGCGGCGCTCCTCCGAGTTCGGGGTGCCGGAGGCCTGCTGGTAGCGGGAGAAGGTGGCGATGCCCACGGCATCGAGCTCGCCGTTCTTGAAGGCGGGGATTGTCGCTTGGCTCTCCATGGCACGGAAGATGACCTTGTCGAGAAGGGGCTTGTTGCCCCACCATTTCTCATTGGGGACCATGGAGATGATCTTGGCCGAGGAGTCGTACTTCTCGAGCTTGAACGGGCCCGCCATCCACTCGGGGCGCGGCTTGGCGAAGCCCTTGTTGAAGATGTCCGGCGTGTTGATGGCCGGGTGCATGAGGCCGGTGAAGAGGTCCTCCCAGGGGTAGAACTCCTTCTTCATCGTGACGATGGCCTGCCTGTCGTCCTTGCCGCGTTCGACCTTCTCGATGTCCTCGTAGCCGGCCGTCGTGACGAGGGCGTAGTCCTTGTTCTTGCCGGAGAAGACCTCCGCCTGGTTCTTGAGGGTCTTCCAGTCGATCGGCGTGCCGTCATTCCGCGTCGCCTTCGGGTTGAGCGTGTAGGTGATGACCTGCTTGCCGCCCTTGACCTCGGACTTCGCGTCCAGGAGGTAGTCCTTCTTCGGAACCGGCTTGCCGTCCGCCTCGGACTCCCAGAGGCTCGCGTTGTTCATCGGTCCGTTGATGGTGCTGAGGTCTACCGTGTTGCCGTTGGCGGAGAAACGGTTGAAGTCGGGGCCGAGGCCGCCGACGGAGAGCTGGAGCGTTCCGCCCTTCTCGAGCTTCTCGACCGGCTGCGGGTTTTCGTCGATCTTCGTCGAGCCCTCCTTGCCGGCGGCGGGGCCCTTCTTCTCACCGCTCGCGCCGCCGCAGCCTGCGAGGACGAGGCTGGAGAGGACAGCGACGGTGGAGACCATCATCGTGCGGGATGCCCGGGGGCGGTTTCCCTTGATCGTCATGAGATGACCTTTCTCTTGGACGCCGGGGCGTCACTGGTGTGAGTGCGCCAGCTCCTCGGCCGAGGCCGGGTAGAAGCAGGCAAGGGAGTGGCTGCCGTCCCCACCGGACTCAGAGCCGGGCCGCGCGCCGGCCGGCTCGAGCGGTGGTGTGGTGGAGCGGCAGTGCTCCTGTTTCTCTGGTGGAAGCATCCGGTAGACGGGGCAGCGACTTGAGAAGTTGCAGCCGGTGGGTGCGTCCAGCGGGGTCGGGAGGTCACCGGTGAGGATGATGCGCTCTCGTTCCCGTTCAACTCTCGGATCCGGGATGGGAATGGCCGAGAGCAGAGCTTGGGTGTAGGGGTGGCGGGGGTTGTCGAAGACCTCGGCGGCGGTGCCGATTTCGACGATTTTGCCCAGGTACATGACGGCGACTCGGTCGGAGATGTGTCGGACGACGGAGAGGTCGTGGGCGACGAGGAGGTAGGAGAGCCCGAGTTCGGCGCGCAGGGTGGCCAGCAGGTTGATGACGCCGGCTTGGACGGAGACGTCCAGGGCGGAGACGGGTTCGTCGAGGACGACGAGTTTGGGGTTGGAGGCCAGGGCGCGGGCGATGCCGATGCGTTGGCGCTGTCCGCCGGAGAATTGGGCGGGGAAGCGGTTGACGTGGTCGGGTTGGAGGCCGACGGTGCGCATGAGTTCGCGGATGCGGGGTTCGATTTTGTCTTTGGGGTAGCCGAATTGCTGAAGGGGTTCGGCGAGGACTTCGTAGACGGTGAATCGGGGGTCGAGTGCTCCGGAGGGGTCTTGGAAGACCATTTGGATGTCGGAGCGGATGGCGCGGTTGGTGGCGCCGGTGAGGTTGGTCTTGTCCTGGTTGGATTTGCCGTTGATGAGGATTTCGCCTTCACCTTTGTTGGTGAATTCCATGACCTCGAGGAGGGTGGTGGTTTTTCCTGATCCGGATTCGCCGACGATGGAGAGGCATTCGCCTTCGCGGATGTCGAGGGTGAGGCCGTCGACGGCTTTGACGGTGCCGATGACTTTTTTGACGAGGGCGCCCTTGGTGAGGGGGAAGTGTTTTTTGACGTTGCGGAGTTCCAGGACGGTGGGGCGGTGTTCGCGGGGTGTGGCGTCCAGGGGTGAGGCGGGGATCTCCGGCGCCGTGAAGACGTCGTAGGCATTGACGCCCGCGAGCTCAGCCGAGCGCAGGCAGGCGGCGCGGTGACCCTCGGCGACCGTGGCGAGCTCGGGCTCCGCGGCCCGGCACGCGTCCTGGGCCATGGGGCAGCGCGGCGCGAATGAGCAGCCCACAGGCGGCGTGAGCAGGTTGGGCGGGGCGCCGTGGATCGGCACGAGCGCCTTCTCGCCCGCCCGGTCCACGCGGGGCACCGACGCGAGCAGGCCCATGGTGTAGGGCATGCGGGGCTCGTAGAAGATGTCGTCGACGCTGCCCGTCTCGATCGGCTTGCCCGCGTACATGACGACGACGTCGTCGGTGTACCCCGCCACGACGCCCAGGTCATGCGTGATCATAATCATCGCCGCGCCCGTCTCGTGCTGAGCCTTCTTGAGCACCTCGAGGATCTGGGCCTGGATGGTGACGTCGAGGGCCGTCGTCGGCTCGTCGCAGATGAGGACCTTGGGCTCGTTGGCGATGGCGATGGCGATCATGACGCGCTGGCGCATGCCGCCGGAGAACTCGTGCGGGAAGGCCTTGAGGCGCTCCTTCGGCGAGGGGATGCCCACGAGGGTGAGCAGCTCGACGGCCCGCTCCCTGCGGCGCTCCTTGGTCCACGTCCGGTGGTGAATGCCGATGGCGTCCATGAGCTGCTGGCCGATCGTCAGCACGGGTGTCAGGGAGGAGAGAGGGTCCTGGAACACCATGGCGACGTCCTTGCCGCGGTGCTTGGACATCTGCTTGTCGGACAGCCCCACGAGCTCGGTGCCGTTGAGCTTGATCGAGCCCTCGACGTCCGCGTTGGAGGAGAGGAGGCCCATGATCGCGAGGCTCGTGACGGACTTGCCGGAGCCGGACTCGCCCACGATGCCCAGGACCTGGCCCCGCCGGAGGTCAAAGCTGATGCCGCGCACAGCGTGGACCGTGCCGTTCTCGGTGGAGAAGCGGACGTTGAGGTCGCGAACGGAGAGGATGGGCTCGCCGTTGCGGGCGGCGCGGTCGGCTGCGCGGGCCGGTGAGGTGTTCGCGCCTGAGCGGGCGCGGGCGGCGGGCTCCACAGCGGACGACGCCGGGACTGGCGCGGGCTGAGCGCCGCGGTCCGAGGAGGCGGGGTTGGGGAGTGCGTGGCTCATGCGGACTTCTTCGCCTTTCCTGAAGCCTTGGAGGTGGGGTCGAACGCGTCGCGGAGGCCGTCGTTGATGAGGGCCAGCGGGCCGGTGATGAGCAGGAGCATGAGGACCGGCTCCCAGAACATCCACGGGTAGGAGTGGAAGGCCTCCGAGGCCTGGCTGATGAGCAAGCCGAGGGAGGTGTCAGGGACCTTGACACCGAGGCCCAGGTAGGAGAAGCCCACCTCGGAGAGGATCGAGGCCCAGATGCCCGTGGTGATGGAGAGGACCATCTGGCTCGCGATGTTCGGCACGAGGTGGCGGCGGATGATCCCGAAGGTGGACATCCCCATGTACCGGGCTCCCTTGACGAACTCCCGGTCGATGAGCGAGCCGGCGAGGGCGCGGACGAGGCGGGCTCCGCCCATCCAGCCGAAGACGATGAGCATCACCATGAGGACGCCCCAGCTGCCGCCCTTGCCGTTCGTCAGCACGGCGATGATGAGGAACGAGGGCAGGAGGATCATGAACTCGAGGAAGATCATGAAGACCTTCTCGATCCATTTGCCGGTGCTCAGCGCAATGAAGCAGCCGTACACGCCGGCGATGAGGGCGGAGGAGATGCCGACGACGACACCGATGGTCAGCGAGATCCGCGTTCCCTGAATGAGGAGCGCCATCATGTCGGCCCCGGCGAGGTTCGTTCCGAGCCAGTGCTCGGCGCTCGGGCCCGTTGCCGTGTTCAAGAAGTCGAGGTCGTCGTGCTTCCACGGTGTGAGGAATTGACCGAATGCGGCGAAGAGGGCCACGAGAGTCAAGACGACGAGCCCGATCGTTGCGGGAATGTTGCGGAAGAACCGGCGGGCGATGATCGTCTTCTTGCCGTAGATGCGGCCCTCGTCCTGGGGTGCGGAGGCCGTCCCCTCCGGTGCGGCGGCGTGGGCGCCAGCGAGGGCGCTCGGCGTGGCGGCCGCCGCGCTCTCCGGTGTGGGCGCCGGCTCGTGCGCGTCGGTCGGGTGTGATGCTGTGGACATGGTGCTAGAGCCTTACTCGGGGATCGACGATGACGGTGACGAAGTCGGCCAGGATGAAGCTGACCGCCGTGAGGACAGAGCCGAACGTCATGAGGGCCACGGTGGAGTTGACGTCGTGGCCGTGGATGGCCAGCAGGCCCCATTGGCCCACGCCGGACCAGTTGAAGATCGTCTCGGCGAAGAACGCGCCGGTGAAGATCGCGGGGACCGAATAGGCGACGCTCTGCGCCACGGGAATGGCGGAGACGCGCAGCGCGTGCTTCCGGATGGCCTGGGCTCGGGTCAGGCCCGTGGCGCGGGCGGTCCGGACGTAGTCCGCGTCCACGTTGTCCAGGAGGAACTGGCGCATGGCCACCTGGTATCCGGCCCAGCCCATGATGGTCAGGGCCGTCGTCGGCGCGATGTACCGCCGGAGCTGGTCCTCGACGGTGGGCCAGAAGCCCTCGACGTCGATGCTCGCCGAGCCCGTGACGTAGAAGAGCTGCTGGCCGAGCGCCTCGTTGATGTCGATGAAGAAGAACTGGGTCAGGAGGTAGGCCACGGGGGTGGGGACGATGAAGACGAGGTAGCTGAAGCCTGTGAAGAGGCGGTCTCCCACCGAGTACTGCCGGATGCCCGAGTAGACGCCGAGGGCCACGCCGATGATCATCGTGAGGATCGTCGACGCGAGCAGGAGCCGGGCTGAGACCCAGACTCGGTCGCCGAACTCCTGGTTGACGAAGGCTCCCGTGGGCGTGCGGCCCCAGTCCCAGTGGAAGACGACGCCGCGCAGCCACTGGATGTAGCGCTCCCACGCGGACAAGTGCGGGTCGAGACCCAAGACGCGGAGCTGGTTGTCGATCTGCTCTTGGGTGGGGCGGGGGACCTGCGCCTCCATGAGCTGGCCCGGCTGGAAGAACGTCGAGGCCAACAGGTAGGCGAACGAGGTTGTCACGAAGATGAGAACCGCGTAGAGGGCGGCTCGTTTCGCGAGGTACTTGAACATGGGGCACCTTGGCGGGGAGAGCGGGCTGATGGGGCAGCGGCGGACAATTTCCAGCATCTTAGGCAGGCCGCGCGGGGGCCGGATCAGCTCAATTCCGGGCTTCTGGCGGGGCCTGGAGGTGGCCTGACTGTGACGCAGCGCATGTTCTCGCGGGTGTGGCGGAGGTCGCTCTCGCCTGGCACTCAGGATCCTTCCAGGCATTCGTTACGTTTTTGATATCTTCCGTCGTAAATACTTCGTAAAATTTGCACTCTGCAACTCGCGCCATCCCGCATAACGGGACGTGGGGCGTTCGCAATGTCCTCGGAGTGGGGGTAAGGTTTGCCTCATCTACTTGTTGATTCCACCCGGGAGGATTCGCCCGTGACCGCAAACTTCCTCGTCGGCCTGCGAGAAGGGCTCGAGGCCGTCCTCGTCGTCGTGCTCCTGATGGCGTACCTGCGCAAGGTCGGCCGCGCCGACCGCCTGCCGTACATGTGGGCGGGCATCGCTGCCGCCGTCGCCGTCTCGGCGATCTTCGGCGCGATCCTCACGTTCGGTCCCCGCGGCCTGACCTTCGAGGCCCAGGAGATCATCGGCGGCGGGCTCTCGATCATCGCGGTCGGCTTCGTCACGTGGATGGTCTTCTTCATGGCGCGCTCAGCTCGCTCGATGGGCGCTGACCTCCGCGGCCGCGTCGACGACGCCCTCGCGGCCGGCGGCGGCGCGCTCGTCCTCGTCGCGGCCCTTGCCGTCGGGCGGGAGGGCCTCGAGACGGCGCTCTTCCTCTGGGCCGCCACGCAGGCGCAGTCCCAGTCGGCCGGCGTCGGATCTCCGCTCGTTGCCGCGCTCCTCGGCATCGCCGTCGCCATTGGCATCGGCTGGCTCATTCACCGAGGCGCCCTCAAGGTCAATCTGGGCCGCTTCTTCACGGTGACCGGCTTCGCCCTCATCCTCGTGGCCGCAGGCGTCCTCGCGTACGGCGTCCACGACCTCCAGGAGGCCGGCGTCCTTCCGGGCCTGCACGCTCTCGCCTTCGACGTGACGGCCATCGTCCCGCCGGGCAGCTGGCACGGGACGCTGCTCAAGGGCATCTTCAACTTCTCGCCGCAGACCACGTGGCTGGAGTTCGCGGCGTGGTGGGCCTACGCGGTCCCCGTCGTCCTCCTCTATGCCCGCGCCGTCCGCCCGAGCCGCCCCTCCGCGCGTCTCGCGCCCGCGTCCGCGTCCGCGCCCGCGGCAGCCCCGGCCACCGCTCGCGCCTAGCCTGGCCGCCGCTCGCGCCTAGCCGCCCTCCCGCGGCTGCGCGCCCTCAGCCACCGCCGGGCCTCCGCCTGGCCGGCGTCACGCACCACCCGTCACACCCGGGCACCCGCCCCCTCACGAAAGACACTCATCGCCATGAACCGCGCGCTGCGCCGGGCCACCCCGGCCGTTGCCCTCCTCGCCCTCCTCGCCACCGGGTGCACGGACAACCGTCCCCAGGGCGGGGCGTCTGGGGCGCCGGGAACCATCTCAGTCACGAGCACCAAGGACGCCTGCACCCTGTCCACGACGACGGCCCGCTCCGGCACCCTCACCTTCTCCGTCAAGAATGAGGGCACGGACGTCACCGAGTTCTATCTCCTGGCCGACGACGGCTTGCGCATCGTCGGCGAGGTCGAGAACATCGGCCCCGGGCTGACGCGGGAGCTCGTCGTCCAGGCCCAGGCCGGCACGTACAAGACCGCCTGCAAGCCGGGCATGGTCGGCTCGGGCATCCGTGGCGACTTCACGGTGGAGAAGTCCGGGGACGAGCCCGTGGTCAGCGCGGACGACAAGAAGCTCGCCGACACGGCCTCCGCCAACTACGCGGCCTACGTCAAGGAGCAGACCGAGCAGCTCCTCGCCGGCACCAAGCGCTTCGCGGACGCCTACAAGGCGGGCCGTGACGAGGAGGCCCGTTCCCTCTATGCCAAGACCCGCCTCCACTGGGAGCGGATCGAGCCCGTGGCGGAGTCCTTCGGGGACCTCGACCCGCAGCTCGACGCACGTGAGGCCGACCTCGAGAAGGGCCAGGAGTGGACGGGCTGGCACCGCGCGGAGAAGGACCTGTGGGCCCCCAAGGGCTTCACGCCGCAGTCCTCCGCCGACCGGGCCAAGACCGCCGACAAGCTCGTCAAGGACACCGAGGAGCTCGCCAAGCGCACCAAGGACCTCTCGTTCACCCCGGACCAGCTCGGCAACGGCGCCAAGGCCCTCCTGGACGAGGTCGCGTCGGGCAAGGTCACGGGCGAGGAAGAGGCCTTCAGTCACACGGACCTCTGGGACTTCCAGGGCAACCTCGACGGCGCCAAGGTCGCCTACGAGGAGCTCAAGCCCCTCCTGCTCAAGCGCAACAAGGACCTCGCGGACCAGCTCGACCGCCGTTTCGCCGCCACGCAGAAGGAGCTCGACAAGTACCGACAGGGCGACGGCTGGGTCTCCTACGAGATCCTGACCAAGGACCAGGTCAAGGCGCTCTCGACCTCGGTGGACGGCCTGGCCGAGCCGCTCTCGAAGCTGACGAAGGAGGTCGTCGCCAAGTGACGCCCTCCTCCACGAGCCCGGCGCCCGCCGCGGGCGGCGGGGACCCCCGTGACGAGGAGGGCCGACGCCGCGGTGTCAGCCGCCGCGGCCTCTTCGCCGCAGCCGGCGTCACCGGGGCGGTCGGCGTCACGGGCGCGGCCCTGGGAATCGGCGCCACGTCGTGGCCGCTCGGCGCCCGCGCCGAGAAGTCGGGGGACACCGCCGCGCCAGCCGACGTCGTCGTCCCCTTCCGAGGCGAGCACCAGGCGGGGATCACGACGCCCGCGCAGGACCGCCTGCACATGGCCGCCTTCGACCTCGTCACGGACTCGCGCGCGGACCTCATCCTCCTGCTCAAGGAGTGGACGCGCGCGGCCGAGGAGATGACGCGTGGCAACAAGCTCGGCGAGGGGACGGACTCGTACCTCGCCCCGCCGTCTGACACGGGCGAGGCCATGGGGCTCAGTGCCGCCAACCTCACCATCACCATCGGGTTTGGCCGCAGCCTCTTCGAGAAGCCGTTCCTCAAGATCAAGGACAAGATGCCGGCGGCGCTCGAGCCGCTCCCGCACTTCCCGAACGACAAGCTGGACCCGGCGCGCTCCGACGGCGACATCATCGTCCAGGCCTGCGCGGACGACCCGCAGGTGGCCGTTCACGCCATCCGCAACCTCGCACGGATCGGGTTCTCGACGGTCTCCATGCGGTGGTCGCAGCTCGGCTTCGGGCGGACCTCATCCACCTCCCGGGCTCAGGCGACGCCGCGCAACCTCTTCGGGTTCAAGGACGGCACCGCCAACCTGACGAGCGAGGACGCCGCTGGCGTCGACGAGCACGTCTGGGTGCCCGAGGGCGCCGACCCGAAGGCGGCCTGGATGACGGGCGGCACGTACCTTGTCGCGCGGCGCATCCGCATGCGGATCGAGATCTGGGACCGCACCTCGCTGCAGGAGCAGGAGGCCTCGATCGGCCGCACGAAGACGGAGGGCGCCCCGCTCTCCGGAGGCGAGGAGTTCACGGAGCCGGACTTCAGCGCCAAAGGCTCGCGTGGGGAGCTGATCGCGAAGGACTCGCATGTGCGCCTGGCGCACCCCTCCACGAACGAGGGCGTCAAGATGCTGCGGCGCGGGTACAACTACACGGACGGCTCAGACGAGCTCGGACGCCTCGACGCGGGCCTCTTCTTCATTGCGTTCGTCGTGGACCCGCGGACGCACTTCACGCCCATGCAGAACCGCCTCTCGGCGGGGGACCGGCTTCACGTCGAGTACCTCCAGCACGTGGCCTCCGGCCTCTATGCCATCCCGCCCGGCGCTCGGGAGGGCGAGTACATCGGCCAGGGCCTCTTCGGGGCCTGACGCCCCGGATCCTCGCGGGGCGCCCAGGCGGGGCTCCACGGGGCGTCCGGCTCGCCTGCCGCTCGCGCTCCTTCATCTGAGCACGACGACGCCCCCGCCCGGCCTCGCCTGAGACCGAGTCGGGGGCGTCGTCGTCCTCTCACCGCCGCGGGAGCGGCAGCCGAAGGATCAGCGGAAGTTGATGAACTGAAGGTCCGTCTCGATGTCCGCGGCCTTGAGGACGCGGATGGTCTCCTGAAGGTCGTCGCGGGACTTGGAGGAGACGCGCAGCTCGTCGCCCTGGATGACGGACTTGACGGACTTCGGGCATTCGTCGCGGATGATCTTGTTGACCTTCTTCGCGATGTCCTGCGCGATGCCCTCCTTGATCGTGCACTCGATGCGGTACTCCTTGCCGGAGGCGAAGGGCTCGCCCGCCTCAAGGGACTTCAGCGAGATGTTGCGCTTGACGAGCTTGGTCTGGAAGACGTCGAGGACGGCCTTGGCGCGCTCCTCGGAGTTCGCCTTGATGAGGATCTTCTCGCCGGAGAAGTCGAGTTCCGCGCCCACGCCCTTGAAGTCGTATCGCTGCGCGATCTCCTTCTGGGCCTGATTGAGGGCGTTGGACACCTCCTGCTTGTCGACCTTGCTGACAATGTCGAACGTTGAATCGCTGGCCACGGTGCCTCCTGTGAGCGTTGTCGGGGTGAAATCCTGCGCCCCAGTCTAGTGCCCGGCCCGGGGAGAGGAGGGGGTGATTCGCGCGGACGGCGGCGGTCGTGTAAAGTCGTCGTGTGCCTGTCGCAGGATGACCTGCGAACGGCGCATCGGGGCAGATTACCCGAGCGGCCAAAGGGGGCTGACTGTAAATCAGCTGGCAACGCCTACGGGGGTTCGAATCCCTCATCTGCCACGGTTGGACAGAAGAGCGCGGTACCGAAAGGTGCCGCGCTCTTCGCGTTCCCGGAGCCAGGGGAGGAGTTCGGGGTTAGCGGCCAAAAAGTGTGTTTTTTTCGGGCGTGTCATGGCCGTCCTGCCCACCCTTGCTGGGTTCCGTTCCCGTCCTCCCAGCTGAATCCGTGGCCCCACAGCTCGGGCCCGATGACCTCCTCGACGCCCGCGATGGTGTCCTCCCGGGCCTGGTAGTGCTCGGCGCGGATGAGCTCGCTCGCTGGTCGAGTGTCCACGCTCAAGGACCGGAAATACCAGGCCGCCGCCACGGGGGCCCGGTGCTTGGGGATCCCGCGATGCAGTCGGAAGAGCTCCTTGAGCCCGGCATTGACCCCACCCTCGAGCGGACTTGTCGTACGCGGCAGCACTTCCCCGGGCCTGGCTTGTTCCAACCACGTGAAGAGATGCCCGGCTTTGCGCACGCGCTCTAGGGTGAAATACGCCCGCCGAAGACGCTGATGCGTGTACCACCACGCCGCGCTCACAGGCACGCTCGAGGGCCTCACCAGGCCAGCACGGGCGTACGTGCGCTCCGTCAGAAACGCCCGCCAGGCCCCATGCCACGCGGCCAACGAAGCCTCCCACGAGGCCGCCTGGTCCAGGGAGGAGACCTTCGGCAACGCCCGGGCCAGCGACCGAAGTTGCCGCCCTGCCTGTAGCACGGGCCGGCGAGTGAGATGCTCATCCACCCGGTGAAGCAGATGAAAGAGACACCGTTGAACCCGGGTGGCGGGCCACAGCTCGCCGATCACGGTCAGAGCCGCGGCGTTCCCGTCGACGATGACGATGTCCGGGGCCGGGATCATCTCCAGCAGCGCGGCCCATGACGCGCGCTTCTCCCGGTCGCAGAACTGCCACGCCACGACATGCTCACCGGTGTAGGCCACGAGCGCGCACCAGGTGTTGAAGTACGTCCCATCCAGCATCAGCACCCGGTGGACTTCCCCGGTCAGTACTGGTTCCGGGGCCACGTTCCAGCACCAGGCATGCTGGCGGCGGAAGGTGCGAGCGGGCCCGTGCTCGCCCTGGGTCGTACGTCCAAGGAGCCAGTCCTCGAAGCGGTGGATCTGGTGGGCCCGCGTCAGGTCACCCCGGCGGGCTGGGGTGGTGGACGCTCCGCAGGATGAGCATCGGTAGCGCGGGCGTCCTGCGCTGGTCGTGCCGTTCTTGATCAGGGTCTGGGCGCATACACCACAACGGGGCCGATTCGCGGGAAGGGGCATTCATCATGCTTGCAGAGTAAGTCAACGGGCGTATAGCCCTACTGCCGACTGGGAAGCAGGCCCCTGCCACACACACTTTTTGGCCGCTAACCCGGAGTTCGGGGGTCCCGGGCCTGCTCATTCTCAGTACAATCGTACGTTTGTCATATATACTCCCCTCTATGACCATGATCACTTCCGCGGCTCCCTTCGCTGAGCGGCGCGAGACCCCCGTGCTCTCAGATCAGGACAAGGCACTGGCGGTCAGCCTCCGCAGCACCATTCGAAACGCCACCTCGCTCTTCCGCTCCCTGGACGGTCGGCACCGCGTCACCTCGGCCCGGCTGAGTCTCATGGGCCTCATTCTCAAGGGGCCCCAGCGTGTGAGCGTCCTGGCCCGAGAACTCGCCATCCGTGTCCCGAGCGTCACGGAGCAGGTCATCTGCCTCGAGCGAGACGGGCTTGTCGAGCGCCACCCAGACCCCACGGACTCCCGCGCGGTCCTCGTGGCCATCACCTCGGCCGGCCGCAAGCTGTACCTGGAGGAGCTCGAGGCCCGAACCGTTGCCCTGGGCGCCCGCCTCGCGACGCTCACGGACGCGGAGAAAGTGCTCCTGGCGGACGCGCTGATGGTCCTCAACAGGGTCATCGAGGGGTAGGGGACCGGCCAGGGAGGCGGCGCCCGGTAGCCTTAGGCACATGAGCACCGTGGACCTCACCGAAGCCAGTTTCCCTCAAGCCCTCGAAGACAACGGGATCGTTCTCGTGGACTTCTGGGCCGCGTGGTGCGGCCCCTGCCGCCAGTTCGCGCCCATCTTCGAGAAAGCGTCTGAGGGGCACGAGGACGTCCTCTTCGCCAAGGTGGACACGGAGGCCGAGCAGCGCCTCGCGGCCATGGCAGGCATCACCTCGATCCCCACGCTCATGGCGTTCCGGGACCAGATTCTCGTCTTCTCGCAGCCAGGCGCGCTCCCGGCCCCCGCCCTCGAGGACCTCATCTCCCAGGTCAAGGCCCTGGACATGGACAAGGTCCGCGCGGACATGGCAGCCCAGGAGGCTGCGGCCGGCGGCAACGACGCCCCCTCCGCCTCCTAGTACTCCCGCCGCCTCCCTGTTGCGAGGCGAGTTTCAACCAGAGAACCGCGACCCAGCGTGCGGAAGTCGCCTCGCAACGGGATGGTGACGCGGCGGTAGGGCCGTAGCCGTGGGCCGTAGTCGTGGGCCGTCAGCGGGCGCGGTGATCCAGCGGGCTCAGCCGGGGCCCGAACGCCTGTTTCGCGATGCCCGAGGCCATGACGAGCCGCACGACGCGCTGCCTGTGCCCTGCGAACGGGGCCAGCAGCTCAAGCAGGCCGTCGTCGTCCACCCGGAAGCCGAGAAGCACCTGCCCCACGTGGTGGGCGAGGTGATAGTCGCCGAGGCTGATCTCGTCCTTCGCCGCATGGGAGCGCTGCACCGTCTCCGCCGCGGTCCACACGCCCACGCCGGGCAGGGACCGCAGCCGTGCCGCGGCGTCCGGCTCCTCGGCGTCCGCGAGCCGCTCCAGGCCAGCGGCCCGTGCCGCCTCCATCGCGGCGACGGCGCGAGCCCGGTCCACCTTGGCGGCGTGCCACTCCCAGGAGGGGATGCGCCCCACGGCCTCCCGCGTGGGAGGCAGCCGCAGGCCGGGAGGGGCCACCCCGGACTCGCTGCCCGGGGCCGGGTCCCCGTAGCGGCGGGAGAGCCGGGTATAGGCGAACCTCGCCTCAATGCTCGTCACCCGCTGCCCCAGGATCGAGGGGAACAGCGCGTCCCATACTCGTCGGGTCCGCGGTGCCCCGAGCATGGGGGCAGTGCGGCGCAGCGCAGCGAGCGGCGCCGGCAGCGCGCCAGCGACGTCGTCGTCGAAATCCGCCCAGTCATCCGCGAGGCCGAGGAGCTCATCCGCGTGGGCGGCCGCCCACGGGCCGCCCGGTCCCCAGGCCCCCGCTCGAACGGTGAAGCGCCCGTCGGGGCCGCGCGTCTCGGGGAGGATGCGGAGCGTGGCGGGGCCGTCGGGGGTGCGGAACGCGAGCCAGGTCCCCTCGGGCCCGCCCTCGAGGATCGAGGGGTCGGAGGAGCTCCAGCGCAGGCGGCGCACGGCCGTGCGGACGGAGAACCCGGGCGGGAGACGGAGGGTGCGGACCGTCGGCTTCATGTCCGTTCCTCCTCCTCTCCCGTGCGGGGCATGCCCGGCCCCGCCTGGCGCCGGACGGCCTCCCTCCTAGACTAGGGGGGTGGACTACGCAGACTCGATCCTTGACCTCATTGGCAACACCCCGCTCGTGCGCCTGAATTCCGTCACGGACGGGATCGAGGCCACGGTGCTCGCGAAGCTCGAGTACCTCAACCCCGGCGGCAGCGTGAAGGACCGCATCGCGGCCAAGCTCGTCGAGGAGGCTGAGCGCAGCGGGCAGCTTGCGCCCGGCGGCACGATCGTCGAGCCCACGAGCGGCAACACGGGAGTCGGCCTCGCCCTCGTGGCGCAGCAGCGCGGCTACGGCATGGTGTGCGTGACGCCGGACAAGGTCGGCGAGGAGAAGCGGGACGTCCTCCGTGCCTACGGGGCCTCCGTGGCCGTGGTCTCCACGAGCGTCGCGCCCGACTCGCCCGAGTCCTACTACGGGGTCTCCGACGCCCTCGCCGAGGCCATCCCCGGTGCGTTCAAGCCGGACCAGTTCAACAACCCCGCCGCCCCGCAGGCCCACTACGAGTCCACGGGACCCGAGATCTGGCGCGACACGGACGGCCTCGTGACGCACTTCGTGGCGGGCGCCGGCACGGGCGGCACCGTCACGGGCACGGGCCGGTACCTCAAGGAGGTCTCGGCGTCCCGGGACGGCGGCCCCGTGCGAATCGTCGTCTCGGACCCGCAGGGGAGCGTGTACTCGGGCGGCGCGGGGCAGCCGTACTTCGTCGAGGGCGTGGGCGAGGACATGTGGCCCGCCAACTATGACCCGTCTGTCCCGGACGAGGTCGTGGCCGTGACGGACGCGGAGGCGTTCGCCATGACGCGCCGCCTCGCCCGCGAGGAGGGGCTTCTGGTGGGCGGCTCCTCGGGCATGGCCGTCGTCGGCGCCCTGCGGATCGCGCGGGATCTGCCGGCGGACGCTGTCGTCGTCGTGCTCCTCCCCGACTCTGGGCGAGGGTACCTCGGGAAGGTGTTCAACGACTCCTGGATGGCCGAGCGCGGCTTCGAGGTGAGGGAGGGGGAGCAGGTGCCCTTCGTGCCCGGTGTTCTCGAGGGCGCCTCCCCGGCTGCTGTGTCCTCTCAGAGCCCGACGACGGGCCTGCGGCCACTCGTCGACGCTGTGGCGGAGGGTGCCGTGGCGCTCGAGCCCTCGTCGACGCTGGGGTCCGCGCTCGAGGCCCTCGCCGCGGCGGGGCGCCGGTCAGCCCTCGTGGGCCCCAGCTCGCTGCCTGCGCCCCTGGGCCGGGTCAAGGCCGCACTGAGCGAGGACGACATTCACAGGGCGCTTCTCGACGGGCGGGCCACCCGGGAGACGACCCTCGCCGAGGCGCTCGCGGATGGGCTCGTGGCGGACTCGCTCGTCCTCGTGGGCGCGGGCGAGAGCCGGGCGGTCCTGGCCGAGCGGCTCGCCGAGCAGGGCGTGGCCGTCCTGACGAGGGACGGGCTCGCCGTGGCCTCCGTGACGGGCGTCGAGGCCTCCCGGGCATGAACTCCCGGGCATAAAGGCGCCCGCACCGCCGTTGGACCAGACAGAAAGGCGCCCCCTGGGGCGCTGAGACGCGACGTACAGGAGAGAGCACAGATGACCGAGACCACCCCGACCTCAGGGTTCGCCACCCGCGCCATCCACGCCGGACAGGCGTTCGAGCCGGTCACCGGCGCCGTGGTCCCGCCGCTGCACTTCAGCTCGACCTACGCGCAGGACGGCATCGGCGGCCTGCGCAATGGCTACGAGTACGGGCGCGGGACCAACCCCACGCGGGACTCCCTCCAGGAGCAGCTTGCGGCGCTTGAAGGCGGGGCCAAGGCCCTCAGCTTCGGCTCCGGGCTCGCGGCCGAGGATGCGCTGCTGCGGGCCCTCATGCGCCCCGGGCAGAAGGTTGTCCTCGGAAACGACGCCTACGGCGGCACGTACCGTCTCATCTCCAAGGTCCTGGGGCCGTGGGGCATCGAGAACCAGCCCGTCGACATGTCGGATCTCGACGCCGTCCGCGCGGCCGTGAGCAGCGGCGACGTCCCCCTCCTCTGGGTGGAGACGCCGTCCAACCCGCTCATGCAGATCGCGGACATCGCGGCCCTCGCGGAGATCGCGCACGAGGCCGGGGCGCTGCTCGTCGTGGACAACACGTTCGCCTCCCCGTACCTCCAGCAGCCCATCTCCCTGGGCGCGGACATCGTGGTCCACTCGACGACGAAGTACATCGGCGGGCACTCGGACGTCGTCGGCGGCGCGGTCATTGCCCGAGACGCCGAGGTGGCCGAGAAGATCCAGTTCCTCCAGTTCGCCGCGGGCGGCGTGTCCGGGCCCATGGACGCGTTCCTCACGACCCGCAGTCTCAAGACGCTGGCCGTGCGCATGGAGGCGCACAGCGACAACGCCGAGAAGATCGCGGACTTCCTCACGGGGCAGGCGGCCGTCTCCGCAGTCCTGTACCCGGGGCTGCCGGAGCACCCGGGCCACGAGATCGCCGCGAAGCAGATGCGCCGGTTCGGCGGCATGGTGTCCGTGCGATTCGCGGGCGGGGAGCAGGCGGCGCGCCGCTTCACCGAGTCCCTGCGGGTCTTCACGCTCGCCGAGTCGCTGGGCGGCATCGAGTCCCTCGTGAACTACCCGTCCGAGATGACCCACGCGTCCGTCAAGGGCACTGAGCTCGAGGTGCCGGTGGACCTCGTTCGCCTCAGCGTCGGCATCGAGGACGCCGCCGACCTCCTCGCAGACGTCGAGCAGGCGCTCGAGCAGCTGTAGGCGGTTCAGGCGCTCCCGGACGCGGTGGGCGCCGCCCTGAGGGCCGCCGGGGTCACTTCTTTCGGAAGACCCCGGCGGCCTTCTTCGTGGCCGAGGCGTAGCCCCGGATGCGCTTGCGCTTCGGCTCGATCCGCTGGTAGTAGGCCTCGCTTGCGGGCAGCCACACGAACACGAGCGCGACGGCGCCGAGGACGGCGAGGAGGAGGATCGGCAGCAGGCGCCGCCACACGTAGAGGACCGCGAGCAGGATGGACAGGTACGTCAGGGTCTTGCGCGCGGAGCGGCGGCCCCGGGAGGCCCGCCACGTCTCGACGAGAATGACGATGCCGCACGCGGTGAGCACTCCTCCCAGGAGGGAGCCGAAGACCGCCTCCTCGCCTCGGAACCCCTCCCCGAAGAGGGAGAAGGCGGCGACGCCGAAGACGGCGATGTCGAGGACGAGGTAGAGGAGGAGGCCTGTCGTGAGCGCGTACGGCCTCGTGGTGATCTTGGGCATAGAACCATTGTCTCGGACGCCCAGGGGGTGTGCCAGCCGGGGCGACGCGGTAGAGTAGGCAGGTACCGGTTTTCCCTCCTGTGTGGTGGAAACTATCTTCACGATTCGCCCCGGCGGCCCGCGCACGACTCGGCCGCCCACCCCATGAGGGGCGAGCTGCTCTCGAACTTCCTGCCCAATGCTTGAGGCAGGAGTCTGACGATGTGTGACTCGTATGTGTGTGGCGAGCGGAGCTGATTGAGGGAACCGGGTGATGATCAGCGCGATCCTGATGGGTTGATTGCGCCACCTGATGAAAGTTGACTCCCTTGTCTGAAAACACCTCCTTTGACGCGCCCTCCGAGCAGAACGCCGGATCCTCGGCAGTGACCCCGGAGAGCGCCCCCGCTGAGCTCCTCTTCACCGACCTCGAGCTGGACCCGCGCATTCTCGCCGCCCTCAAGGACGTCGGCTACGAGAAGCCCTCACCCATTCAGGCCGCCACGATCCCCACCCTCCTCGAGGGCCGCGACGTCGTGGGCCTCGCCCAGACGGGCACCGGCAAGACCGCAGCCTTCGCGCTGCCCGTCCTCTCCAAGCTCGCCGAGCTCTCCGAGGTCAACGGCCCCGACAACGCCACTAAGGTCCTCGTGCTGGCCCCGACCCGCGAGCTCGCGCTCCAGGTCGCGGAGGCCTTCACCTCCTACGCCAAGCACATGGACCGCTTCTCGGTGCTCCCCGTCTACGGCGGCTCCGCGTACGGCCCGCAGCTCGCGGGCCTGCGCCGCGGTGCGCAGGTCGTCGTCGGCACCCCCGGCCGCGTGATTGACCACCTGGCGAAGGGCTCGCTGGACCTCTCCGAGCTCAGCTACCTCGTCCTCGACGAGGCCGACGAGATGCTCCGCATGGGCTTCGCCGACGACGTCGAGAAGATCCTCTCGGGGACGCCCGCCGACAAGCAGGTGGCCCTGTTCTCCGCGACGATGCCGCGGCAGATCCGCAAGATCGCCCAGCAGTACCTCAACAACCCGGCCGAGATCACCGTGAAGTCGGACACGCGCACCGCCGCGAACATCCGCCAGCGGTACGTTCAGGTCATGGGCCCGCGCAAGCTCGACGCCATGACCCGCATTCTCGAAGCCGAGGAGACGGACGGCATCATTGCCTTCGTCCGCACGAAGATGGCGACCGAAGACCTCGCCGACAAGCTCAAGGCCCGCGGCTACCAGGCGGCCGCCATCAACGGCGACATCCCGCAGCAGCAGCGCGAGCGCACCGTCGAGGCCCTCCGCGACGGCAAGATCGACATCCTCGTCGCCACGGACGTCGCAGCCCGCGGCCTCGACGTCGAGCGCATCAGCCACGTCTTCAACTACGACATCCCGCACGACACCGAGTCCTACGTGCACCGCATCGGCCGCACGGGGCGCGCGGGGCGCACGGGTGACGCGATCCTCTTCATGACGCCGCGGGAGAAGTACCTGCTCCGCTCGATCGAGCGCGCCACGAAGTCCCCCGTGGAGCAGATGGAGCTGCCGAGCGTGGACCACGTCAACAACAAGCGCCTGGCCCGCTTCGCTGAGCAGATCACCAAGACGCTCGCCACCGAGGACCTCGACGTCTTCCGCGAGCTCGTCACCGCCTACGACGAAGAGAACGAGGCCACGCCGCTCGAGGTGGCCGCAGCCCTCGCGTTCATGGCACAGGGCGGGCGCCCGCTCCTCCTTGAGGAGGCGCCGCTGCCCCCGGCCAAGCAGGCCCGTGAGCGCGGCGAGCGCCAGTCCCGGGACGGCATGAACTCCCGCGGCCCGTCCCGCTCGCTGACCGAGGGGAACGCGACGTACCGCATCGCCGTCGGGCGCCGTGACCGGGTCATGCCGGGGTCCATCGTGGGCGCGATCGCCAACGAGGGCGGCCTCAGCTCCGCCCAGATCGGCGGGATCGACATCCGCGCGGACCACTCCCTCGTGGAGCTCCCCGCGGACCTGACGCCCGAGCAGCTCGAGACCCTGCGCGAGACCCGCATCGGCGGCCGCCCGATTCGCCTTGAGCTCGACAACGGCCGTCGGCCGGCGCGCGAGCGTGACGACCGCGGCGGTGCCCGTGGTGGCTTCCGCGACGATCGCGGGGCACGCGGCGGCTTCCGTGAGGACCGCGGCGGATACCGGGGCGGACGCGACGACCGCGGCGGCTCCCGCGGGGGCTTCGGCGGGGACCGCGAGGGCGGCCAGCGCGGCGGTTTCCGCGAGGACCGGGGCGGCTACCGCAACGACAGGAACGACCGAGGGGATCGCGGCGGCTTCGGCAGCGACCGCAATGACCGCGGCGATCGCGGCGGCTTCGGCGGGGATCGCGGCGGATTTGCGGGGCGCGGCGACGACAGCCGCGGCCACGCCAAGTCCGGCCGCAAGCCCCGCTGGTAGCGAGTCCGCGGGCAGAGCCCACGGATTTTGAGTTCGCCCGCGCTACCTGGTAGCGTTGGTGGACGTTGCCCCCGTAGCTCAGTGGTAGAGCGCCATCTTGGTAAGATGGAGGTCACGGGATCGATTCCCGTCGGGGGCTCTGAATGTGTCTGCTTGAGCCGTTCGCGGCCGGTGGCATATTCGTGGCGGTGTAGCTCAGCTGGTTAGAGCGCACGACTCATAATCGTGAGGTCCCGGGATCGAGTCCCGGCACCGCTACCCAGAACCCCCGGGATCATGACGATCCCGGGGGTTTCTCCGTTCTCGGGCCCCTCGGCGCCATCTCTGTCGCGGCGTCGATGCACGTTGATGCCACCGGAGTCCCGGCACCCCGCCTCGGGCCGCCGAGCGCGGTGGGATGCGGATAGGCTGGATCGCATGAGCATCAGCGAGAACCTGGCCGGGCGGGTGTACCCCGCGGAGGGGACCTTCGTCGTCGGCCGCGAGTCAATCCGGGACTTCGCCCGGGCAGTCAAGGCGAGCAGCCCCCTCCACGCGGATGTGGAGGCGGCGCGTGCCGCCGGATATGCGGACCTCGTGGCCCCGCCCACCTACGCGATCATTCCCGCCCAGCGCGCCGAGAGCCGCATGGTCCTGGACCCCGAGGCGGGCATCGACTTCTCCCGCGTCGTCCACGCCGAGCAGCGGTTCGAGCTGGAGCGCGCCATCGTCGCGGGGGATGAGCTGGCGGCCGAGCTCGTCGTCGACTCTGTCCGCGCCATGGGTGCCGGAGCCATGGTGACCACGAAGGCCACGCTGACGGACGCCGAGGGGCGGCTCGTCGGCGTGACCACCTCCGCACTGCTGGTTCGAGGGAAGGACGAGGCATGAGCGCCCCCACGCTGAGCGAGCTCGAGGTCGGGCAGGAGATTGGGACCCGCGAGATCCCCCTGACGCGCACTGACCTCGTCACCTACGCCGGGGCCTCCGGCGACACGAACCCCATCCACTGGAACGAGGCCTTCGCCCGCTCCGTCGAGCTCCCCGGCGTCATTGCCCACGGCATGCTGACGTTCGGTGCGGCCAGCGGACTCGTGGGGGACTGGGCTGAGGATCCGGGGCGCATTGTGGGCTACTCCACGCGCTTCTCCAAGCCCGTGCCCGTCGAGGACACCACCGGGACAGACGAGCCAGGTGCGGTCTTGACCGTCACTGGCAAGATCGGGGCCCTTGACCCCGAGGCCGGCACTGCCCGCGTGGACCTCACCGTGACGAGCAACGGGGCCAAGGTCCTCATGAAGACCCAGGCCGTCGTCAGGCTCGTGCCGTGAGCGGGGCAGAGGCCGCGGGCGTGCCCGTCGAGCAGACCCTCGCCGGCCTGACCACGCTCGGCGTCGGCGGGCCCGTCAAGCGCCTCCTGACGGCCGAGTCTGAGCAGGCCATCATCGAGTCCGTCACGGCTGCGGACGACGCCGGGGACCCTGTCCTCGTCATCGGGGGCGGCTCCAACCTGGTCATCTCGGACGAAGGATTTGACGGGACGGTCGTCCACATCGCCTCCACGGGGGTTTCCTTCGACGACGACGGCTGCGACGGCGCGACCTGCGGAGGCACGCTGGCCACCGTCCAGGCGGGGCACGAGTGGGACGACTTCGTTGTGGCGACTCTGGAGCATGGGCTCAAGGGCCTCGAGCCGCTCTCAGGCATCCCCGGCTCGGCCGGTGCGACGCCCGTCCAGAACGTCGGCGCGTACGGGGCCGAGGTGGCGTCCTTCATCAGCTCTGTGAGGACGTGGGACCGGCAGTCGCGTCAGTTGAGGACCTTCAGCGCGGGCGAACTCGAGTTCTCCTACCGGGACTCCCTCCTGAAGCGAGAGACGGTCAACGGCAGCCCCCGGTATGTCGTCCTCACCGTCACGTTCCAGCTCCTGCCAGGCACGAAACCCGCCCCCGCGAAGTACGCGGAGCTCGCCCGTGTGCTCGAGGACGAGTTCGGCCCGGAGGCCACCACCGCCAACGTCCGTGAGGCCGTCCTTCGCCTGCGCGCGAGCAAGGGCATGGTCCTGAACCCGGAGGACCGGGACACGTGGTCCACGGGGTCGTTCTTCACGAACCCCATCGTGCCCGTGGCCACCGCGAAGGCCCTGCCTGAGGACGCCCCGCGGTACCCGGCAGGAGAGGGCCTCGTGAAGCTCTCTGCCGCATGGCTCATCGACCATGCGGGCTTCGGCAAAGGGTACGGGCTCGAAGTCGGGCGGGAGGTCGCCGACGGCCGGGCCTCGTTGTCCACGAAGCACACGCTCGCCATCACGAACCGCGGCGACGCACGCAGCGACGACATCCTCGCGATTGCCCGGGCCGTGCGAGACGGGGTCGAGGCCCGGTTCGGCGTCCGCCTCGAGAACGAGCCCGTCTTCGTCAACGCCGCCCTCTAGCACCCGCCCCATGCCCCGTTGCGGGGCGAGTTTCAACCACGAAACCGGTCTCCGGCGTGCGAAAACCGCCCCGCAACGGGATGGCGGGGGACTGGCCCGGGCTACAGGCGGCCGAGGGCGATGAGGAGCATGCGCCGCAGGGGCTCCGCGGCGCCCCAGAGGAGCTGGTCTCCCACGGTGAACGCCGAGATGTACTCCGGCCCCATGGCGAGCTTGCGCACGCGCCCCACGGGGATCTGAAGGGAGCCGGTGGCCGCGACGGGCGTCAGCCGCGTCGTCGTCTCATCCTTGGTGTTGGGCACGTACTCAGCCCACTCGTTGAAGCCGCCGATCATGTCCGCGATCTCGTCGAGGGGCACATCCCGCGTGAGCTTCAGCGTGATGGCCTGGGAGTGGCTGCGCATGGCGCCGACGCGGACGCAGAGGCCGTCGAACGGAATGTGCGCGTCTGCGCCCCGGCCGAGGATCTTGTTGGTCTCGACGCCGCCCTTCCACTCCTCCTTGGAGACGCCGTTGCCGAGGTCCGAGTCGATCCACGGGATGACGGAGCCGGCGAGCGGCACGCCGAAGCGGCTCGAGTCGAGCTCGGGGGAGCGCTGGGCAGCGAGGACGGCACGGTCGATCTCGAGAATGGCCGACGCCGGGTCGGCAAGCTCAGCTGACACCGCGGCGTTGAGGTCCCCGAACTGGGTCAGGAGCTCGCGCATATGGCGCGCCCCGCCGCCGGACGCGGCCTGGTAGGTCATGGACGTGCCCCACTCGACGAGCCCGGCCTTGAACAGGCCGCCGAGGCCCATGAGCATGCAGGACACCGTGCAGTTGCCGCCGATGAACTCCTTGACCCCGCGCGCGAGCGCCGAGTCGATGACGTCTCGGTTCACTGGGTCGAGGACGATGACGGAGGAGTCCTCCATCCGCAGGGTCGAGGCCGCATCAATCCACAGCCCGTCCCACCCCGCGGCGCGCAGGCGCGGGTAGACGTCCTGGGTGTAGTCGCCGCCCTGGCAAGAGACGAGGATCGGCAGCTTCGCGAGCGCCTCGACGTCCATGGCGTCCTGGAGGGCGGGGGCCCCGGCGGCGAAGGCGGGGGCCGCGCCGCCCGCGTTGGACGTGGAGAAGAAGACCGGGTCGAGGCCCGCGAAGTCCCCCTCGTCCTGCATTCGCTGCATGAGCACGCTGCCCACCATGCCGCGCCAACCGATGAATCCCACTGAAGTCGTCATTGTCCCAGTCTAGAATCCCCCGCTCTCCCGGTGCAGCGGGCGTCCGCCAGCCAGGACTTCCGGGAACGCGGCCGGACGCCCAGGCGCGGCGGTTCACGCGCGGGTCAGGACCGCCGCTCGTGGGTGAGAATGCGATAGGGGATGCCGGAGGTGGACTCATGCCACCCCTCAGCCGGCTCGGCGGAGACAGCCCGCCACTCGGGCCCGAGCTCCGGCGCCACCGTGTCCCCCTCGGTGTCCAGGTCCAGCTCCGTGACGACGGCCAGGTCCGCGCGCGGCAGCGCCTCCGCGTACACCTGCCCTCCGCCCACCACCCACGTGAGCTCCGCCCCTGGCGCGCGGCTCGCCTCCTCGAGGGCCTCCTCAAGGGAGCCGACGACGACGGCGCCGTCCGCCTCGAACCCCGCGGTCCGCGTGATGACGATGTTCGTGCGGTCAGCGAAGGGCCTGTACCGGGCCGGGATGGACTCCCAGGTGCGGCGCCCCATGATGACGGGGTGGCCCGTGGTCTGCTCCACGAAGTGCCGCATGTCCTCGGGGACGCGCCACGGCATCCCGCCCTCGTTGCCGATCACACCCTTGCGGGCCTGAGCCCAGATGAGCCCGAGGCGGCCGGCGGAGGCAGGCTTCCCGGCGGCGGGCGCGGCGCCGCCAGGCGCGTCGTCGTGCTCTACCCTCACACCGCCACCTGGCCCTTGATGGCGGGGTGGTGCTCGTAGCCGATGACCTCGAAGTCATCGAACTCGTAGTCGAAGATGCTCTCGGGGCGCCGGCGGATGCGGAGCTCGGGGAGGGGGAACGGGTCGCGAGAGAGCTGGAGGGCGACCTGCTCAAGGTGGTTCTCGTACACGTGGACGTCGCCGCCGGTCCAGACGAGGTCACCGGGCTCGAGGCCCGTCTGCTGGGCGACCATGTGCGTCAGGAGGGCGTACGAGGCGATGTTGAACGGCACGCCGAGGAACATGTCGGCGCTGCGCTGGTAGAGCTGGCAGGACAGGCGGCCGTTGGCGACATGGAACTGGAAGAGGGCGTGGCAGGGGGGCAGGGCCATCTCATCCACGAGGGCCGGGTTCCAGGCCGTGACGATATGCCGGCGGGAGTCCGGGTTGGTGCGGATCTGCTCGACGACCCGGGCGATCTGGTCCACCGACTCGCCGTCTCCGGCCGGCCAGGCGCGCCACTGCACGCCGTAGACGGGGCCCAGGTCCCCGTTCTCGTCGGCCCACTCGTTCCAGATCCGCACGCCCCGCTCCTGGAGCCAGCGGACGTTGGAGTCGCCCCGGAGGAACCACAGCAGCTCGAGCGCCACCGAGCGGAAGTGCACGCGCTTGGTCGTGATGAGCGGGAATCCCTTGGAGAGGCCGTAGCGGAGCTGCGCGCCGAAGAGACTGCGGGTGCCCGTGCCGGTGCGGTCGCCCTTGGGCGTGCCCTCGGCCACGACTTTGGCGAGCAGGTCCTCGTACGGGGTCTCGATGGGCTGGGTCACGGGGTGTCCTCCTGGACTGGGGCGCGGGGTTCGGTGCGGGCGGTGGCGTCGGCAGCGCGGGCGGTGGCCTGGCCGCCCGCGGCCGTTTTCCGAGCGTGAGAGCGGCTGACGACGAGGGCCACGAGCGCCGCAATGTAGACGAGCGCCAGCCACGCGTTGAAGACCGTGGGGCGCAGCCAGCCGAGCACGCCGATATTGGCGCACATGAGCGTCAGGACGAACGTCGCCTGGGCGTGGAACGGCTCGAGTCGGGCCCGGAGCCGGGGCATGCCCGTGTGGATCAGCCCCGAGATGCCCACGAGGCTCAGCGCCGCCAGGGGGTAGACGAGGACCCTGGGCGAGTCCGTGCGCACCACGGTTCCTCCCGCGCCGGGCCACAGCCACTCCGCGGAGATCGGGTTGGGGAGCGTGGTGCGCAGCAACAGGCCCGTCGCCAGGAGCGCAACGGCGAGCGCGGCGGCGGCCGCGAGCCAGCCGGCGCCCGTGCGGCGGGCCGCCCGCGGGGAGGGGAGCAGCTGAGGTGTCATGGGTCGTGTCAGTCGTCGAAAGGCTCGTGTACCTCGAAGGCGACGACGCGCCCGGGCCGAGCGGCGGACACGTGCGCCACGATGAGCGCCGCCGGCCGGAGGTACGGATCGGAATCGGGGAGCGAGAGGGCAGCGTCCCCCTCGGCTGCCCGGCGAAGGACACCCAGGACGACGGGCATGACCGGCCGGTGCCCGCAGTACACCGCGATGCGCTTGGCCGTGAGGAGCTTGGCGAACTTGAGCGCCGTCCTGTCCGGGTTCTCCGTGGCGGCCCGCTCCGTGAAGGCGTCCACGAGCTTGACCTTGGGGGCGGCACGCTTGATGTACGGCTGCATGGTCTGGGTGCAGCGGGTCCACGGGCTGCTCGCGACCCGTTCGGGCCGCCAGCACTGGAGCAGCCCTGCGAGGGCCTCGGCCTGGCGGAAGCCGGACGGTGCGAGCGGCCGGTCCCCCTCGGGGCGCGTCCACTTGGAGCGGGGCTTCGCCTTGGCGTGGCGGGCCACGAGGAGCGGGCTTGTGCGCAGGCGGCCGGCCGCGTGGGCGGCCTCGAGGTAGTCGAGGGGGGCGACGTCGTCCGGGTTCGTCAGGGCCGCGCGGGCCTCATCAGGTGTCATCCAGACAGCGCGGTCCACCTCGCTGCCGTCGGGGCGCGGCGAGCGGTCTCCCGCCTCGACGGCCCAGTAGTACACGGCCTTCTCCCCGGCGTTGACGCGGTAGTGGATCGAGGGGAGGGGGATGCCCAGCCTCGCGCGCACGCCGACCTCCTCGGAGATCTCGCGGACCGCGCATTCGGGCAGGCTCTCCCCCTGGTCCAGCTTGCCCTTGGGCCAGGACCAGTCGTCGTAGCGCGGGCGGTGGATGACGAGGACCTGGAGGCGTCGCCCATCCTCCCGCCACAGCAGCCCGCCGGCGGCGATGACGTCCTCCTTGCCGGTGCGCACGTGGACGCCGTGCGTCTGCGGGTAGACGGCCGTGGACGAGCGCGCGCGGCCCGGTGCTTCAGCCGCGGCCACGGCGCGCCTGTCCGAGGAGCCACTCCTGCACGTCCTCAAGAGGCTGGCCTTCGTCGTCGGTCGCGTGGCGAATCCACGCGCCGGACGGGGTGAGGTGCCAGCTGGCGGTGGTCTCCGCCATGTAGCGGTCGGCGAGGGCCACGATGTGGTCGACCTGCTTCTGGTCCCCGAGGCGCACAAGCGCCTCCACACGGCGGTCCAGGTTGCGGTGCATCATGTCGGCGGAGCCGATGAACGCGACCGTGTCCCCGCCGTTGGCGAAGACGAACACGCGCGAGTGCTCGAGGAAGCGGCCGAGGACGCTGCGGACCCGGATGTTCTCGCTCAGGCCCGGGATGCCGGGGCGCAGGGCGCAGATGCCGCGCACGATCACGTCGACGCGCACCCCCGCCTGGGAGGCCCGGTAGAGGGCGTCGATGATCGCCTCGTCCACAATCGAGTTGACCTTGACGACGACGCGCGCCTGGCGGCCTGCCTCGGCGTGGCGGATCTCCTGTTCAATTCTGTCGATGAGCCCCGAGCGGAGGGAGCGGGGCGCGACGAGGAGGCGCTTGAACGTGGACTTCGGGGCGTAGCCAGAGAGCTGGTTGAAGAGGCGGGAGACGTCCTCGCCGACCTGTGGGTCGCACGTGAGCAGGCCCAGGTCCTCGTAGAAGCGCGCCGTGCGGGGGTGGTAGTTGCCCGTGCCGATATGGCAGTAGCGGCGCAGCCCGTCCTTCTCCGCGCGGACGACAAGGCTCAGTTTGGAGTGGGTCTTGAGGCCGACGATGCCGTAGACCACGTGGACGCCGGCCTTCTCGAGCTTGCGGGCCCACGAGATGTTGGCCTGCTCGTCGAAGCGGGCCTTGATCTCCACGAGCGCGAGGACCTGCTTGCCGGCCTCCGCAGCGTCGATGAGCGCATCGACGATGGGGGAGTCGCCGCTCGTGCGGTACAGGGTCTGCTTGATGGCCTGCACGTGGGGGTCTGCCGCCGCCTGCTCCAGGAAGGCCTGGACGGACGTGGAGAACGAGTCATACGGGTGATGCAGGAGGATGTCCCGGCGCCGCATGGCTGCGAAGACGTTGGCGGACTTCGAGGTCTCGGACTCGTTGAGGTAGCGGTTCGTGTGGGCCACGTGGGCCTCGAACCGCAGGGCGGGTCGGTCGATCCGTGCGAGGCTTGCGAGGCCGCGCAGGTCCAGCGGGGCGGGGAGCTCGTAGACCTCCTCCTCGCTCACCCCGAGCTCGCGCACGAGGAGTGCACGGACGTTCGGGTTGATGTCCTGGGCGATCTCGAGGCGGACGGGCGGGCCGAAGCGCCGCCGCAGCAGCTCCTTCTCGAGGGCCATGAGGAGGTTTTCCGCGTCGTCCTCCTCCACCTCGACGTCCTCGTTGCGGGTGACGCGGAAGACGTGGTGCTCTACGACGTCCATGCCGGGGAAGAGCTGCTCCAGGTGCACCGCGATGAGGTCCTCGAGCGGCAAGTAGCGGGCCACGCGGGAGGCGTGGGCGGCCGCGCGCGGCCCGTCCACGGCGATGAGGCGCTCCAACTGGTCCGGCACCTTGACGCGGGCGAAGAGTTCCTTGCCGCTCACGGGATTCTTCACGACGACGGCCAGGTTGAGCGAGAGGCCGGAGATGTAGGGGAAGGGGTGCGCGGGGTCCACCGCGAGCGGGGTCAGGATGGGGAAGACCTGCTCGTTGAAGTAGGTGGTGAGGCGGGCCTGCGCCTCCGCGTCCAGCGCGTCCCAGCCTGTGACGAAGATGTTGTTGTCCTCGAGCCCCGGGCGGATCGTGTCCGCGAACACCTGAGCGTGGCGGAGCTGGAGGGCGAGGGCAGCAGTCTCGAGGGCGTCGAGCTGGTCAGCGGGGCTGACCCCGGCTGGGGAGGGCACCGCGATGCCCGTGGCGATGCGGCGCTTGAGGCCCGCGACCCGGACCATGAAGAATTCGTCGAGGTTCGAGGCGAAGATCGAGAGGTAGTTGACCCTCTCGAGCAGCGGCACGGTGTCATCCTCGGCGAGCTCGAGGACACGGGCATTGAAGTCGAGCCACGAGATCTCGCGGTCAAGGAACCTCTCCGCGCCGAAGCCGCCGTCCGGCTCCCGGCTCGGCCCGGACTGGAGCAGCTCGATCCGGTCCTCGGTGGCGCGCGCGCTCGCGGCCTCGGTCTGCGCGAGGCCGGATGACTTCTGCGGCGGTCGTCCCAGTGACACGTCAACGCTCCCTGAATGTTCCGTTTGTGGCCGGCGAGGGGGTGCCTCGCGCCTGTCTTTCAAGCCTACGTGACCGGCTGGCCGTCGCCCGCGTCGGCGGGCGCATACATCACGTCCACCATGACCTGCTCAAACCCGTAGTCCGCGTACAGCGCGAGGGCCGGGATGTTGTCGCCTTCCGTGTAGAGGGCGACATCGCGGGGCCCCTCGGACTGAAGCCGCTCGATCCCGGCGCTCGTCAGCACGGCCCCGAGCCCCAGGCCGCGTGCCTCGGATGCCACGCCGAGGGCGTAGATCTCCGCCTCGTCCTGCGTGCGCTTGAGCCAGTTGTACGCGAGGATCGCCTCCGCGTCGTCGACGACGAGGAGGAAGTCCTCAGCGTCGAACCACGGCTCACGCATGCGCGCCCTGACGTCGTCGGCCGTGATGCTGCCCTGCTCCGGGTGGTCCGCGAAGACGCGAGCGTTGAGGCGCACCCACGCGTCCACGTCTCGGGCGGGGTCGAAGGCGCGGATCTTCATGCCCGTCGGCAGCTCGCGGCGTGCGGGAAGCGGCGTCGAGGAGGGGCGGATCATCTTGACGAGGCGGCGGACGGGCACGAAGCCCGCGCTCGCGGCGAGCTGGACGGCCGCCGCGGTGTTGCCGTGCGCCCACGCCCCGAGGGAGGAGGCGTCGACGAGGCCGTCGTGGCCCAAGGTGGAGACGGCGGCGTCCACGAGGGCGCGCCCGAGGCCCTGCTGGCGATAGTGCGGGTGGACGACGAGCTCGAGGGTGGCCCCGTCCGCGTCGGTGACGACCGCGAGCCCGGCGAGGCGCGCCTCGTCCGCGAGGCTCTCAAGTGAGCCCGGGGCGTGAGTGCCCGGGCGGGCGGAGATCCGCGCGGGGGCGTGAGCGTAGGCGAGGAAGGTCTCCACTCGGCGCTCCTCCCCGGAGCGCAGGAGCACGAGGGACTGGTCCGAGAGCGCCCGCGTGCCGTCGGCGGCACCCGCCGCCTCGAGGAGGGAGAGAATGTCGGCGAGGGCGTTGTTCTCCAGGGCGCCGCGGACGGGGGCGATGCTCCACACGGTCGCCTCGTCGTCCGCCGAGCGGTCTGGTTCGGGTGTCACGTCGGGTGTCACAGAGTCCATGACCTCCAGCCTAGGCGCTCGCCGGGGATGCCGTTTTGTACTCTGGCGCCGGGGTGTGTAGAGTCGTCTGTTGTCGGAACGGACACCGGGCGTTTTCTCGGGGTTCGTTTCAGCGAGGGGGATGCGTCAGTTGGGACGCCCTCGATACGTTCGATCCGTATGTCCTCCACAGAAGTCAGAAGGCCCGCTCCAGACCTGGAGCGGGCCTTCTGCGCGTCTGCTGGCTGTGGGCCTGCGGCGCTCGTGCTCACGACGACGTGGCTGGCGCGGTCCGCGGCGCCGCCTACCCGCGGCCGCCGTCGTCGTCCGCCGAAGCGGTCCGTGCGAACATATACCCGACGTTCCGCACCGTCCGGATGACCGCCTCGTGGTCCGAGCCCAGCTTGGCCCGCAGACGCCGGATGTGAACGTCCACGGTCCGGCTGCCGCCGTAGTAGTCGCTGCCCCAGACCTCCGCGAGCAGCTCATCCCGGGAGAAGACCAGGTCCGGCGATCCGGCCAGGAACTTGAGAAGCTCAAACTCCTTGTAGGTGAGGTTGAGCGGGCGCCCATCGACGCGCGCCGTGTACGAGCCCTCGTCCACCTCGATGCCGGCCTCCCGCACGAGGGCCGGAGGCCGGGACTCGAGTGCGAAGGCGCGGCGGCGGGCCAGGACAAGCCTGAGACGGGCCTCGACCTCGGCGTGGCGGGCCGTGTCGAGCAGGAGGTCGTCCACGGGCCAGGACTCGTTGACCGCGCCGAAGCCGTCGGCGCTGACGAGGGCGATCCGAGGGGCGTCGCTCGTCGCGGCGATCCGCACGAGGGCGTTCTTGGCGAGGAGGAGGCGGTCCCGGGCGTCCACGATGACCGGCTCGTCGGCTCGAGGCGCGTCCGCCTCCAAGGGGGCGCGGCGCACCTCGTGGCCCAGGAGCTCAAGCGCCTCGAGGGCGGGGGCAGGCGCGTCCGTGTCACTGGCGAAGTGGATGCGCATGTGCCGACTTCTCTCCCGTCCCCTAACGTTTGCCCGAGTATATCGGGAGCGCGCCCGGAGGCCCGCCGCACAGCCGCGCTCGCGCGGACATGGCACCATATGAGGGGTGAAGATCTCTGGAGCAGTCCTCGTCCTCGGCGTGGCCCTGGCCGCGCTCGTCGGGGCCGTGTGGAGCGGACCCGTCGCCACGGCGGTGACCATGTCAGCCGTGAGCGCCGTCTTCGCGTACGCCTACCCGTACCTGCTCGGCATTCCGGCCAAGCGGACGGTGTCCACGGTGGGTGCCATCGCGTCGATCCTCGCCGTGACGAGCCCCCTCTACGCGCCCTCCGACGCCCCCCTCCGGTTCGTCCCGCTCTACGTGGGCTTCGGCGTGGCCGCGAGCTTCATCGTCCAGCTGCTGCGCGGCACGGGCCAGGTGCGGCGCATGGAGTCGCTCATCGGCCTCTCCGCAGGCATCTTCCTCATGGGCTCCGGCGCGGGCTGGGTGGCGGTGGCCCAAGTAGCCCAGCAGTACCCCTCGCAAGAGATCATCCAGCAGGCGAGCCGGGGCCAGGGTGCAGCCCTGTGCGTCGCCGTGTGCGCGCTCGTCGGCGCGCTCATTCCGCTCATTCAGCCTCGCATCCTCTCGAGCACGTCCGTCGTCATCGTCGGCGTGGGCCTCTTCTTCGGCATCCTCGTGGGGTCGACGACGGAGCTGGCGCTGGGCTCGTCCGTGGTGCTCGGCGGCATCACGGGTGCACTGACCGGCGCAGTGGTGACGCTGTCGCAGCGCGCCGAGGGATCCCTGACCAAGCGCACCCACGTCGCGTCGGGGCTAGGCGGGATCGGTCTCCTCGGCGCCGTCGCGTTCTTCGGCGCCACATTCGTCTGACCCGCCCAGGGGCTTCGCCAGCGGATTCACCGTCCGGCCGCCTTTGGATCTAGGATGGATCACATGTACGCAGGCCTTGAAATCTTCTTCACGTCCCTTCTCGTTCTCGCGACGCTCGGCATTGCCGGCGTGGCTGCTCTCGTGGTGGCAGGCCTCTTCAAGGGCCAGAAGTAACCCATGCCCGTCGAGATCCCCACTCATCTGACGCCTGAGCTCGTTCCGCTCTCGTGGCTCCTCGGCACGTGGAGCGGCGAGGGGCGCCTCGGCGCGGGCAATGAGGGGGATGAGCGCATCCGTCAGCAGGTCACGTTCAGTCAGGACGGCCTGCCCTTCTTGCGCTATGAGGCCCGCTCGTGGCTCGTGGATGGGGAGGGGCGCCAGATCCGCCCGCTGACGAGCGAGGCGGGCTTCTGGGCGCTCGACCGCCCCATGACGGACGCGGACGTCGGCCCGGGCATGCGCCCCGCCGAGATCGTTCCCGCGCTCAAGTCGGCGGAGGAGGTGGAGGAGCTCCGCAACGAGGCGGGCGGCTTCGACATCACGGCTACGATCGTCCACCCCGGAGGCATCGCCGAGCTCTACTACGGCAGCATCAAGGGCGCCGTGGTCGAGCTCGGGACGGACCTCGTCATGCGCGGACGCTCCTCGAAGGAGTACGCCGCGGCCACGCGTCTTTACGGACTCGTCAACGGGAGCCTCTTCTTCCGCTGGGATGTCCAGGAGGACGGCGAGATGAAGCCCCACGCCTCGGTGGCCATGGCCAAGATTGCCGAGCCCCCGGCGCCGGAGCCCCGCGAGGAGGCCGGAGACGGCAAACCCTCCGAGGGCGCCGACGGCACCGGGGTGAACCCGGCTGAGGGCGAATGACCCTGCCCCTCGCACGCGGAACAGCCCTCGGCCTGCCTGGCGCCGTCCCCGCTGAGGGGCGCCTGGCGGGCGGAGACGCCCACTACGGCCAGCCTGTCGCGGAGCAGCGGCGCCTAGCGCGCGGCGGCGCCTTCGTCGTCGTCGGAGACCGGTCCGCTGTGCGCGTCACGGGAGAGGACCGCCTGAGCTGGCTGCATTCCCTGGCGTCCCAGGACTTCCAGTCTCTCTCGCCGGGAGAGTCCCGTCGCGCACTCTTCCTCACAGGGCAGGGGCGGGTTGACGTCGACGTGGACGTCGTCGCCTCCGAGACCGCCGTCTACCTCATTTCGCAGCGCGAGGACGCCGCACGGCTCGCATCCTTCCTCGAGCGCATGCGCTTCATGCTGCGTGTGGAGGTCGAGAACCTCGCGGACTCCCACGCGCTGCTCGGGTGGCGCCCGGGAGGCGCGTGGCCCGAGGCCGCGGACGCCGCCATCGCCGAGGCCGCTCTGGTCCTGTTCGAGGACCCGTGGGCCCAGAGCGCGGTGGGCGGCTACACGTACTTGACCGCCGAGGCCGCCGCGCATCTCCAGGCGGCGGACTACCGCTGGACCGAGGCCCTCGTGCCCCAGGGGAGCCTCCAGGGACTTGTGGCCGCGCTGCTCGAGACCGGGCTGACCCCGGCCGGCCTGCTCGCCCGCGAGGCCCAGCGCATCATGGCGCTCAAGCCGGCGGCGGGAGCCGAGACGGACGAGCGGACCGTGCCTCACGAGCTGGACCTCCTGCGGACCTCCGTCCACCTCGCCAAAGGCTGCTACAAGGGCCAGGAGACGGTGGCGCGCGTCCACAACCTGGGCCACCCGCCGCGCCGGCTCGTCTTCCTTGAGATCGACGGCTCCGCGCATACGCTCCCGGCCCCGGGCTCGGAGGTGTTCGTCAGCGGAGCAGAGGACGGCCGCCCCATCGGCACGCTGACGTCCGTGGCGCTGCACGAGGAGGCGGGCCCCATTGGGCTCGCGGTCGTCAAGCGGACGGCGGACGCCGCCGCGGACCTCGTCGTCGTGGATGAGGGGGAGCGCTACGCCGCCGCCCAGACGCCCGTTGTGGCTCCGGACGCGGGGTCCGTCGTCGGCCGCCCATCCGGCATCAGGAGGCTTTCATGACCACGCCAGCACACGAGCCTGCCCCGCAGGGGCCCGGAGCGCCGGGTCCGGCCGGGGGCGAGGCGCCGTCCGAGGAGCTCCAGGAGCTGGCGGCCGCGCTGTTCGACGCCGCCCGTGCTGGCCAGGCGGACGTCCTCGAGGCGTACGTCCGGGCCGGGGCCCCCGCCGATCTCGCGAACGGGTCCGGGGACACACTCCTCATGCTCGCGGCGTACCACGGCCACGCGGATGCGGTGGCGCGACTGGCCGCGCTCGGTGCGGACCCCAACCGCGTCAATGACCGAGGACAGTCTCCGCTTGCCGGCGCCGTGTTCAAGGGCGAGGCTGAGGTCATCGAAGCGCTCCTCGCCGCAGGCGCCGACCCGCGGCACGGCACGCCCAGCGCCCTGGACACCGCGAGGATGTTCCAGAACGCCGAGCTCGCCGCCCGCTTCCAGGCCAGCGAGGCCTAAGCCCTTCAGGGGGCCTGCAGGTGCCTAGCCGAAGAGCATTTCAGCCTCGCGGTACCGCGCCTCCGGCACGGTCTTGAGGCTGCCGAGCGCGTCGTCGAAGGACACGGCTTGGATGTCCGTGCCCCTCAGGGCCGCCATGTGGCCCCACTGGCCCTTCGTCACCATCTCCACCGCGGCCATGCCGAACCGTGTTGCGAGGACCCGGTCAAAGCCCGTCGGCGTGCCGCCGCGCTGGATGTGCCCCAGGACCGTGGAGCGAGTCTCAATGCCCGTGCGCTCCTCAATCTCCTGCGCCAGGATCTCGCCGATCCCGCCGAGGCGCGGCCGACCGAAGGCGTCGAGTCCACGGTACGAGTGGGGGCTCGCCTCGCCCTCCTGGACGAATCCCTCGGCCACCACGACGAGGGGAGCGCGGCCGCGCGCTTGCGTGTCCATGACCCAGGAGGCCACCTGCTCGTAGGAGACCTGCTGCTCAGGGATGAGGATCGCGTGGGCACCGGCCGCCATGCCGGAGTGGAGGGCGATCCAGCCGACGTGGCGGCCCATGACCTCGGCGACCATGCAGCGTGAGTGGGACTCGCCCGTCGTGCGGAGGCGGTCCAGCGCGTCCGTGGCGATCTGCACGGCGGTGTCGAACCCGAAGGTGTAGTCGGTCGAGCTGAGATCGTTGTCGATGGTCTTCGGCACGCCCACCATGCGGATGCCTGCCGCGTGAAGGCGCTGCGCAGCTGCCAGCGTCCCCTCGCCGCCGATGGCGATGAGGGCGTCCACGCCCTTGTCCGCCATCATGCGCTTGATGTTCTCCGGTCCGCCGTTGGGGCCCTCGAAGGGGTTGGTTCGGGAGGTGCCGAGAATGGTGCCGCCCTGCTTGGCGATGCCCCGGACACGCACGAGGGGGAGGTCGATCGTGTCCCCCTCGACGACGCCCCGCCAGCCGTGGCGGAAGCCGACGAATTCGTGCCCGTGAAGCCGTGTTCCGGAGAACACCGCCGAGCGGATCACCGCGTTGAGGCCGGGGCAGTCCCCGCCGGAGGTCAAGATGCCGATTCTCATGGTGCTGTCCTTACGCTGTCTTGGAGAAAGGGGGATAAGGAACGGCGCCGTTGCCGAATCGGGAGAGCAGTGCGCGTCGTTGCGCGGGTTGTGGTTGAGGGAAGCCTACGCCTTCGTGCTGGCGTCGCGGAGCCACTCCTCGGCATGGATCTTGCCCAGGCGGTCGGGCAGGAGCGCCCACGCCGCCGCGTAGAGGCCGATCCCGACGACAGGGAGGAAACTGGCGGCCACGGCCACGGCGCGGACGATCCACACGTTGGTGCCGAACTTCTCGGAGACGCCGGCGCAGATGCCGCCGAGGAGGCCGTGGGCGGACCGCTCAAACGGGACGGCCCGGAGGGCTCCGAAGAGGGGGGAGGCGAGCTTGAACCAGTTCATGGGCTTACTTCTTTCCGATCAGGCGCTGGATGCGGGAGACGCCCTCGACGAGGTCGTCGTCTCCAAGCGCGTAGGAGAGTCGAATGTACCCGCTGGGGCCGAAGGCCTCGCCGGGGACCACCGCGACGTCCGTGGCCTCAAGGATGAGGTCCGCGAGCTCGCCGCTCGTGGCGGGAGTCTTCACACCCGAGCCCGTCTCGATGGGCTGCCCGAGGAGGCCCCGGACGTCCGCATAGGCGTAGAAGGCTCCGGTGGGCGTGGGGCACTCGATGCCCTTGATCTCGTTGAGCATTGAGACCATGAGCGTGCGGCGGCGGTCGAACGCCTCCTTCATGGTCTCAACGGCCTCGAGGCCGCCTGTGAGGGCGGCGAGGGCCGCGCGCTGAGCAATGTTGTTCACGTTGCTGGTGGCGTGGGACTGGAGGTTGCTCGCGGCCTTGATGATGTCCAGAGGGGCCACCATCCAGCCGACGCGCCAGCCCGTCATGGCGTAGGTCTTGGCGACGCCGTTGAGGATGACCACCGTGTCCCGGAGGGCAGGGACGGAGGCGATTGAGGTGAACACGGCGTCGTCGTACGTCAGGTGCTCGTAGATCTCGTCCGTGATGACCCAGAGCCCCGCCGCGGCTGCCCAGTCGCCAATGGCTCGGACCTGTTCCGGGGAGTACACGGCGCCGGTCGGGTTGGAGGGGGAGACGAAGAGGACGACCTTGGTCTTCTCGGTCCGGGCGGCCTCGAGCTGCTCCACCGTGACCTTGTAGCCCTGCTCGGGGCCCGCGAAGACCTCGACGGGGACGCCGCCGGCCAGCTTGATGGCCTCTGGGTACGTCGTCCAATAGGGGGCGGGGACGATGACCTCGTCCCCCGGATCCAGGAGCGTGGCGAACGCCTGGTAGACGGCCTGCTTGCCGCCGTTGGTCACGAGGACGTTTTCCGGCTCGGCGTCCCAGCCGGAGTCCCGGGTGGTCTTCTCGGCGATCGCGCGGCGGAGCTCTGGGAGCCCGGCCGTGGGTGAGTAGCGGTGGTTCTTGGGGTCGCGGGCGGCGGCGACGGCGGCTTCGACGATGTAGTCAGGCGTCGGGAAATCGGGCTCTCCGGCGCCGAAGCCGATCACCGGGCGGCCCTCGGCCTTGAGGGCCTTGGCCTTGGAGTCCACGGCGAGGGTGGCGGAGGGGGCGATGGCGGCGACGCGTGCGCTCACACGGGCAGGGCTGGCGGGGCGAGTCTCAGACATGCACCCAGTCTAGTTGCTCACCCTCCGCAGCAGGGGGCCGTTCTGCGGCGAGTTCGACTGCGAGGGATTTCTGCAGTATTATGGTGACTCGTGCTGGGTGAGATGCCCGGTGCGCGGCCCTTCCTCACGGAAGGCCTAGGGTAGTGGCGCAATTGGTAGCGCAGCGGTCTCCAAAACCGCAGGTTGCAGGTTCGAGTCCTGTCTGCCCTGCGAGGCCCGCCCCCGTCTATGCGGGAGGCTTCAGGCCCCGATACGTCTCGTGTCCGGCTCACGCCGAACCCCGGGGCGCTGAGGTTCTCGTCTCATGGCGGGGACCTTTCGTCGCATGGTGAGGAATGACTTGTATGACAGCACACACCGCCACGAGCGCTGAGGTCGGACGCACACGGTCCTCGAAGCAGGGCTTTTTCGGACGGATCATCCAGTTCCTTCGCGAGGTCATCGGCGAGCTGAAGAAGGTCACGTACCCCACAGGCCCCGAGCTCATGCGGTACACGGCCGTCGTGCTCGTGTTCGTCATCGTCATGATGCTGCTCGTCATGGGCCTGGACTTCGTCTTCGGGCGGGCGGCAATGAGCGTTTTCGGCGGCTCGCCGGAAAACTGACGTAGAATCGGATGATCGGCCCACGCTCGGCGATGTCCGCAGTCCGGCCGTGCGAGAGAAGTTGCAGCCCAGCAGTGCCCACTGCCTGGGCTGTCCGCGTGTTTGAGATCCGGGGCCCCGAGCATCCGCTTGGCGCCCGATGGAGAGACAAGAAAGCAGGAGAGTAGTGTCCGACGCAGAAGTGTCCGAGCAGCCGCTCGAGCAGAACGAGTTCCCGGAGCACTCGGCTGAGGCCGAGTCGGCGGGTGACGTCGTCGACCCTGCTGAGGAGACCGCCCCGTCCGGTGAGGACCAGGACGCACCCTCCCGTGAGGAATCCGCCGACGACGCGCCTGCGGCAGCAGGCGACGCGGCCGAGACGGAGAGCGCGGACGAGGAGGGCGACGAGCCCGTCAAGACGCGCGAGGAGCTCCTTGAGGAGTTCCGCACGAAGCTCCGCCGCCTTCCCGGCGACTGGTACGTCATCCACTCCTACGCGGGCTACGAGAACCGCGTGAGGCAGAACCTCGAGACGCGCGCTCAGACGCTCGACATGGAGGACTACATCTACGAGGTGCAGGTCCCCATGGAGGAGGTCATCGAGGTCAAGAACACCACGCGCAAGCTTGTGCGCCGTGTTCGCATCCCCGGCTACGTCCTCGTCCGCATGGACCTGACGGACGCCTCGTGGGGCGTCGTGCGGCACACACCGGGTGTGACGGGCTTCGTGGGCAACGCCCACGACCCCGCGCCGCTCTCGCTCCAGGAGGTCTTCTCCATGCTTGAGCACACGATCGCCGAGCCCGTGACGGACCCGTCCAAGCCGGTCGAGCCGAACGTCCAGTCCATCACCGTCAACTTCGAGGTCGGCGAGTCGGTGACCGTCAACGACGGCCCGTTCGCGACCATGCCTGCGACGATCTCCGAGATCAAGCTGGACGCCCAGCAGCTCGTTGTTCTCGTGACGATCTTCGAGCGGGAGACCCCCGTGACCCTCTCGTTCGACCAGGTCACGAAGATCCCGTAAACCACACAGACGTGTCGTCACCTCCCCGTGCTTTGGGGGAGGGCGACGACGGCGGCCGCCTCGCCAGGGCGGCCACGACCCGCGCCCGGCGCTCCTGCCCCGCGGGGAGAGTACAGAAAGAAGGACCAGCTCATGGCTCCCAAGAAGAAGGTCACCGGCCTCATCAAGCTCCAGATTCAGGCTGGCGCCGCGAACCCCGCGCCGCCGATCGGTCCGGCGCTCGGTCAGCACGGCGTCAACATCATGGAGTTCTGCAAGGCGTACAACGCCGCGACCGAGTCGCAGCGCGGCAACGTCGTCCCCGTCGAGATCACGGTGTACGAGGACCGCTCGTTCACGTTCATCACGAAGACCCCGCCGGCGGCAGAGCTCATCAAGAAGGCCGCAGGCGTCCAGAAGGGCTCCGCGACCCCGCACACGGCCAAGGTCGCCAAGCTGACGCAGGCGCAGGTCGAGGAAATCGCCACCACGAAGATGGAAGACCTCAACGCCAACGATGTCCAGGCCGCGGCCAAGATCATCGCCGGCACTGCCCGCTCCATGGGCATCACGGTCGAGGGCTAACCTCACCGCAGCCCGCGGATCGCTTTCGATCCGCACCCCATTCATCAATGGGTGAGCCGCTCGGCTCGCCCGTGGCAGGGCCCGCGCGGTCCGAAGACCACAACTGCACAAGGAGAAAAGCAGATGGCAAAGCGCAGCAAAGCATACGAGGCAGCTGCAGCCAAGATCGAGGCTGGCAAGCTGTACACCCCCTTCGAGGCCGTGAAGCTGGCCAAGGAGACCAACCCGTCGAAGTCGGACGCCACGGTCGAGGTCGCGTTCCGCCTCGGCGTCGACCCCCGCAAGGCTGATCAGATGGTCCGCGGCACGGTCAACCTTCCGAACGGCACGGGCAAGACGGCCCGCGTCGTCGTCTTCGCCAACGGCGACAAGGCCGAGGCCGCTCGCGCGGCCGGCGCTGACTTCGTCGGCTCCGACGACCTCATCGCCAAGGTCGCCGGCGGCTGGGTCGACTTCGACGCCGCCGTTGCCACCCCGGACCTCATGGGCAAGGTTGGCCGCCTCGGCAAGATCCTCGGCCCGCGTAACCTCATGCCGAACCCCAAGACCGGGACGGTGACGATGGACGTGACGAAGGCTGTCAACGACATCAAGGGCGGCAAGATCGACTTCCGTGTCGACAAGCACTCGAACCTCCACTTCATCATCGGCAAGTCCTCCTTCTCGGTGGAGCAGCTCGCGGAGAACTTCGCCGCGGCTCTCGAAGAGGTTCTTCGTCTCAAGCCGGCTTCCTCCAAGGGCCGCTACATCCAGAAGTCGACGATCGCCACGACCTTCGGTCCGGGCATCTCGATCGACCCGAACGTGACCAAGGTTGTTGCGGGCGAGTAGTTCACCCTGAGGCGTTCGCCTCACCACACAGGCCGGGTCCCCTCGCGGGGACCCGGCCTGTGTGCGTTGGCGGCGGTCGCTCGCATGGCGACGTCCCGCCTCAGGGGGGATCTGTGCCGAGGCGGCGCAAGACGCTGCAGTCGGCGCCAGGTGGCCGCAGGCACCGTCGTCGGCCTAGAAGGAGCAGGAAACGGACGCCCTCGGGAGTGGGGGAGGAGGCCCCTCCCACACGGCCCCGGGGGTGACCGGGCCCCGAGACTCTGGTAGGCTAGGTCTGTACCAATGACCGTCGGTTGACCGCTTGCGCCCGCAAGAGGTCCGAAGGCTTCGCAACAGCGGGGTGCCCACGCAGGTGACACAAGCATTGACGCCCTCACGGGAGTCCAGGCCCTGTGCATCTTGCACGGGGCTTTTCTGTTGCCAGCCCTCCGCCGCCGGACTTCACTTACCACCCCGGAAGGAGGGTTATGGCAACGCCGAGCAAGAATGCTGCGATCCAGGAGATCGCCGCGGACTTCAAGGAGTCCACCGCCGCTGTCCTGACCGAATACCGTGGGCTTTCCGTTGCACAGCTCAAGGAGCTGCGTCGTTCCCTCGGCCAGGACAACAAGTTCTCGGTCGTCAAGAACACCCTGACGGGCATCGCGGCGAAGGAGGCTGGCATCGACGCGTTCGAGGGTCAGCTCTCCGGCCCCACCGCGATTGCCTTCGTAAAGGGCGACGCTGTTGCAGCCGCCAAGTCCCTGACGGATTTCGCCAAGGCCAACCCGAAGCTCGTCATCAAGACGGGTCTCTTCGAGGGCAAGGCCCTGAGCTCGGACGAGGTCGCGGCACTCGCGGCCCTCGAGTCCCGTGAGAAGCAGCTCGCGCGCGTCGCGGCTGTCCTCAAGGCCCCGATGTCCCAGCTCGTCCGCACCGTCGACGCGCTCCGCGCCAAGCAGGAGCAGGGTGGCGACGCACCGGCCGCCGAGGCTCCCGCAGAGGACGCACCGGCCGCCGAGTAGTTCCTGCTCCACAGGGACTCACCCTGGCGGCAGGCCACACGGCCCCGCCGCCGACACTAGACATTCCGGCCCCGCACTGACAGCGGGGGCGCAGACCAGAAGGGAAGCCACTTATGGCTAAGCTCACCAACGAAGAGCTCATGGCAGCATTCAAGGAAATGACGATCATCGAGCTCTCCGAGTTCGTCAAGGCCTTCGAGGAAGAGTTCGACGTCACGGCTGCCGCCGTGGCCGTCGCGGGCCCGGCCGGCGAGGCCGCTGCCGAAGAGGAGAAGGACGAGTTCGACGTCATCCTCGAGGCCGCTGGCGACAAGAAGATCGCGGTCATCAAGGAGGTGCGTGCCCTCACCGGTCTTGGCCTCAAGGAAGCCAAGGATCTCGTTGACGGCGCCCCCAAGGCTGTCCTCGAGGCCGCCAACAAGGAGACGGCCGAGAAGGCCAAGGAGCAGCTCGAGGGCGCTGGCGCTTCCGTCACCCTCAAGTAGTCTGTGCGCCGCCTTGGCGGCGTGACCTGACGCTCAGCAAGACCCCCGCACCCGTCCTGGGTGCGGGGGTCTTGTCGTTGGGACCGGGCGGGCCCGCGCTGTGGCGGGCGGGGCGTCGTGATGGGCTGGGCCAGGGCCCGTCAGGGGGCCCAGCCGGGCAGGGGAGGCGAGCGGTGTGCGTCAGCGGCGGAGAATGAGCGCCTCGCCCTGGCCTCCTCCTCCGCAGAGGGCGACGACGGCGGTGCCTTCGCCGCGGCGGACGAGCTGGGCGGTGGCCGTCAGGGCCAGCCTGGCCCCGGAGGCCCCAATGGGGTGACCGAGCGCGATGGCCCCGCCGTTCGTGTTCATGTGCTCTGCTGGGAGCCCAAGGAGGCTCGCTGACTGGTGGACGACGGCGGCGAAGGCCTCGTTGACCTCGACAATGTCGACCTCGTCGAGGCCCAGTCCCTCCCGTTCGAGGGCAGCTCGGATGGCGTTGGCCGGCTGGGGGAGGAGCGATGAGTCCGGCCCGGCGACCTGTCCGGCGGAGCAGACGGCAGCGAGCACCTGCCAGCCCTCAGCCTCGGCTCGGCGGCGACTCGTGACAATGAGGGCGGAGGCCCCGTCGGAGAGAGGGGACGATGAGGCGGCGGTGATCGTGCCCTCGGGCGAGAAGGCAGGGCGCAGGCGGGCGAGACCCTCGGGCGTCGTGTCCGGGCGGATGCCCTCGTCGTCCGTGATGCTGAGAGGGTCTCCCTTTCGCTGGGGGACCTGGACGGGGACGATCTCCTCGGCGAAGGCGCCCCGGGCCGCAGCGGCAGCCGCCCGGGTGTGGGATGCGGCGGCGATCCGGTCCTGATCCTCGCGAGAGATGGCGAGCCCCTGCGCATCCCGCTCCGTGGCGAGGCCCATGGAGACCCCGCTCGCGGCGTCGGTGAGGCCGTCGCGGGCGGCGGCGTCAAGCGCCGTGACGTCCCCGTACGTCCATCCCCGCCGCGAGCCGGGCAAGAGGTGGGGCGCCTGGCTCATGGACTCCATGCCGCCTGCGACGACGACCTCGGCATCCCCGAGACGAACGAGCCGGGCCGCGTCGATGACCGCGCTGAGGCCGGACAGGCAGACCTTGTTGAGCGTCATCGCGGGGACCGCCCGTGGGACGCCCGCAGCGACGGCCGCCTGTTTGGCCGGGTTCTGGCCGCACCCCGCCTGGATGACCTGGCCCATGAGGACGAACTCCACCGCCTCTGGCGCCACGCCTGCCCGCGAGAGGGCCCCGGCCATGGCTGCTGCGCCGAGCTCGACGGCGCTCAGGGAGGACAGAGCACCCATGATGCGGCCCTGGGGCGTCCGGGCACCGCCGACGATGACGACGTCCTCGGGGGTGGGGGTGTGGCGTGACATGGATTCTCCTGGCGTCGGGGCGGATGCGCGGGCTCGCAACGGGCGGCCGATCCTGTGATGAGGGTCTCCTCTCAAGACTAGTCCCGGCGGGCGGCCGCCGTCGTCGTTCAATACCACATTGGGGGTGGACAAGGGAAGCAAGACTGGCATAGACTGAGTTTTTGCTTCTCTGTTCATCTTGCGTGCCTTCATATAGCGGTGGGCCCCGAACGTGTCTGAAGCTGACTCGTCAGATCTGTGAAAGGATCCCTCTTGGTCGCCTCGAGCACCTCCACTTCTGAAGCCGCTAACGTGCCAGCGCGTGCACAAGCCGCGGAACGCCATTCATTCGCCAAGATCCCGGAGCCGCTTGACGTCCCCGATCTTCTCGCCCTCCAGACCGAGTCGTTCGACTGGCTCGTTGGCAACGAGCGCTGGCAGGAGCGCGTCCAGCGCGCCGTCGAGGCCGGCGTCAAGGGCCTCAACAACACCTCCGGACTCGCAGAGATCTTCGAAGAGATCTCCCCGATCGAAGACTTCCAGGAGACGATGTCCCTGAGCTTCTCGGACCCCGAGTTCGCCGACCCGAAGTTCACGATCGCCGAGTGCAAGGACCGCGACGCCACCTACGCGGCCCCCCTGTACGTCAAGGCCGAGTTCATGAACAACAACACGGGCGAAATCAAGCAGCAGACCGTGTTCATGGGCGACTTCCCGCTCATGACGGACAAGGGCACGTTCATCATCAACGGCACCGAGCGTGTCGTCGTGTCCCAGCTGGTCCGCTCGCCCGGCGCCTACTTCGAGAAGGCCGCTGACAAGACGAGTGACAAGGACATCTTCACCGCGAAGGTCATCCCCTCCCGCGGTGCGTGGTTCGAGCTCGAGATCGACAAGCGCGACCAGGTCGGCGTGCGCCTCGACCGCAAGCGCAAGCAGTCTGTGACGGTTCTCCTGAAGGCCCTCGGCTGGAGCGAGTCCCGCATCCTCGAGGAGTTCGGCCAGTACGACTCGATCCGCGCGACCCTCGAGAAGGACAACGTCGAGACGCGCGAGGACGCCCTCCTCGACATCTACCGCAAGCTCCGTCCGGGCGAGCCGCCCACGGTCGAGGCTGCTGAGTCGCTGCTCAACAACCTGTACTTCAACCCGAAGCGCTACGACCTCGCCAAGGTGGGCCGTTACAAGCTCAACCGCAAGGTCGGCGTTGACCGCCCGCTCGACGACCCTGACGCCTCCGTGCTCTCGGTCGACGACATCGCCGCGATGGTCCGCTTCCTCGTGGCGCTGCACGCAGGCGAGAAGACGATCAAGGGTGTCCGAGACGGCGAGTCCGTCGAGGTCCGCGTCGAGGTCGACGACATCGACCACTTCGCGAACCGCCGCATCCGCGCCGTCGGCGAGCTCATCGAGAACCAGGTCCGCACGGGCCTGTCCCGCATGGAGCGCGTCGTCCGCGAGCGGATGACCACGCAGGACGTCGAGGCCATCACGCCGCAGACGCTCATCAACATCCGCCCGGTCGTCGCTGCGATCAAGGAGTTCTTCGGAACGTCCCAGCTCTCGCAGTTCATGGACCAGAACAACCCGCTCGCGGGCTTGACGCACAAGCGTCGTCTTTCGGCCCTCGGCCCGGGCGGTCTGTCCCGTGACCGCGCAGGCATGGAAGTGCGTGACGTTCACCCGTCGCACTACGGCCGCATGTGCCCCATTGAGACGCCTGAAGGCCCGAACATCGGCCTCATCGGCTCGCTCGCGTCCTACGGCCGCATCAACGCGTTCGGCTTCATCGAGACGCCGTACCGCCGCGTGCACAACGGCCAGGTCACGGACGAGGTGGACTACCTCACGGCCGATGACGAGATGGAGAACTTCATCGCGCAGGCCAACGCGCCGCTGACCAAGGACCTCAAGTTCGCGGAGGAGCTCGTTCTCGTCCGCCAGCGCGGCGGCGGTGGAGAGCCCATCCTCATCGAGGCTGACCGCGTGGACTACATGGACGTCTCCCCGCGCCAGATGGTCTCCGTGGCAACGGCCCTCATCCCGTTCCTCGAGCACGACGACGCCAACCGCGCCCTCATGGGCGCGAACATGCAGCGTCAGGCGGTGCCGCTGCTGCGCACCGAGCGTCCGCTCGTGGGCACGGGCATGGAGCGCTACGCGGCCATCGACGCCGGCGACTCGGCCCTCGCGGTCAAGCCGGGCGTGGTCCGCGAGGTCTCCGCTGACCTCGTGTCTGTCATGAACGACGACGGCACCCAGTCCACGTACCCCGTCATGAAGTTCGCCCGCTCCAACCAGGGCAACGCGTACAACATGCGCGTCGTCGTGAACGAGGGCGATCGCGTCGAGGCCGGCACGGTCCTCGCCGACGGCCCGTCGACCGACCAGGGCGAGCTCGCGCTTGGCCGCAACATGCTCGTTGCGTTCATGTCGTGGGAAGGCCACAACTTCGAGGACGCCATCATCCTCTCCCAGCGCGTCGTCTCCGACGACATGCTGACCTCGATCCACATCGAGGAGCACGAGGTTGACGCTCGCGACACGAAGCTTGGCGCCGAGGAGATCACGCGGGACATCCCGAACGTCTCCGAGGAGATGCTGAGCCAGCTCGACGAGCGCGGCATCATCCACATCGGCGCCGAGGTCGAGGCAGGCGACATCCTCGTCGGCCGCGTCACCCCGAAGGGCGAGACGGAGCTGACCCCGGAGGAGCGCCTCCTGCGCGCCATCTTCGGCGAGAAGTCCCGCGAAGTCCGCGACACCTCCCTCAAGGTGCCGCACGGCGAGTCCGGCACGGTCATCGGCGTGCGCATCTTCGATCGTGAGAACGACGACGAGCTTGCGCCGGGTGTCAACCAGCTCGTTCGCGTCTACGTCGCCCAGAAGCGCAAGATCACCAACGGTGACAAGCTCGCTGGCCGCCACGGCAACAAGGGCGTCATCTCCAAGATCCTCCCGATCGAGGACATGCCGTTCCTCGAGGACGGCACGCCTGTCGACGTGGTCCTCAACCCGCTGGGCGTCCCGGGCCGCATGAACCTGGGCCAGGTCCTCGAGATCCACCTGGGATGGGCCGCCAAGCAGGGCTGGAAGATCGAGGGAGATCCGGAGTGGGCCCGCGCCCTTCCGAGCCTCCCGCGCGAGACCGGCCCCACCACGGTGGCGACCCCGGTGTTCGACGGCGCCCACGAGAACGAGATCACGGCGCTCCTGGACTCGACGAACCCGACCCGCGACGGCCAGCGCCTCATCGGGGCCTCGGGCAAGGCGAAGCTCATCGACGGCCGCTCCGGCGAGCCGTTCCCGGACCCGATCTCCGTGGGCTACATGTACATCCTGAAGCTCCACCACCTCGTGGACGACAAGATCCACGCCCGCTCCACCGGCCCGTACTCGATGATCACCCAGCAGCCGCTGGGCGGTAAGGCGCAGTTCGGCGGCCAGCGGTTCGGTGAGATGGAGGTGTGGGCGCTCGAGGCATACGGCGCGGCCTACACCCTCCAGGAGCTCCTGACCATCAAGTCGGATGACATCCACGGGCGCGTCAAGGTGTACGAGGCCATCGTCAAGGGCGAGAACATCCCCGAGCCGGGTGTTCCCGAGTCCTTCAAGGTCCTCATCAAGGAAATGCAGTCGCTCTGCCTGAACGTCGAGGTTCTCGGCGCGGACGGCAGCGCGATCGAGATGCGTGACTCGGATGATGAAGTCTTCCGCGCTGCGGAGGAACTCGGCATCGATCTGTCTCACAACGAGCCGAGCTCCGTCGAGGAAGTCTGACCCGCTGACGCAGTCCCCGTGAGGCCTTGAGGGCCTCACGGGGCGCGTCGCCCGTCCACTCCCTCCACACCCCAGACTTCACTAGAATTTTTAGAGAGAAGAGAGACAAGGACCTATGTCCACTGAATCCTCCTTCAGCCTGATGCGCATCGGCCTGGCCACCGCGGACCAGATCCGCGCATGGTCGCACGGCGAGGTCAAGAAGCCCGAGACCATCAACTACCGCACCCTCAAGCCCGAGAAGGACGGCCTGTTCGGCGAGCAGATCTTCGGCCCTTCCCGTGACTGGGAGTGCGCCTGCGGCAAGTACAAGCGCGTCCGCTTCAAGGGCATCGTCTGCGAGCGCTGCGGCGTCGAGGTGACCCGAGCCAAGGTCCGTCGCGAGCGCATGGGCCACATCGAGCTCGCCGCGCCCGTGACGCACATCTGGTACTTCAAGGGCGTCCCGTCGCGCCTCGGCTACCTCCTCGACCTCGCGCCGAAGGACCTTGAGAAGGTCATCTACTTCGCCGCGTACATGGTGACGAGCGTGGACGAGGAGTCGCGTCACGCGGACCTTCCGAACCTCCAGGCCGAGCACGATCTCGAGCGCAAGAACCTCGAGAGCCAGCGCGACGCCGACATCGCCGGGATCGCCCAGGATCTCGAGAAGGACCTGGCCCGCCTCGAGGGCGAGGGCGCCAAGGCGCCCGAGAAGAAGAAGGTCCGGGACCAGGCCGACAAGGCCATGGCGCAGGTGCGCAAGCGCGCCGATGCGGAGATCGAGAAGCTCGATCGCGTGTGGGACCGCTTCAAGAACCTCAAGGTCGCTGATCTTGAGGGCGACGAAAGCCTCTTCCGCGAGCTCCGTGACCGCTACGGCATGTACTTCGAGGGCTCCATGGGCGCCGAGGCCATCAAGAAGCGCCTTGAGGGCTTCGACCTGGCCGCCGAGTCCGAGATCCTCCGCGACATCATCGCCAACGGCAAGGGGCAGCGGAAGACCCGTGCGCTCAAGCGCCTCAAGGTCGTCAACTCGTTCCTCACGACCGACAACAGCCCGCTGGGCATGGTCCTCGAGGCCGTTCCGGTGATCCCGCCGGAGCTGCGCCCGATGGTTCAGCTCGACGGCGGCCGTTTCGCGACGAGCGACCTCAACGACCTCTACCGTCGTGTCATCAACCGCAACAACCGCCTTCAGCGTCTGCTCGATCTCGGGGCCCCCGAGATCATCGTCAACAACGAGAAGCGCATGCTGCAGGAAGCCGTTGACTCGCTGTTCGACAACGGCCGTCGCGGCCGCCCCGTCACGGGCCCCGGCAACCGTCCGCTCAAGTCGCTCTCTGACATGCTCAAGGGCAAGCAGGGCCGCTTCCGCCAGAACCTCCTCGGCAAGCGCGTCGACTACTCGGGCCGTTCGGTCATCGTCGTCGGCCCGCAGCTCAAGCTGCACCAGTGCGGCCTGCCGAAGCAGATGGCGCTCGAGCTCTTCAAGCCCTTCGTCATGAAGCGACTCGTGGACCTCAACCACGCGCAGAACATCAAGTCCGCGAAGCGGATGGTCGAGCGCTACCGCCCGCAGGTCTGGGATGTCCTCGAAGAGATCATCACGGAGCACCCGGTGCTGCTCAACCGCGCGCCCACGCTTCACCGCCTCGGCATCCAGGCGTTCGAGCCGCAGCTCGTCGAGGGCAAGGCCCTGCAGCTGCACCCGCTCGTCTGCGCGGCGTTCAACGCTGACTTCGACGGCGACCAGATGGCCGTGCACCTGCCGCTCTCCCCGGAGGCGCAGGCTGAGGCACGCGTGCTCATGCTCTCCTCGAACAACATCCTCAAGCCGTCCGACGGCAAGCCGGTCACCCTGCCCTCGCAGGATATGATCATCGGCCTGCACCACCTGACGACGAAGCGCGAGGGTGCGCTGGGCGAGGGACGCGTGTTCACGTCCCCCGCCGAGGCTGTCATGGCGCACGACGCCCGCGAGATCCACCTCAACGCGATCGTCAAGATCCGCATCGAGGGCTTCGTTCCGTCTGACGAGCAGCCTGCTCCCGAGGGCTGGGAGCCGGGTCAGCCCGCTCTCATCACGACGTCTCTCGGCCAGGTCATCTTCAACGAGACGCTCCCCGAGGACTACCCGTGGTTCGAGCGCGTCGCCGACAAGGGCTCGCTCTCGACCCTCGTCAACGACCTCGCAGAGCGCTACCCGAAGGTCGTCACGGCGCAGACGCTCGACAACCTGAAGGCCGCCGGCTTCTACTGGGCCACGCGCTCGGGCGTCACCGTGGCCATCTCCGACGTCGCGGCACCCCCGTCGAAGCCGGAGATCATGGCGGGCTACGAAGAGCGCGCCGCGAAGGTGGAGCGCGAGTACGAGAACGGTCTTCTCGCTGAGGATGAGCGCCGTCAGGAGCTCATCGACATCTGGAACAAGGCCACTGCCGATGTCGCGGCGGCGATGGAGGAGAGCTTCCCGAAGCTCAACACCGTCTACCGCATGGTGACGTCCGGCGCGCGTGGCAACTGGAACCAGATCCGCCAGATTGCCGGCATCCGCGGCCTCGTGGCCAACCCGAAGGGCGAGATCATTCCGCGCCCGATCAAGTCCTCCTACCGTGAGGGCCTGACCGTTCTCGAGTACTTCATCGCCACCCACGGCGCCCGCAAGGGCCTCGCGGACACGGCTCTGCGTACCGCCAACTCGGGTTACCTCACGCGTCGTCTCGTCGACGTCTCGCAGGACGTCATTGTTCGCGAGCACGACAGCGGCTCGACGCGCGGCCTCACGCTGCCGATCGCGCAGCAGGATGCGGCAGGCAACTGGGTGCTCCACGAGAACGTCGAGACGAGCGTCTACGCGCGCAACCTCGCGAAGGATGTCGTGGCGGAGGACGGAACGGTCCTGGCTCGCCGCAATGACGACGTCGGAGTCGAGCTCATCGACAAGCTCTTCGCCGCCGGAATCCGCGAGGTGTCGGTCCGCTCGGTCCTGACCTCGGACTCCGAGGTGGGCATCTCCGCCCTCGACTACGGCCGCTCGCTCGCGACTGGCAAGCTCGTGGACATTGGAGAGGCCGTGGGCATCATCGCGGCTCAGTCCATCGGTGAGCCTGGCACGCAGCTGACCATGCGTACGTTCCACACGGGCGGCTCCGCCTCCGCGGACGACATCACGCAGGGTCTTCCCCGAATCCAGGAGCTCTTCGAAGCGCGTACGCCGAAGGGTGTCGCCCCGATCGCCGAGGCCGCTGGCCGCGTGACGATCGAGGACGGCGAGAAGCAGATGCGCATCGTCATCACGCCGGACAACGGCGATGAGGAGATCGCGTACCCCGTGCTCCGTCGTTCGCGCCTGCTCGTGGCGGACGGGGACTCGGTCGAGGTCGGGCAGCAGCTCGTCAACGGCCCGGTGGATCCCAAGCAGATCCTCCGCATCCTCGGCCCGCGCGCCGCGGAGAAGTTCCTCGTCGACGAGGTCCAGGGCGTCTACCGCTCGCAGGGCATCGGCATCCACGACAAGCACGTCGAGGTCATCGTGCGCCAGATGCTTCGCCGCATCACGGTCATCGACCAGGGCGACACGAACCTTCTCCCGGGCGAGCTCGTGGACCGGGCGCGCTTCATGTCCGAGAACCGCCGGGCGGTGGCCGAGGGCAAGCAGCCTGCGTCCGGCCGTCCGGAGCTCATGGGCATCACCAAGGCCTCGCTCGCGACTGAGTCGTGGCTTTCGGCGGCATCCTTCCAGGAGACCACTCGCGTCCTCACGCAGGCCGCGATGGAGGGCAAGAGCGACCCGCTGCTCGGCCTCAAGGAGAACGTCATCATCGGTAACCTCATCCCGGCCGGCACTGGCCTGGAGCGTTACAACAACGTCTCCGTGGAGCCGACGGAGGAGGCCAAGTCCGCGCTGTACTCGGCGGCGACGGCCTTCCCCGACTTCGGTTACTCGGGGCTGGATGACTCCTTCGCCCCCGAGTTCCACTCGGTGAGCCTGGATGACTACTCGATGGGTCAGGATCACGCCTAGGGCCTGATCTGACTTTGTCCCTGACGGGGGTCGCGCTTCGGCGCGGCCCCCGTCTGTCGTATCCGGGGAGTGCGCCGGGCGCGCGCGTGGCAGGACGGGACCCTGCGGCCATGCGCTGGTGGGTCGCTCCACGATGCTCCAAGCCTTCGTCCGGCCTCGAAGGAGTCGGACCCATCAAACCAAGTACGTTTGTTAGTATTTGACGAGTGCGGACGATCGCTGACGGCTCCGTCCGCGCTGCATTGTTAAGTGCTTAACCACTGTGCTTCGTCGAGGGCCGCTGAGTTTCTCCGGAGCTGGACGCGGAACGGAGGCCGCCTTGCGCCAACACAAGCAGGCAACGAGTCAACAGCCCAGCCAGACGAGGAGCACGGGGCGGCGCACGGGGCGAGCCCGTGCGGCTGTCACTGCCCTGACCGTCATAGCACTGTGCGGAGCGGCAGCGCCTCCAGCCGAGGCGCGCTTGCCGCTCTGGCTTCGGCACGGACAGGCCACGCAGCCCGCACAGAAGCCGTCGCCGTCCACCCCTGCGGCGCCCGCCGAGAAGCCTGCGCCGGCGGACGCGGATGCAACGCAGCGCCCCTCAGGCCCGGCGGCCCACCAGAGAGAAGAGCCGCGCCCGCAGGCCACCGCGCCCCAGTTCAACGTCGGTCGAGGCATTGCGGACATCACCTCAGAGCCGGCGGAGGTCGGTTTCATGGGATACGGAGACGGGCGCCAGAAGGGGCAGGGCGTTCACATGCGCCAGTTCGCGAGGGCCTTCGCCGTTCAGGATGCTCGGACCGGGCGCAAGCAGGTCGTCGTCGTTGCCGACATGCTGGCCGTCTTCGATTCGGTGCGCCAGGGCGTTCTCGAGCGCCTGCGCGCGCGCCTGGGAGCGCAGTACGGCGAGGCGAACGTGCTTCTGACGGCGACGCACACCCACTCGGCGACGGGCGGCTACTCGTGGCACAACCTCTACAACGTCACGACGAACGGCTACCACCCCAAGTCGTACAACGCAGTCGTCGGCGGGATCGTCGAGTCGATCGTCAGGGCGGACCGAGACCTGGCCCCAGGCGAGGTGACCTTCTCCCGCTCCGAGCTGAGGGGGGCGAGCGTCAACCGCTCCCGCGAGGCGTTCGAGAAGAACCGGGCCGACCTCAAGCGCAGGCTCCCCAACGGCGTGGACCCGTCCTCGGTGACCATGCGCTTCGAGCGGGAGGGGCGGACGGACGCCCTGCTGAACTGGTTCTCCGTGCATGGAACGAGCCTGCCCACTGAGAACCGTCTCCTCTCCACGGACAACAAGGGCTACGCCGAGTACCTGACTGAGCGCGGCCGGCGAGGCGTGGACTACCTGGCCTCCGGGCGCCCCTCCATGGTCGCCGCCTTCTCGTCTGGCGCCGCTGGAGATGCGAGCCCCAACCTCTGGCTCCGCCCCGGACAGGGCCCCACGAGCGACTCCTTCGAGAACATGCGGATTCTCGGCACTCGCCAGGCCGACGCCGTGGAGCAGCAGCTGTCTGCCCCGGGCACGCCCCTGACGCAGGGTGGGATCGACTCTCGGATCACGTACGTCAACATGAATGGCGCCGTCGTCCGCCCCGAATACTCAGGCACCGGCAGGAGCGAGCGCACGTGCGCGGGCGCCTTGGGAGGCCCGTTCGGGGCCGGGAGCACAGAGGACGGCGGGGGCGGTCTGCCAGTCTTCGCGGAGGGTGCGGGAAAGAACCCGCTCGCCAGCTTCCTCTCGTCCTATCTCCATGTCGCGAACCCGAAGCTCGTCGCATGCCAGAAGAACAAGCAGATTCTTCTGGCGACCGGCGACATGAAGTGGTCGCAGACCAATGTGCCCATCCAGGTCATGCGCATTGGGGACAGGTACGTGGTGGGGTTGCCGTCTGAGGTCACGGCCGCGTCCGCCCTTGTCGTCAAGGACGCGGTGGCCGACAGGATCGGCGTGAGCGCCGACAACGTCATCATCCAGGGCCTCTCCAACGCCTACGCCCACTACGTCACCACGCCCGAGGAGTACTCGGCGCAGCACTACGAGGGCGGTGCCACGCTCTTCGGTCGGCATCAGCTGGCGGCCTATGCGCAGACTGCGGCTGACCTCGCCGCGGCCATGAAGGGCGGCCGCTCCGTCCCGCTGGGACAAAAGCCTGTCAACAGGTCCCGAGCCATGGGGGAGTCCCTGAGCGGCAAGGTCCTCTACGACCTGCCGACTCACGGCCGGTACGGCAAGGAGCTGCGCCGCCCCGCCGCCTCCGTCGCCCGGGGGCAGCTCGTGTCCGCTCAGTTCTCTGGGGCTCACCCCAACAACGACCTGCGCACAGGCGCGTCCTACATGTTCGTGGAGCGCCAGGAGAGAGGCCGGTGGGTCAAGGTCGCTGACGACACGGACTTCGCCACCCGGTTCGTCTGGACGCGCTTCCTCGCCGCGCGAAGCAAGGTGGACCTCCAGTGGACTGTGCCGGCCGATGCTCGGCCCGGCGTCTATCGGTTCCGGTACGAGGGCGCCGCGAGGGACGGCGCCGGACGGATCTCGCCCATCCGCGGGACCTCCAGCCATTTCGTCGTCCGCTAGCGCGTGACGGGAGGGGCAGGCGGAGAGACGACGACGGCGGGGCCGCCGAGTGTGAGCCCCGCCGTCCGCCCATCGCCGCCTGCGTCTCCAGCCGCGGGCAGCGAGGAGGGGTCGATGCGAGCCCGTCGGCCGGTTCGGCGGGATGGCGCGGGTGAGGGACCGCTCGAACTCTGATATCCTTGAACTTGATTGACTTGTGTGGCAGAGGATGAAGGCGGCCGAGTCCGGCAACGGACGGCTAGGACCTGTTTCCGGGTCGCGGGGAACTTGCGCGACAAATGCCACGCTTTCGCACGTCTGGAACCCAGGCCAAAAACCGGCCGGGGACACCTGAACTTACGTCAGAAAGATACTCATAGTGCCTACTATTCAGCAGCTGGTCCGCAAGGGCCGCACGCCGAAGGTCGTCAAGACCAAGGCGCCCGCGCTCAAGGGCAGCCCCATGCGCCGCGGCGTGTGCACCCGTGTTTACACGACGACCCCGAAGAAGCCGAACTCGGCTCTCCGCAAGGTCGCTCGCGTTCGCCTCAACGGCGGCATCGAGGTCACCGCGTACATCCCGGGCGTCGGCCACAACCTCCAGGAGCACTCCATCGTGCTCGTCCGCGGCGGCCGCGTGAAGGACCTCCCCGGTGTTCGCTACAAGATCATCCGCGGCGCGCTTGACACCCAGGGTGTCAAGGACCGTCGCCAGGCACGCAGCCGCTACGGCGCGAAGAAGGTGAAGTAATGCCTCGTAAGGGTCCTGCTCCGAAGCGTCCCCTCGTCAACGACCCGGTCTACGGATCGCCGCTCGTGACGCAGCTCATCAACAAGGTCCTCGTCGACGGCAAGAAGTCGACGGCCGAGCGCATCGTCTACGGTGCACTCGAGGGCGTTGCCAACAAGTCCGGCGGCGACGCTGTGGCCATCCTCAAGAAGGCCATGGACAACGTCCGCCCGACCCTCGAGGTCCGCTCCCGTCGCGTCGGCGGCGCGACCTACCAGGTCCCCGTCGAGGTCAAGCCGGGCCGCGCCACGGCGCTCGCCCTCCGCTGGCTCGTCGGCTACTCGAAGGCTCGCCGCGAGAAGACGATGACCGAGCGTCTCATGAACGAGCTGCTCGACGCCTCCAACGGCCTGGGCGCCGCTGTGAAGCGCCGCGAGGACACGCATAAGATGGCCGAGTCCAACAAGGCCTTCGCGCACTACCGCTGGTAGAGCGCCAACCGGCGCTCGCCGCTCTTCCGCGGCGGGCGCCGGTTCCCTTCCCTTCTCGCTCAACTCGCCTCAACCCAGGGAGAAACCGTGGCACAGGACGTGCTTACCGACCTTTCGAAGGTCCGCAATATCGGCATCATGGCCCACATCGATGCCGGCAAGACGACGACGACGGAACGCATCCTGTTCTACACGGGTGTCAACCACAAGATCGGTGAGACGCACGACGGTGCTTCGACGACCGACTGGATGGAGCAGGAGAAGGAGCGCGGCATCACGATCACCTCGGCCGCGGTGACCTGCTTCTGGAACGGCAACCAGATCAACATCATTGACACCCCGGGCCACGTGGACTTCACGGTCGAGGTTGAGCGCTCGCTGCGCGTCCTCGACGGCGCCGTTGCCGTCTTCGACGGCAAGGAAGGCGTTGAGCCGCAGTCCGAGACTGTCTGGCGCCAGGCCGACAAGTACGAAGTTCCCCGCATCTGCTTCGTCAACAAGATGGACAAGCTCGGCGCTGACTTCTACTTCACCGTCGACACGATCATCAAGCGCCTCGGCGCCAAGCCGCTCGTCATGCAGCTGCCCATCGGCGCTGAGAACGACTTCATCGGCGTCGTCGACCTCCTCTCGATGAAGGCCCTCGTGTGGCCTGGCGACGCCAAGGGCGACGTCACCATGGGTGCCGCCTACGAGACCCGCGAGATCCCCGAGGATCTCCAGGAGAAGGCTGAAGAGTACCGCGCAGCCCTCGTCGAGGCCGTCGCCGAGTCCTCCGATGAGCTCATGGACAAGTACCTTGAGGGCGAGGAGATCTCGGTCGAGGAGCTCAAGGCCGGCATCCGCAAGATGGTCATCAACTCGGAGATCTACCCGGTCTTCTGTGGCTCGGCGTTCAAGAACCGCGGCGTGCAGCCGATGCTCGATGCTGTCATCGACTACCTGCCCTCCCCGGTCGACGTGCCCGCCATGATCGGTCACGACCCCAAGGACGAGTCCATCGAGCTCACGCGCAAGCCGAGCGAGGATGAGCCGTTCTCCGCTCTTGCGTTCAAGATCGCGGCACACCCGTTCTTCGGCCAGCTCAACTTCATCCGCGTGTACTCCGGCACGCTCGAGTCCGGCGCCCAGGTGCTCAACTCGACGAAGCAGAAGCGCGAGCGCGTTGGCAAGCTCTTCCAGATGCACGCCAACAAGGAGAACCCGGTTCCGGACCTCCACGCTGGCCACATCTACGCGGTCATCGGCCTCAAGGACACGACCACGGGCGACACCCTCTGCGACCCGCAGAACCCCATCGTCCTCGAGTCCATGACGTTCCCGGACCCCGTGATTTTCGTGGCCATCGAGCCGAAGACGAAGGGTGACCAGGAGAAGCTCTCGACCGCCATCCAGAAGCTCTCCGCTGAGGACCCCACGTTCACGGTCAACCAGAACGAGGAGACCGGCCAGACCGAGATCGGCGGCATGGGCGAGCTTCACCTCGACATCCTTGTCGATCGCATGCGTCGTGAGTTCCGCGTCGAGGCCAACGTCGGCAAGCCGCAGGTCGCCTACCGCGAGACGATCAAGAAGCGCGTCGAGAAGGTCGACTACACGCACAAGAAGCAGACCGGCGGTTCTGGCCAGTTCGCTAAGGTGCAGGTCACGTTCGAGCCCCTCGAGACCACCGAAGAGGTGTTCTACGAGTTCGAGAACGCTGTCACGGGTGGCCGCGTTCCGCGTGAGTACATCCCGTCGGTGGACGCCGGCATCCAGGACGCCATGCAGCTCGGTGTCCTCGCTGGCTACCCGATGGTCGGCGTCAAGGCGATCCTCATCGACGGCGCGTACCACGACGTCGACTCCTCGGAAATGGCGTTCAAGATCGCCGGCTCCCAGGTGTTCAAGGAAGGCGTCCGCCGTGCCAACCCCGTGCTCCTTGAGCCGGTCATGGCCGTCGAGGTCCGCACGCCGGAGGAGTACATGGGCGACGTCATCGGCGACCTGAACTCCCGCCGAGGCCAGATCGCGTCGATGGAAGACGCCGCTGGCGTCAAGGTCATCCGCGCCTCTGTGCCGCTGTCCGAGATGTTCGGCTACATCGGCGACCTGCGTTCCAAGACGCAGGGCCGCGCCGTGTACTCGATGACCTTCGAGACCTACGCTGAGGTTCCGAAGGCCGTGGCCGACGAGATCATCCAGAAGGCTCGCGGCGAGTAATTCTGGACGCCGAGGCGCGAGGGGCCGCTCACTCAGAGCGGCCCCCGTGCCCCGGCATTGCCGCCCGGCCCTGTCTGGGCGGCCTGTGCAGCGATCCTCTCCGGTCACAGCCGCGAGTCCATGGATCGCAATTTCGAGAAAATACCTGCCCCCAGTAGACTTGAACAAGCATCAGCCGAGAGACTCGGCTGAATCATTCAGTCTTCTGAATTCAGTTCTAGGAGGAACAAGTGGCTAAGGCAAAGTTCGAGCGGAACAAGCCGCACGTGAACATCGGCACCATCGGTCACGTCGACCACGGCAAGACGACGCTGACGGCTGCCATTTCCAAGGTGCTCGCGGACAAGTACCCCGATCTCAACGAGCAGCGCGACTTCGGCTCGATTGACTCGGCACCGGAAGAGCGCCAGCGCGGCATCACCATCAACATCTCCCACGTCGAGTACCAGACGGAGAAGCGCCACTACGCGCACGTTGATGCGCCGGGTCACGCTGACTACATCAAGAACATGATCACGGGTGCCGCCCAGATGGACGGCGCAATCCTCGTGGTTGCCGCGACGGACGGCCCCATGGCCCAGACGCGCGAGCACGTTCTCCTCGCTCGCCAGGTTGGCGTTCCCTACCTCCTCGTCGCGCTCAACAAGGCCGACATGGTGGAGGACGAGGAGCTCCTCGACCTCGTCGAGATGGAAGTTCGTGAGCTTCTCTCCTCGCAGGAGTTCGACGGCGACAACGCTCCCGTCATCCGCGTCTCGGGCCTGAAGGCCCTCGAGGGCGACCCGACCTGGGTCAAGTCCGTCGAGGACCTCATGGAGGCTGTTGACGAGAACATCCCCGATCCCGTGCGTGACCGCGACAAGCCGTTCCTCATGCCGATCGAGGACGTCTTCACGATCACCGGTCGTGGAACGGTCGTCACGGGCCGCGCCGAGCGCGGTACCCTCGCCATCAACTCCGAGGTCGAGATCGTCGGCATCCGCCCGATCCAGAAGACCACGGTCACCGGTATCGAGATGTTCCACAAGCAGCTCGACGAGGCGTGGGCCGGCGAGAACTGTGGCCTCCTCCTCCGTGGTCTCAAGCGCGACGATGTCGAGCGTGGCCAGGTTGTCGTGAAGCCGGGTTCCATCACCCCGCACACGAACTTCGAGGCCAACGTGTACATCCTCTCCAAGGATGAGGGCGGGCGTCACAACCCGTTCTACTCGAACTACCGTCCGCAGTTCTACTTCCGCACCACGGACGTCACCGGCGTCATCACGCTGCCCGAGGGCACCGAGATGGTCATGCCTGGCGACAACACCGAGATGTCGGTCGAGCTCATCCAGCCGATCGCCATGGAAGAGGGCCTCGGCTTCGCCATCCGCGAGGGTGGCCGCACCGTTGGCTCGGGCCGCGTCACCAAGATCGTCAAGTAGTTCATCTGCTAGCGGTCTCGCCCGTCTGACGGGCTAGCGCTCAGAGGGCCCGCTCACCCCATCAGGGGTGGGCGGGCCCTCTTTGTGCGTCTGCGGGCCTGCAGGGAGTGAGCGACGACGGGCCGTTCAGGAGAATCCCAGTGTCCGTAACAATTGCCCGCCCACGCGGAAGTACGACGACCTCATGGCTAACGTTGGTGCAAGGAGGTGTCATGAGCGTCGTGCTGGCCTTGCTCGCTTTCCCGTCTGTTCTCGCAGGACTCGCGTTCTGGGCGGGCTATGCCCTGGGCAAGTCACGGGGGTTCAGAGCCGGCACCCGTGCTGCGAGGGTGACGCATCCGATTCCCGCCCTCCCCGTACCCGTAATTCCCGCGCCCGGTCCCGCGGCGCCCCGAGGGCTCCAGGCCCCTAGGCCGCAGGCGCATGAGGCGCAGGCTCCCGTGTATGGCGCAACCCCATCGGCACACCCGCCAGCCCATGTCTCACCCAACGCTCCGCGCGCAAGGATTGAAGCCCGGCACACGGTGCCCATCACGCTCGTGGCGGCCGCGGTTCTCGTCCTTGCCGCAACAGGCGTCTTCCTCTCCCAGCCATTTGCCGCGACCGCAAAGGCGGCCGTGCTGACAGCGGCGACGGCAGGGTTCTTCGCGGCAGGTCTCGGCGTCCGGCGCCTGGGGGACACGTTCAGGCCAGTTGCCGTTGCCTGCCTTGGGATCTCCCTTGCGCTCGTGCCACTCATGGGGTGGGGGCTGCACGCCTGGTGGCTGCATGACGCAGTCCTGGCCTGGGCGCTGGCCTCCGCCGCCGGGGTCGTGCTCTACGTCTGGGCGGCTGCTGCCTTGGACTCGATTGTGCTCGGATATCTCGGCCTGCTGGTGCTCGTCTCCTCGTCCCTCTCCATCGGAGCTGTGCTGTCCCGCGGTGTGCTGGTGAGCCTGGGGGGCGTCGTCGTCCTTTCCGCCCTTGTGACGGCGCTGGTGAGCCGCAAGCCAGAGTGGGTGCCCGGCCCGCTGCGGCGGGCGTTTGCCGGGTTGGGGCCGTGGTTCCTTCCGGGTGTCAGCGGGGCTGGGGTCGTGGCCTTCGCACGTGGGGGCCTGACGGCGGGGGAGTGGTCGCTCTTGTGCGCCATTCTTGTCGTGGCAGGCGCAGTGAGGTTTGGCGCAGTGAGGCGGGGCGCTGAGTGGGCGGCGCTTAAGGGAAACCTTGTTCTGCTTCCACTCGCGGTGGGCGCGTGGCTGTGGGGGCTGGAGGCGTCGTGGCCGGCTGCCCTCGCTGCGGGATCATCCTTCCAGGCGGTGTTGGGCGGCGTGATCATGCCACGGGGGTGGGCCGGAGCCGCTGGCACCGCGCCCGGTGAAACTGCCGAGGGGAGCGCACGCTTCGCGTCTGGGCCACGTGCCGGCCTGAGGGGTGAGGATGGGGCGGAGTCGCGCGCTGGAGTGTCGGTGTCTGTGTCGTGGGGGTGGACCGGCGCGGGCGTGAGCGCATGGCTTGGGCTCGGAGGGGCCGCTGCGGTCATGGCGGCCGTGTGGGAACCGCGCAGCGCGTGGGTCGCGGGCGGAATCGTGGCTGGCACGGCTCTCTTGGTGAGGACGGGGGGAAGGTCAGGGCTTGTCCGCCTGGCGCTCGTCGTTGCCGTGGCATTCCTGCAGGCCGCCGCGCTCATGCCTCGGGCCGTGCGTGGTTCGGAGCCGGGGTCTGCCCTGGGTCCAGCGCTGCTGGCGGCGAGCCTGATCGCCCTGGGGTGGACCGGGCTTGCAAGCGGGCGCCAGGCAGGGTGTCGAGCGGGCTCAGGGGGGACGGTCCGTGCCGATGGAGGTCTCGGGAAGCAGCAAACGTCCGGACCGCCCGCACACGCTGCGGATCGCGGTCCACGGGGCGTCCCTGGCGTCTGGGCAGGGTGCGCATTGGGGCTGGGTCTTGTCGTCCTGCCGTGGGGTGCCGCGCTCTCGTGGGGAGGTGGAGGCGCGACTGGCGGCACAGCCGATGCCGCACTGACGCCGGTCCAGTCGGCGGGGCTGCTCTTCTTCGCACTCAGTGTGGTGGCCGTGGCCCTCGTCGCGTGGAAGGGAGCGGGAAGGAGAGGCGTTGCGGCCTCCTCCCCGTTCGTGGTCTTGGGCCTCACAACCCCCGTCGAGGTTGTCCCAGGGGCCCACCAGGCGGTGCTTGCCTGCCTCGTGCTGGCCGCCTCCTGGCTGCTGATTCGCTCGAAACGCGTGCCCCTCTGGGTCGACGCCGTGCATGCGCTGGCTCTTCTGCTGCTCGCCGCGCGTATTGGCATGTCCCTCGAGGCGGACGAGGCCGTCTTCGGCGGCGCCGCGCTGGGCGCCTGGCTCGCGGCCGGAGCGCTGCGGCTGAAGAATGCGGTTCCTGAGCATGCCCTCGGCACACAACGTGCGCTCCAGGGTGGCGGGCCCTGGGCGCAGATGCTCCTGGCCGGGGCGTATGCCGTTGTGGGTGTCTCGTGTGCGGTGCTCGCCGTGGCGGGCGGGACCCTGTCAGCCTGGGGCGGGGCACTCGCCACAGGAGCCGCGGCCGCGGCCCTCGTCACAAGGCGGGCCGTGCTCTACGGTGTCCACGCCCCAGAACGAGGTGACGCTCACGAGCCGCTCCGCAGCCCGGCAGTGGCCACTGCCTCCTTCATGAGCCCATCCGGCTCGGCCCGGACTGCATGTGCGCCTCGGGCGGTCGCAGACGCCCTCATCTGGGGCACAGCGGCGGTCGGCCTGCTGGGCATGCTCCTGGCCATTGAGGCGGAGCGAGCCGTGACGCCGATGGCCACGTGGGCCATCGCGGCCACAGCCATCGGCGCTGGGATTCACGTCGCAAGCACGCCCTTGCGCTCCGCCCCGCATTGGATCACGGGTCCGGCTCTCGCGACGAGTGCGGGTGCCGGCACCGGATGGATCACGCACCACCTTCCCCCGACGCTCGGGGCGCCGGCTGTCTTCCTGCCGATGGTCGGTGTGAGCGTTGCCCTGGCGGGCGTCGCCCTCGTCCTCGGCAGGTCCGGACGGCCAGCCCCTCTGAGGCGGGCAGGCCTTGTCAACGGCGCACTCGCCTGGTTGGTCGCACTCGCCGCCGGAGTCGGCCTCCTTCCGGATGGGGTCACCCCTCTAGGACGGGTCTACATGGGTGTGCTCTCGGCGCTCACTGCGGCGGCAGCCGTCGTCGTGATCCTCGGGCGTCCTGGATGCCCGGAGGGGGCAGACGGAACGCAGGGCGGGGATGCGGGGGCAGGCGCATGCACTCGGAATGAAACCCGCGTGCCCCAGGGATCCGGGCGGGGGCGGGGCCCCTTGCCGGCTGAGGGGCTGGGGCTGACCACTGGGCAGCTGCCTCGCAGGGCGCTCGAGGCGCTGGGGATGCTCACGGCGGGGCTGCTGGTCTGCGGGGCGCTCACGGACTCGTTCAACGGAGCCGCGCTCGCGCTCTGCGCGGCTGGGTGGTTCGTGGCGCGCCCCTGCCTTGCGCCCTCCCGGGCCGTCGGGACGGATGCCGCGCATGTTGCTGTAGGGGCGGTCCTCGTGACGTGGGGGCTCGCCACCGTCGTAGGCCTGGACACGCCCACGAGCCCGGCGCGCTGGGCCGCCTTCCTCGCCATCGCCTCCGGGGTGACGGCCAGCTCCATGCGGCACCCGGCGTGGGGCAAGGCCGCCAGCCGCCTTGCATCGGGGGCCCTCCTGGCTGCTGCGGGAGTCCTGGCGCTGCTCGACGGGCGACTGGCCGTGTGGCTGGGCGGGTGCGTCGCACTCCTGGGAGCCGTCGAGGCCTTGCGGCGGGGCGGGGAAGCGCTCGGCTTCGGCCCCAGGGGCCCCTGTGGTCCTGGCTGTGCACCCTCCTCCGCTCCGTCCGACGCCCGCCCGATCGCAGCCGGGGGTGCCCCGCGTCGCCTGGTCGGGGCCAGAATCCGCGTTCCGGGACTCGTCGTGTGGGGGGCCCGCGCGAGCATCGTGCTCGCGGCGTTTCACAGGCTGGACGTGACGGACGGCGACGCATGGCTGAGGGCCGACCTTCTGGCCGCAGGCACGCTGCTCATGGGTCTCTCGCTTCTGCCCGAGGCGAGGCAATACCCGGTGGCTGAGCGCGCCCTGCACTGGGCGGCGGCGGGCCTCTGGGTTCTCGTGGCCCTGGTCCCCCTGACGGGCGAGCCCGCACTCCGGGCGGCGCAACTTGCCTCATTTGCGGCACTTGTCGCGCTCGGGGCGCTGAGAAAGCGAGTCGAGCTCTCCGCCGTCGGTCTTGCGGGCCTGATCTTCGCCGTGCTGAGGTTCGCCGCGGGGGCCACGATGGCCACTCTGCTCGGCCTCGCGGCCGGGCTCTTCATCCTCGCGGTGTGGAAACTCCGCCGCGGCAGTCGCGGGGCCAAGGGAGAATGACGCCGCGCCGCCCATGCTCCGGCGCAAAGACCGGAAGGCCGAGACGCGACTGGCGCTAGTTCCGGGATTCTGCCATACTGGATAAGTTGTGTGCGCACCTTCGTGTGCCCACAGCTCGAGGGCAACCTCGAGCGGCCACTGCCAAAATGCAGGAGCCCGGCCGGGATAATGCCCGGCGCGGGGCGCCTGATGCGGCATAAGCACAACGCGCCGACCCTGTAGAAAACATGCGGCGCTGTCCGTTCGAAAGGACGACACGCCCGAGCGCGGGGTACGGTGTCCGGCGGTCTTGAGGAACCCGCCCGAGCCTGGAGACAGGCAGGGAGGATTCAGGGCCGTTGGAGCGCTGACAGCGAAACCACGGGATGGCCCGGGGGAGCGTGATGGGCGCATTCATCCAGTGTCAAGAACAGAAAGAGGCACGACGCCATGGCGGGACAGAAGATCCGCATCCGGCTGAAGTCGTATGACCACGAGGTCATTGACGTTTCGGCCCGGAAGATCGTTGAGACGGTCACGCGTGCAGGCGCAACGGTTGTGGGACCGGTTCCCCTTCCGACGGAGAAGAACGTGTACTGCGTTATCCGTTCGCCGCACAAGTACAAGGACAGCCGCGAACACTTTGAGATGCGCACGCACAAGCGCCTCATCGACATCGTGGACCCGACGCCCAAGGCAGTCGATTCGCTCATGCGTCTCGACCTCCCCGCGGACGTCAACATCGAGATCAAGCTGTAGGAGGATCGGATATGTCGACCACTCAGCGCACTTTCAAGGGCCTGCTCGGCGTCAAGCTTGGCATGACCCAGGTTTGGGATGCGGACAACCGCCTCATCCCCGTCACCGTCGTCCAGGCGGACACCAACGTCGTGACCCAGCTCCGCGCCGACGAGGCCGAGGGCTACACCTCCGTGCAGATCGGCTACGGCCAGATCGACCCGCGCAAGGTCACCAAGCCCCTCGCGGGCCACTTCGAGAAGGCCGGCGTCACGCCGCGCCGTCACCTCGTCGAGCTTCGCACGGCTGACGCCGGCGAGTACACGCTCGGCCAGGAGCTCAACGTCGACCTCTTCGAGGCCGGCCAGAAGGTGGACGTCGTCGGAAAGACCAAGGGCAAGGGCTTCGCAGGCGTCATGAAGCGTCACGGCTTCTCCGGCGTCGGCGCTTCGCACGGTGCTCACAAGAACCACCGCAAGCCGGGCTCGATCGGTGGCGCCTCGACGCCGTCGCGCGTCTTCAAGGGCCTCCGCATGGCAGGCCGCATGGGCGCCGTCCGTCACACGACGCAGAATCTCACGATTCACGCCGTTGACGCCGAGAAGAACCTGCTGCTCATCAAGGGCGCCCTCCCGGGTGCTCGCGGCTCGGTCGTCCTCGTCCGTTCCGCTGTGAAGGGAGCATAAGGAAATGGCTACTGTCAAGGTTGATCTCCCCGCAGAGATCTTCGACGTTCAGACGAACGTCCCGCTTCTGCACCAGGTCGTCGTCGCCCAGCTCGCCGCCGCGCGCCAGGGCACGCACAAGACCAAGACCCGTGCTGAGGTCTCCGGCGCAGGCCGCAAGCCGTTCAAGCAGAAGGGCACCGGCCGGGCTCGTCAGGGCTCCATCCGCGCCCCGCACATGACCGGTGGTGGCATTGTCCACGGGCCGACGCCGCGCAACTACGCGCAGCGCACGCCCAAGAAGATGATTGCCGCGGCTCTCCGCGGCGCGCTCTCGGATCGTGCCCGTCACGACCGCGTGCACGTCGTCGACTCCATCGTCGCCGGTGACACCCCGAGCACGAAGGGCGCGCTTGCTGCCCTCCGCGAGCTCACGGGCCGCCGCAACGTGCTCGTCGTCATCGAGCGCTCGAACGATGTCGCCGCGCTGTCGGTTCGCAACCTCGAGAACGTCCACTGCCTCTACGTGGACCAGCTCAACACGTACGACGTGCTTGTGGCCGACGACGTGGTCTTCACCCAGGCGGCTTACGAGGCATTCGTCGCCGCTAAGACTGCCGCGAAGGAGGCCGCCAAGTGAGCGCGCTCAACAAGACTCCGCACGACGTGATCATTGCTCCCGTCGTCTCTGAGAAGAGCTACGGGGCTATCGACGAGGGACGCTACACCTTCCTCGTCGACCCGCGCTCGAACAAGGCCGAGATCAAGGTGGCGGTGGAGCAGATCTTCTCCGTCAACGTTGACTCGGTGAACACCATCAACCGGGCGGGCAAGCGCAAGCGCACCCGTTTCGGCTGGGGCTCCCGCAAGGCGACGAAGCGTGCGATCGTGACGCTTCGCGATGGGGAGTCCATTGACATCTTCGGCGGTCCGCTTTCCTAAGCGGAGACCACTTTAACGAGGAAACTAACTATGGCAATCCGCAAGTACAAGCCGACTACGCCGGGCCGTCGTGGCTCGTCCGTAGCCGACTTCGCAGAAATCACCCGGTCGACGCCGGAGAAGTCGCTCGTGCGTCCGCTCCCCAAGACCGGTGGCCGCAACAACAGCGGCAAGATCACGACTCGTCACAAGGGTGGTGGCCACAAGCGCCAGTACCGCCTCATTGACTTCCGTCGCGCAGACAAGGACGGCGTGAACGCCCGCGTGGCTGAGATCGAATACGATCCCAACCGCACGGCCCGCATCGCCCTCCTCCACTACGTGGACGGTGCGAAGCGCTACATCATCGCTCCGAACCGCCTGAAGCAGGGTGACATCGTCGAGGCCGGTCCCAACGCGGACATCAAGCCCGGCAACAACCTCCCGCTCCGGAACATCCCCGTGGGTACGGTCATCCACTGCGTCGAGCTCCGCCCCGGCGGCGGCGCGAAGATGGCCCGCTCCGCTGGTGCGAGCGTTCAGCTCGTCGCCCGTGAGGGTCGCTACGCGCAGCTTCGTCTCCCGTCCGGTGAAATCCGCAACGTCGACGTCCGCTGCCGCGCGACGGTCGGCGAGGTCGGCAACGCCGAGCAGTCGAACATCAACTGGGGCAAGGCTGGCCGCATGCGCTGGAAGGGCGTTCGCCCGACCGTCCGCGGTGTCGCCATGAACCCGGTCGACCACCCGCACGGTGGTGGCGAAGGCAAGACGTCCGGTGGCCGTAACCCGGTCAACCCGAACGGCAAGCCTGAGGGCCGCACGCGCCGCCCGAACAAGGAAAGCGACAAGCTCATTGTGCGTCGCCGTCGTAACAAGAACAAGCGATAGGAGCCTGGAGACATGCCACGCAGCCTGAAGAAGGGTCCCTTCGTTGACCAGCACCTGTACGTCAAGGTCGCTGCCGAGAACGAAAAGGGCACCAAGAACGTCATCAAGACGTGGTCCCGCCGTTCGATGATCGTGCCCGACATGCTCGGCCACACGATCGCCGTTCACGACGGACGCAAGCACATCCCCGTCTTCGTGACGGAGTCGATGGTCGGGCACAAGCTCGGCGAATTCGCCCCGACGCGGACTTTCCGCGGCCACGTGAAGGACGACAAGAAGGGCAAGCGCCGCTAAGCGGGGCTGCCTTTCAGAGAGAAGGAAAGCAATGGAAGCCAAGGCAATTGCGCGTCACATCCGCGTAACGCCTATGAAGGCCCGGCGCGTCGTCAACCTCGTTCGTGGCAAGCAGGCGAATGAGGCCCTGGCGATTCTGAAGTTTGCCCCGCAGGCAGCTTCGGAGCCGGTGTCTAAGGTTCTGGCGTCTGCGATCGCGAATGCTCGCGTCGCAGCCGACCGTGACGGCGTCGCGTTCAAGGAGGACGAGCTGTTCATCAGCGAAGCCTTCGTTGACGAGGGTCCCACGATGAAGCGATTCCAGCCCCGTGCACAGGGTCGCGCCTACCGCATCAACAAGCGCACGAGCCACATCACCGTGGTTGTCGCGCTTCCGGAAGAGAAGGGTGGGGAGAAGTAAATGGGACAGAAGATCAACCCGAACGGATTCCGACTCGGAATCACGACGGCCCACACGTCGCACTGGTTCGCTGACAGCAACAAGCCGGGTCAGCGGTACAAGGACTTCGTGGTCGAGGACGTCAAGATCCGCGAAATGTTCCAGGGTCCGAGCATGGACCGCGCCGCCGTCGCGAAGATCGAGATCGAGCGCACGCGTGACCGCGTCCGTGTGGACATCCACACCGCCCGCCCGGGCATCGTCATCGGCCGCCGCGGCGCCGAGGCCGATCGCATCCGCGGCGAGCTCGAGAAGCTCACGGGCAAGCAGGTTCAGCTGAACATCCTCGAGGTCAAGAACCCCGAGGCCGACGCGACGCTCGTCGCCCAGGGCATCGCTGAGCAGCTCGCTTCGCGTGTGGCGTTCCGCCGCGCGATGAAGAAGGCCATGCAGTCCGCGCAGCGCGCCGGCGCCAAGGGCATCCGTGTCCAGTGCTCCGGTCGCCTTGGCGGCGCCGAGATGAGCCGCAAGGAGTTCTACCGCGAGGGACGCGTTCCCCTGCACACGCTCCGCGCGAACATCGACTACGGATTCTTCGAGGCCAAGACGACCTTCGGTCGCATCGGCGTCAAGGTCTGGATCTACAAGGGTGACGTCACGGCCAAGGAGCTCGCAGCGCAGGCTGCCGCAGCTCCCGCTCGCGGCCGCGGCGGAGAGCGCCCGGGTCGCGGTGGCGAGCGTCGTCGCCGTGGCAACGACCGTCCGGCGCAGGCACCGGCTCAGGCTCCGGCCGAGGCCCCCGTGGCTGCAGAGGGAGGAGAGGCTTAAATGCTTATCCCACGTCGAGTGAAGCACCGCAAGCAGCACCACCCGAAGCGCTCCGGCGCTGCCAAGGGCGGAACGACTGTCAGCTTCGGTGAGTACGGCATTCAGGCCCTCACGCCCGCCTATGTGACGAACCGCCAGATTGAGGCGGCTCGTATTGCGATGACTCGCCACATCAAGCGTGGCGGCAAGGTCTGGATCAACATCTACCCGGACCGTCCGCTGACGAAGAAGCCTGCCGAAACCCGCATGGGTTCCGGTAAGGGTTCGCCGGAGTGGTGGGTTGCGAACGTCAAGCCGGGACGAGTTCTCTTCGAGCTCTCCGGCGTCAGCGAGGAAGTGGCCCGTGAGGCCCTCCGACTCGCTATCCACAAGCTGCCGCTGAAGGCACGTATCGTCCGTCGTGAGGGTGGTGAATAACATGGCTATTGGATCCAAGGATCTTGCCATCAAGGAGCTGACCAGCTTCGACAACGAGCGCCTCACGAAGGAGCTGAAGAAGGCCAAGGAAGAGCTGTTCAACCTGCGCTTCCAGGCCGCGAGCGGTCAGCTGGAGAACAACAGCCGTCTCCGTGCCGTGCGCCGCGACATCGCCCGCATCTACACGGTGCTGCGCGAGCGCGAGCTCAAGATCGTCGAAGACGTCAAGGGAGATGACAAGTGAGCGAAAAGGAAGTCGCAGTGACTGAAGAGTCCACCACTCGCGGTTACCGCAAGACCCGTCGCGGCTACGTCGTCTCCGACAAGATGGAGAAGACGATCACGGTCGAGGTCGAGGACCGCGTGAAGCACGCCCTCTACGGCAAGGTGCTCCGCCGTTCGTCGAAGGTCAAGGCCCACGACGAAGAGAACCAGGCCGGCATCGGCGACCTGGTCCTCATCTCGGAGACCCGCCCGCTTTCGGCAACGAAGCGCTGGCGCCTTGTGGAGATCATCGAAAAGGCTCGCTGATCCCCGCGGTGAGCCGGGACCCCCAGGGTCTCGGATGACCGCACCACAGAGCTGAACGGAGGCCCCCGTTCTGGATTCGTCCAGAGCGGGGGCCTCTCTGCGTCCTCCGTCATAACGGCGAGTCGTCAAAGCGGGCGTGCGTATGATTGACTCCCCTCAACTGGGGAGGGGATTGCCGCAGTGTGTAGACCATCTCGTTCTGGCGCTTGCGCGGCAGCCGTCGTCGCCCTGCAGGTCCTCACGTATGGCGGCCTGACTCTGGCTATTGGGGGTTGCGTGGAGGCCCTCGTAGCCCGCGACGGTGGTGAGCTGTGGGCCTCGGTGGGGGTCGTTACGGCGCTCCTCGCTGTCGACGCCGCTCTCGGAGCAACTTCGGTATACCTCACGAGCTTTGTGGAGGCCGAGGGCGCTCGGTGCCTGTCAACGCGCCTCGTGCGCACGGTACGGCCCCGGTCTGCTGACTACACCACGGCCCTGACCTCGGACGTGTCTAGCGTGGTGCGCCTCGGCGAGTTCGTCCCGCGCGCAGCCCTCCGCATTTGCTTGGGACTCGGTGCGGCGCTCGTCATGTTCGTCTTCCACGTCTGGCTGGGCGTCGTCGCATGCGCAGCGACGGTGGTCGCCTACGGCCTCATGGTGACGGTCAACCGGAGGGTGGCGGCGCGGGTCTCGCACTCCCGAGAAAGCTATGGGATGGCCGTGCGGCGCGCGGAGGAGATCGCCAGCCGGTCCCGCATGATCGCTGGACTCAAAGCGGGCCCCCGCCTCAGCGCGTGGTTCTCCGCGAGCCTGCGAACGTCGCTTGAGCATGACCGTGCGGTCATCCGCACGAACAGCGCCCACATGTCGGTCCAGGAGGCACTCGGGGGAGCGGCGCTCCTCGGCTTCGCGGGGGTGATCTGGGCGCTCACCTCCCGCGGTGCGCTCTCGGTCGGGGAGGCGACGACGGCCATGGTTCTCTTCCCCCGCCTGAGCGATGCCATTCCGTGGGCAGCCCACGTGTTCGTCCTGCTCCAGCCCGCGCGGGAGGCCCGGCGCAGGCTCGCGGCGCTCGACACATCCAACGCGGCGTCGGGTCCGTCCTCGGTGCGCCTGTTCTCAGACACGCCGCTCATTGCGCCCCTGTTCGAGGGGCTCCTCCGCGCCAGGGGATCCGGGGACCCTGGCCTGGCCGCTGCCCTGGAGGCGGCCCATGCCGACGAGGTGCTTCGCAGGTTCGAGCCCGCCGTCGCCCGAGAAACGCGGGATCCAGAGGGGCTCGTCTCGGGCGGGCAGCGCCAGCGACTCCTCCTGGCACACGCGCTGTGGGAGATGTCTGGGAAGCAAAGACGCTATGGTGCCGGGAACGGGGGCGGTCTTCTCGGTGCGCCGGAAGTCGAAAGCGAGTCCGGGCCTGATGTCCCGGAGCTTCGTCTGCACATGATTGGAGCCCTGGACTCGGTCGACGAGCCGACCCGGGAGCGAATCACGACGGCCCTGAGTGCCTGGGAGCGTGTCGTGGTGACGGAGGTGGCGCTGCCTGGAGGCCCCGGCAATCTGACGGGTGACGTTCCGGATGCGGACGCAACCCCGGCTGACCCCGCAGCGACTTGGCTCGAGCCGTCGATGAGAGGGGAGGGGTAGACAGTGTCCTCCCACCCAACGCAGGTCCAGCTCGGGCCGGACGGCCTCCCCTTGGCCACCCCACGCGAGGTCCTCCGCCATCTGGCGATCTTGAGCGGCCCACACCGGCGAGGCGCAATAGCCAGTGCCGTCCTCTCTCTCGCGGCGGGCGTGCTGTTCCTCGTCTTCCCCAGCGTCGTCGGGGAGGTCACGGCCCTGGCGCAGGGCCGCGCACCGCACGTGCCGACGCTCGTCGGTCTTGGGATCGCCGCGTTTGTGCTCAAACCCGTGGTGAGCGCCGCGCAGCAGCGGGCCGCCTCGTCCTTCGGCCTCGCCATCTACGCGGGTCTGAGCGAATACGCCGTCAAACGAGTCATGGGACTGCACCCGAGGGCCGTGGAATGTCTGGGGCCTGAGAAATTCACGGCCCGCTCCGTGCGGGACTGCCGTCGGGTTGGGGACCTCGTGGCGAACGGGCTGCCGTCCATCCTCCTTCTCGCGGCACAGGCACTCTTCAGTCTCGTCTTCCTCGCAGCGCTGGGGCCGTGGTTCCTTGCGCCCATGACGGCCGCCCTGGCTTTGACCGCGGCTGGCCTCGCATGGATGCTTCCCCGGTCGCGCGCGGCTGCAGAACGGGAGGCAACCGCTGATGCGCAGGCGCTCGGCCGTCTTGGCACCCTCGCCACAGGCGGTCGGCGGCTCGAGCAGGCGGGATGGCTTGATCTCGCGCGCGAGGACACCGTCCTGGCCCTCGACAGGAAGGCCGAAGCTCAGGCCCGCGTGCGCGCCGTCCAGACGCGCTTCGCCGTCGTCGAGGGGCTCGCCACGGGCGCCCTCGTCGTCGGCCCCATGATCCTTGCGGCTCTCCTCCCGCAGGGGGCGGGAGCGCTGGGGGCGGACGACGTCGCCCGCGCCGTGGCGCTGGGAGTGGCTTTGCGAGCGGTGATCGGGGAGGCAGTCTTCTGGGTGGACGAGGTGCAGCTGACGCAGCTCGCCTTTCGGCGCATCTTCGGGCTGGAGCATGTGGAGGCGCGCGGCCCTGAGCCGATGAAGGTGCGCGCGTCTGGCCCTGCCATCGCCTGCGACGGCGTCCCGTTTGCGTATCCGGGTGCCCGTGAGGAGACGCTGCGCGGGGTGAGCCTGACTCTACGGCCGGGGGAGCACGCCGCGCTCGTGGGCCTGTCCGGGTCAGGGAAGAGCACACTCCTGCGCATACTGGCCGGGCAATTGGAGCCGACCTCCGGAGAGGTGACTCTTGCCGGGGTCCCCGCAGCGCACGCGATGGACGCGGAGACTCAAGGCCGAGATCTCATGCTCTATGCGTGCCAGGAGCCGTTCTCCTTCGCCGGGACGGTGGGGGAGAACGTTCTGCTGACGCCGGGGGGAGGCTCACTACGGGACAAGGAGCAGGTGCGGGCCCTCATCCGCGAGGCGGGGCTGCACTTGCTTGTGGGGCTCGATCTCGATGCTGACTGCACGTCGGACGATCTCTCGGCCGGGCAGTTGCGGGACCTGGGACTGCTGCGCCTGCTGTGGCGCCCGCCGTTGGTGATCCTCTTCGACGAGACGTTCGCGGGCAAGACGCTGGAGGAGCAGCGGCGGATCCTAGCGGCAATCCCACCTGGGACGGCCTCGCTCAGCGTGGTGCACGACCACACGATCCTGCCGGCCTTCGACATGGTCTTCCGTCTTGATGACGGCGTGGTCGCCGCCGAGCCGATTCGTCCGGCGGGCGTCTGAGGCTGTAGAGTAGAAGATCTGCACGTCTGTGCCCTTTTCGCGCGCCCACTTCTGCCGCGAGGAGCATGGCAGACGGCGGACCCCGTAGCCCCGCTGTTCGGACGCACCTATGTTGCGAGCATGGAATGCGGGTTGCACATATCCGTTCCGCAAGGCTCACGCAGATGGCGTGAGAACCAGCGCGACGACAGGAGTAGACATTGATTCAGCAGGAGTCGCGACTCAAAGTCGCCGACAACACGGGTGCTAAGGAAATCCTCACCATCCGCGTTCTCGGTGGCTCTGGCCGTCGCTACGCAGGCATCGGCGACGTCATCGTCGCCACCGTCAAGGATGCAATCCCTGGCGGAAACGTGAAGAAGGGCGACGTCGTCAAGGCTGTCGTCGTCCGCACCAAGAAGGAGCGCCGCCGTGCGGATGGCTCTTACATCAAGTTCGACGAGAACGCAGCAGTCATCTTGAAGAACGACGGCGACCCCCGTGGCACGCGCATCTTCGGCCCCGTGGGCCGCGAGCTGCGCGACAAGAAGTTCATGAAGATCGTCTCGCTCGCCCCGGAGGTGCTCTAACTCATGGCAAAGATCAAGAAGGGCGATCTCGTCCAGGTGATCACCGGCGCAAAGGCCGAGCGTGGGGGAGACCGCGGCAAGCAGGGCAAGGTCCTCCAGGTCCTTCCCAAGGAGAACCGCGTCCTCGTCGAGGGCATCAACCGCGTCAAGAAGCACGTGCGCGCCGGCCAGACGGCCGCGGGCTCCACGGAAGGCGGCATCATCGAGGTCGAGGCCCCGATCCATGTCTCCAACGTGGCTCTCGTTGACCCCGAGACCAAGAAGCCGACCCGCGTCGGCTACCGACTCGAGACCGTGACGCGCGACGGCAAGCAGAAGACCGTCCGCATCCGCGTCTCCAAGGCCACTGGAAAGGATCTCTGATGTCTGAGACCACCGCAGTCGCGCCGCGCCTGAAGTCCAAGTACGCCGGTGAGATCCGTGAGTCCCTCCAGAGCGAGTTCAACTACGTCAACGTCAACCAGGTCCCCGGCCTGGTCAAGGTTGTCGTGAACATGGGTGTCGGCGACGCCGCCAAGGACTCGAAGCTCATCGAGGGTGCTGTTCGCGACCTCACGGCCATCACCGGCCAGAAGCCGATGGTGACCAAGGCCCGCAAGTCGATCGCCCAGTTCAAGCTCCGCGAGGGTATGCCCATTGGCGCCCACGTGACGCTTCGTGGCGACCGCATGTGGGAGTTCGTCGACCGTCTGGTGACCCTTGCTCTCCCGCGTATCCGCGACTTCCGCGGCCTCTCGGGCAAGCAGTTTGACGGCAACGGCAACTACACGTTCGGTTTGACCGAGCAGTCCATGTTCCACGAGATCGATCAGGACAAGATCGACCGCGTGCGCGGCATGGACATCACGGTTGTCACGACCGCCAAGACCGACGACGAAGGCCGCGCGCTCCTCAAGGCGCTGGGCTTCCCGTTCAAGACCGAGAACTAAACCACTACGTAACAGGTCCGCGCGAACCGCGGAAACCGTTATGAGGAAGGGCTAAGGCCCCGTCATGACCATGACAGATCCCGTCGCAGACATGTTGACGCGTCTGCGCAACGCAAACTCGGCATACCACGAGTCCGTTTCCATGCCGTTCAGCAAGCTGAAGGCACGTGTTGCGGACATCCTCAAGGCCGAGGGTTACATCAAGGACTGGAGCGAGGAAGAGGCTGAGGTCGGCAAGACGCTCACCCTCCAGCTCAAGTTCGGCCCGCAGCGCGAGCGTTCGATTGCCGGCATCCGCCGCATCTCGAAGCCCGGCCTGCGTGTCTACGCGAAGTCGACGAACCTCCCGCACGTTCTGGGCGGCCTCGGCATCGCAATCCTGTCCACGTCCTCCGGTCTCCTCACTGACCGCCAGGCTGCCAAGAAGGGCGTGGGCGGAGAAGTCCTCGCCTACGTTTGGTAATCAGGGAACAAGGGAAAGGAATAAACAATGTCCCGCATTGGACGTCTCCCCATCTCGGTTCCCGCCGGCGTTGAGGTCAAGGTCGAGGGCAACCTCGTCACCGTCAAGGGCCCGAAGGGCACCCTGGAGCACACGGTTGCTTCGCCGATCACGGTCGCGCTGGACGAGAACACCCTCCAGGTGTCTCGCCCCGACGACCAGCGCGAGTCCCGCTCGCTCCACGGCCTCACGCGTTCGCTGATCAACAACCTGATCATCGGCGTGACCCAGGGATACGAAAAGAAGCTCGAGATCGTCGGAACGGGCTACCGCGTCCAGGCCAAGGGCCAGGACCTGGAGTTCGCTCTCGGATACTCGCACCCGATCACCGTCAAGGCTCCGGAAGGCATCACCTTCACGGTCGAGAGCCCGACGAAGTTCAGCGTGTCTGGCATCAGCAAGCAGCAGGTCGGCGAGGTTTCCGCCAACGTGCGCAAGCTCCGCAAGCCGGACCCGTACAAGGGCAAGGGTGTCCGTTACGCCGGCGAGCAGATCCGCCGCAAGGTCGGAAAGGCTGGTAAGTAACCATGGCGATCAACATCAACAAGAAGCGCAACACGAAGAACAAGCAGGCTGCGCGTTCGCGCCGTCAGCTTCGCATCCGCAAGCGCATCGCGGGCACGGCTGCACGGCCGCGTCTCGTCGTCAACCGCTCCGCACGTCACATGTTCGTGCAGGTCGTCGACGACTCCCGCGGCGTGACCGTGGCCTCCGCGTCGACGATGGAAGCCGACCTGCGCGGCTTCGACGGCGACAAGTCGGCCAAGGCCAAGCGCGTCGGTGAGCTCGTTGCCGAGCGCGCAAAGGCTGCGGGCGTCGAGGCGGTCGTCTTCGACCGCGGCGGCAACCGCTACCACGGCCGTGTGGCCGCGGTGGCCGAGGGCGCACGTGAAGGCGGTCTGGCACTGTGAGCGAAGCAACCAACGAAAAGGAAACTCAGGTGACTGAAGCAAACGCTGCTGAGGCAACTGAAGCGGCTACGGCCAACTCCGGCTCCGAGGATCGTCGCGGCGCTCGCCGTGACGGCGGCCGGGGCGGCGAGCGCGGCGGACGTCGTGAGGGTGGCCGTGGTGGCCGCGATTCCCGCGACAGCCGTGGCAACGACGACAAGGACAAGTTCCTTGAGCGCGTCGTGACCATCAACCGTGTCGCCAAGGTCGTCAAGGGCGGCCGGCGTTTCAGCTTCACCGCCCTCGTCGTCGTCGGTGACGGCAACGGCATGGTCGGTGTCGGCTACGGCAAGGCCAAGGAAGTTCCCGCCGCGATCGCCAAGGCGGTCGAGGAGGCCAAGAAGTCCTTCTTCCGGGTCCCCCGCATCGGCGGCACCATCCCGCACATCGTCCAGGGCGAGGCCGCTGCCGGCGTCGTGCTCCTGCGTCCGGCATCGCCGGGTACCGGTGTTATCGCCGGTGGTCCCGTCCGCGCCGTGCTCGAGTGCGCTGGCATCCACGACGTCCTCTCGAAGTCGCTGGGTTCCTCGAACGCGATCAACATCGTCCACGCGACGGTCGCGGCGCTCCAGGGCCTCGAGGAGCCGGCAGCTGTTGCCGCGCGCCGCGGGCTTGCCCTCGACGAGGTCGTTCCCGCGTCCATCCTTCGGGCGATGCAGAACGAAAAGGCAGGTGCGTGACCATGGCTAAGCGACTGGTCGCAAACGACGCGAACATCGAGATCACTCAGATTCGTTCCGGCATCGGCGGAAAGCAGAACCAGCGCGACACGCTGCGGTCGCTCGGCCTCAAGCACATCGGTGACACCGTTGTGCGCAAGGCTGACGCCGTGACGGTCGGCATGGTCAACACTGTTTCCCACCTCGTGCAGGTCGAGGAGGCGAAGTAACAATGGCAGAGAACACCACTGAGCACGCGCTCAAGGTGCACCACCTCCGTCCGGCGCCTGGAGCCAAGAAGGCCAAGACCCGCGTGGGTCGTGGCGAGGGCTCCAAGGGCAAGACGGCTGGCCGCGGCACCAAGGGCACGAAGGCTCGTTACCAGGTCAAGGCCGGGTTCGCAGGCGGGCAGCTTCCGCTGCACATGCGCCTTCCGAAGCTTCGCGGCTTCAAGAACCCGTTCCGTGTCGAGTTCCAGGTGGTCAACCTTGACCGCATCCAGGAGCTCTTCCCGGAGGGCGGCACCATCACGGTCGACGATCTCGTCGCCAAGGGTGCCGTGCGCAAGAACGAGCTCGTCAAGGTCCTCGGATCCGGCGAGATCAACGTCAAGGTCGACGTGAAGGTTCACGCCTTCTCCGCTTCGGCTGAGCAGAAGATCACCGCCGCTGGCGGCTCGATCACCGGCGAGCTCTAAACAGAGCCTCCGGTCCCGGCTCGCCGGGCGAAGCACTGCGACCCCCGCTCCTCGTCTCATGAGGAGCGGGGGTCGTCCTTGCATCCGGGCAACGACAGTTATCCCCAGAGTGAAAGCGCCCCTGGGGCAGGCCCGGTAGACTACTTGTCTTGGGTCCGTGCCAGGCACGGGCACCCTACTGGAGCGGCCGTGTCCGCCACCTGTTTTACGTCTGAGGAGGACGCTTGCTGACCGCTATCGGCCGTGCATTCCGAACGCAGGACTTGCGCCGCAAGCTCTTGTTCACGCTGTTGATCCTTGCGATCTACCGGCTGGGTGTCTTCATCCCCGCGCCGGGCGTGAGCTACGAGAACGTGCAGCAGTGCCTGAACATGAATGTCACCCAGGGCGGCGCTTACCAATTCGTCAACCTGTTCTCCGGCGGAGCGCTCCTTCAAGTCTCGATCTTCGCGCTCGGCATCATGCCGTACATCACGGCGAGCATCATCGTTCAGCTTCTGCGCGTCATCATCCCTCGCTTCCAGGAGCTCCATGAGGAGGGGCAGACGGGCCAGGCGAAGCTGACCCAGTGGACGCGGTACCTGACCATTGCGCTCGGCATCCTCAATGCAACGACGCTCATCACCACGGCCCGCACTGGTGCGCTCTTCAACCACCAGTGCCCCCTGCCCGTGATCCCCAACGATGACATCGTGACGATCCTCCTCATGATCATCACGCTGACTGCGGGTACGGCCCTCATGATGTGGATGGGCGAGCTCATCACGGAGCGGGGCGTCGGCAACGGCATGTCGCTGCTGATCTTCATCTCCATCGCCTCCGGCTTCCCTGCGGCCATGGACGCCATCATCAAGGCCAAGGGCTGGGGCGTCTTCACACTCGTCCTCGTCATCGGCCTGGCCATCGTCGTGGGCGTCGTGTTCGTCGAGCAGTCGCAGAGGCGCATCCCGGTCCAGTACGCCAAGCGCATGATCGGGCGCCGGTCCTACGGTGGCACGACGACCTACATCCCGCTCAAGGTCAACATGGCGGGCGTCATCCCGGTCATCTTCGCTTCGTCGATGCTGTACCTGCCGTCGCTCCTTGCGCAGTTCAACACGCCCACCGGTCCCGGTGAGACTCCGCCGGGATGGGTTCAGTGGATCAACACCTACCTTGTCCGCGGTGACCACCCCGTGTACATGGCCGTGTACTTCCTCCTCATCATCTTCTTCACGTACTTCTACGTCACGATCACGTTCAACCCCGACGAGGTTGCCGACAACATGACGAAGTACGGAGGGTTTATCCCCGGCGTGCGTGCGGGCCGACCCACGGCCCAGTACCTCTCGCACGTCATCAGCCGGATCACTCTGCCGGGTGCTCTGTACCTGGGTCTGATCGCGGCTGTGCCTCTCGTCGCCCTTGTGTGGGTCGGCGCTAATCAGAACTTCCCGTTCGGCGGCACGTCGATCCTCATCATGGTCGGCGTCGGACTGGAAACCGTCAAGCAGATCGACGCGCAGCTCCAGCAGCGTCATTACGAAGGGTTGTTGCGATGACACGCATGCTCATCATCGGTCCGCCTGGGTCCGGCAAGGGAACCCAGGCTGCACGGATCACGGATTCGCTCGGCATCGTCGCCATTTCCACGGGTGACATCTTCCGCTTCAACGTCAAGGAGGGCACCCCCCTCGGCGTCGAGGCGAAGAAGTACATCGACGCGGGAGACTTCGTCCCCGATTCCGTGACGAACTCGATGGTCGCGGATCGCCTGGCTCAGGACGACGTCGCCGACGGCTTCCTCTTGGACGGCTACCCCCGCACGCGCGGGCAGGTCGACGCCCTCGACGCGATGCTTGAGAAGCTCGGCACGAAGCTCGACATTGTTCTCCAGCTCACGGCCGACAACGAGGAGCTCGTCAAGCGTCTCCTCGGTCGTGCTGAGCAGGAGGGACGGGCGGACGACACGGCTGAGGTCATTGAGCACCGCCTCGCGCTCTACGCCAAGGAGACCAAGCCGCTCGTGGACGTCTACCGGGATCGCGGTCTGCTCGTGCAGGTCGACGGCTTGGGCGAGATCTCAGAGGTCACGGCTCGGATCCTCGCGGCGCTCCGCGAGCACGGCGCGTAGCCGATGTTCGGCCGGCAGCGGATCGAGTACAAGACCGACGACCAGATTCTCTCCATGCGCCGCGCCGGGCTCGTCCTGGCCGAGGCGCTCGACGCGGCCGTGGCGGCTGTGCGGCCCGGCATCACCACCGCAGACCTCGACGGAGTCTTCCGGGGCGTCCTCGACGCGCACGGTGCCCAGAGCAACTTCCTGGGCTACCACGGGTTCCCTGCCACGATCTGCGTCTCCGTCAATGAGGAAGTGGTCCACGGCATCCCCGGCGGGCGCGTCCTCGAGGAGGGCGACATCCTCTCCATTGACGGCGGCGCGATCGTCAACGGGTGGCATGCGGACTCCGCGCGCACGGTCATCGTCGGCGAGGGGGACCCGGAGGACCGGAGGCTCTCTCAGGTCACCGAGGACGCCATGTGGCAGGGGATCGCGGCGCTGGCCAGCGCCTCGCATGTCGGCGACATCGGAGATGCGATCGACGACTTCGTCTCCTCGCAGCCCGGCGCTCCGCTCGGCATCCTGGAGGACTATGTCGGCCACGGCATCGGCACCGCGATGCATCAGCCGCCTGACGTCCTCAACTACCGGACGGGCCACAAGGGCGCCAAGGTGCGCCCGGGCCTGTGCCTGGCGATCGAGCCGATGCTCGTCCGCGGCGGCATCGACACGGTGACGCTGGATGACGACTGGACCGTGGTCACCACGGACGGCTCCCGCGCCTCGCAGTGGGAGCACACGGTCGCCGTGCACAGCCGGGGGATCTGGGTCCTCACGGCGCACGACGGCGGGGCCGCCCGGCTCAAGCCGCTGGGCGTGACGCCCGTGCCCCTGTCGGAGTAAAGGACGCCCCCAGCAGGAAGCCGCCCGCCACGGCGGCACCAGGAAGGCCCCGACCATACGGTCGGGGCCTTCTCCTCTCTGCGGTCGGGGCCTTCAGACCCCGCCGCGCCTCGCGGAGGCGCGCTCAGCCGTGGCCCGTCCACCGCATGCGCGCTCAGCCGAGCCGCGGCTTGAGCTCCTTGTTGTAGATGCCCTCCAGCTTCGTGGAGAGGGCGTCAAGGTTGGGCTGCGGGTCCGAGTCCGCCGTGAGCATGCCCTGGAGGGCCTTGGCGAGCTCGAGGTCGCCGCCCGGGAGGAACACGCGCGCGTCGTCCTGGGGGCGCGTCTTCTCCAGCTGGTCGATGGCGATCTTGAGCTGGGGGGTGGCCTGAATGGCGTCCTTCATGTCAGCTGAGGTCCGCGTCGGAAGGTAGCCGGTGGCCTTGGAGAACGCGGCGGCATTCTCGGCGTTGGTGAGGAACTTGATGAACATCGCGGCGGCGAGCTGGCGCTCGGGGGAGGCCTTCGCGTTGATCGCGACGCCGGCGCCGCCCGTGGGGACGATCTTGTCCGTCTCCTTCGGCCCGCCGGGAAGGAAGCCCACGCCCACGTTGAACGTCGCGGCGGAGAGGATGCCCTTGAGGGAGCCCGTCGACGCGACGACGGTGGAGGTGGCGCCGGACGTGAAGAGGTCGGCCGGCTCGCCGGAGCCGATGGCGGCCCACTTGTCCCCGTGGATGGCCTTCTGAAGGAAGGACACGGCCTCCTTGGTCTCAGGGGACTTCGTGAGGGCGAAGTCCCCATCCTTGGAGAACCCGCCCCCGTAGCCCCAGATGACATTCTGGAGGGTCCACGCGTTGTAGCTCTCGGCGTCCGGGACCGTGAACACCTGCTGGGCCTTCGTGCTGGCGGCCTTGAGCTTCGGGGCCCACTCGGCGAGCTCCTGCCACGTCTTCGGGGCGCGGTCTGGGAGGCCGGCGGCCTTGAAGTGGTCCTTGTTGTAGTAGAAGACCGGGGTGGAGCGGGAGTACGGCACACCGTAGTGCTTGCCCTTGTAGTTGTAGTCCTCGAGGAGGGCCGTGCGGAAGTCCTCGACGTCGAACTTCTGGCTCGCGAAGAGGTCGTCCAGCGGGATGATCTGCTTGTTGAGGAAGTACTTGAACCAGGTCGCGTCCGAGGCCACGACGACGTCGCCCGCGTTGCCGCTCGCATAGGCCGTGTTGAACTTCTGGTACACCTCCTCGTAGTTCTTTCCGGCGGTGATGAGCTTGACCTTGATGCCCGGGTTGGCCTTCTCGAACGCTGCGATGATCGACTTCTCGATCTCGCTGGACTGGCCGGGGTGGTTGCTCCAGAACTGGATCTCGCTTGCGGGCTTGACCCCCTCGAGGCTCGCGGCCGTGGGAGCGGCGGAGGAGCCCCCGCCGGACGTGGAGGGGCCTCCACATGCGGAGAGGAAGGCGGCGGCGGCGCCGGCGGCGCTGAGCGACAAGACGGTGCGTCGGGTGACGTTCTTCATGGTGTGTCCTTCGGTGGGAGGGGTGAACTGCTGGGTGCGCATGGAGCCTGGAATCGGGTTGAGGTCGACGACGGCGGCCGCGGTCCGCCAGGCCGCCGTCGGGCAGGGCAATCAGCCGGTGACTGACCCGCGCGTGAGTCCAGCGACGATATTGCGCTGGAGGAGGGTGAAGACGACGAGGACGGGCACGATCACGAGCACCGCGCCGGCCATGAGGATGCCGTAGCCGCCGGCCGAGGACTCGGCGGACTGCAGGTAGGCGAGCCCCACGGGGAGGGTCATGTTCTGGGGGTCGTTCGTGATGACGAGGGGCCAGAGGTAGTCGTTCCACTCGTTGACGAGTGTCACGAGGGTGACGGTCGCGATGGTCGGGAGGGAGACGGGGGCCGCGATCTGGAAGAGGCGCCGGAGGTGGCTCGCGCCGTCGAGCTCAGCGGCCTCCATGACCGAGGCCGGGATGCTCAGGAACTGCTGCCTCAAGAGGAAGGTGCCGAATGCCGTGCCCAGGCCCGGCAGGATGATGCCCCAGAGCGTGTTGACGCCGCCCATGCTTGAGATGAGCTGGTAGTTCGGGAGCATCGACACCTGAGGCGGCACCATGAGGGCCACGAGGATCAGCGCGAAGATGACGCCTTTGAACCGGACGTTGATGAACACGAGCGCGTAGGCCGTGGTCAGCGCCAGGAAGACCTTGATGGCTGTGCCGATGGCCGTGACGGCGAGGGAGTTGAGCAGGAGGCGGCCGAGCGGGACGTGGCCGGAGACCTTCCTGTAGTTGTCCATCGTCCACTCCGAGGGCAGGAGGTGAGGCATCAGCGTGACGATGTCCTTCGCGGGCATGAAGGACCCGAACACCATGATGAGCAGCGGCAGGACGATGATGAGGACCGCCAGCCCGAGGGCGAGGTACGTGCCTACGAGGCCGGGAGTGCGGCTGGGCGCCGCCATGCGTGCGGAACGGCTCATGAGTAGTGCACCTTCTTCTCGACGAAGCGCAGCTGGGCGAGGGTGACGACGAGGAGGACGACGAAGAGGACCACGGAGATCGCCGCCGAGTAGCCCGCACGGCCCGGGCCGCCGAACACCTGGATGTAGCTCTCGAAGATGAGCGTGTTGACCCCGTCGCCGGAGGGCTTGATGGTCCGCAGCAGGTCGAAGGCCTGGAGCGAGTTGAGCAGGGTGGTCACGAGGAGGAAGAACGTCGTGGGGCTGAGCAGCGGCAGCGTGATGGAGAAGAAGCCCCGGGCGGGAGAGGCCCCGTCGAGGGCCGCGGCGTCGAGGACGTCCTGGTTGATGCCCTGCAGCCCGGCGAGGTACACGAGCGCGCAGTAGCCCGCGTTCTTCCACACGTAGACGATGATCACCATGAGGAGCGACAGGTCCGGGTTGAGGATCCACTGGGGAGACGCGAAGCCCAGGACCCGCATGACCTGCGCCAGGAGGCCATACGTCGGGTTGAAGACGAAGAGAGCCACGAGGCCGACACCGACGCCGGAGAGGACGTAGGGCGCGAACACGGTGGCGCGGAAGAAGCCCTGGCCGCGCACCTTTGAGTTGAGCAGCAGGGCCAGGGTGAGGCCGAGCACCATGGAGCCGCCCACGGTGGCCGCGGTGAAGATGGCGGTGCGGCGCCAGACGTCCTGGCCGGACTCGCTCGTGAAGAACTCGACGTAGTTGCCGAGCCCGATCCGGGTCGCTGAGTCCGAGCCGAATGGCCAGTCGAGCGTGGAGAAGCCGATGTTCTGCACGAGCGGCACATACGTGAACGCGACGATGAGCGCGAGGTTCGGGAGGACGAACGAGGCGAACGTGAGCCAGGCGGCCATCGTGCGGCGGCCCGGGGAGCCGGAGAGCCGGCGAGGCCGCGGGCGCTGCGACGGTCGAGCTGGCTGCTCGGCCCGCGAGGGCGCCGGGCGCCTCGGAGGTGCGGAGGTGGAAGCCACGGGTGTGCTCCTGAAGACGAGATCGCGCGGCCGGGGGCTCCGCTGGCGGAATGCGGGCGGGTGTGGGTCAGCCCGCCGGGGCGGCGCCGAGTGGCGCGCCAGGATGTATCTCATCACCTGTGGGAGGGGGGCTAGGGGGGATTCGGGGCCAGGAACGGAGTGTTCACGCAGAGTTCCAGCGCGGGTCAGGTGCGCGACGCCGGGGCAGCCCCTCCCGTCCACCGCGGGCCAGCGGGGGTGGCTTGCGGGGTGGCCATGGGATATAGTGAGACGTTGGGTGTCTCTCCGTGAAGTCTGGCGTGCGCGTGCGTGCGTCCGAACGCGGCTTACGGCACCCCGCGCTGCGGCCCCGGCTGGAGCGCGAACCCCAGGGCGGCCTGAGCCGCCAAACCCCAACGTTAGCGGAGGACATGGCCAAGAAGGACGGCGTCATTGAGACCGAGGGCACGGTAACCGAGGCTCTCCCCAACGCGATGTTCCGCGTTGAACTGAGCAACGGGCACATCGTGCTGGCCCACATCTCAGGCAAGATGCGGCAGCACTACATCCGCATCCTCCCGGAGGACCGGGTCGTCGTGGAGCTCAGCCCCTACGACCTCAGCCGCGGCCGGATCGTCTACCGCTACAAGTAGGCAGCGTTCGGCCTGAAGGCCGAGTGCTGCGCACCCGGGCCGAACGCCCGCTGGCCATGAGCCAGCCCGTTCGCCGCCCACGCGTCGTATCACCATTCAAGGCAAGACAGTGTTGGAGCGCGTCAACACACACCCCCGGTGCGGAGGCCGGGGCCGGATCCACGGATCCGGATGTCTTGCTACACACCTCCGTTTGAACAACCAAGGAGGACTGCCATATGGCACGTCTGGCTGGCGTTGACATCCCGCGCGAGAAGCGGGTCGTCATTGCGCTTACTTACATCTACGGCGTGGGCAAGACCCGTGCAGAGCAGACGCTCGCGGAGACGGGCATTTCCCGCGACATCCGCGTGAAGGATCTGACGGACGAGCAGCTCGTTCAGCTCCGCGACTACATTGAGGGCAACTTCAAGGTCGAGGGCGACCTCCGCCGCGAGGTCTCCGCCGATATCCGCCGCAAGGTCGAGATCGGCTCCTACGAGGGCCTCCGCCACCGCCGCGGCCTTCCCGTGCGCGGCCAGCGCACCAAGACCAACGCTCGTACCCGCAAGGGCCCGAAGCGCACCGTCGCAGGCAAGAAGAAGGCCGGCCGCTGATCCTCCCCGTCGTGTCACCCCTCGCTCGAGGGATGACCACGGTGATGGACCAGGCAGTCGCACCAAGACCCAAGATTTCGTAGGAGAGATATGCCCCCGAAGACCCGCGCAGCGGTCCGCAAGCCGCGCCGCAAGGACAAGAAGAACATCTCGATGGGCCAGGCGCACATCAAGAGCACGTTCAACAACACGATCGTCTCGATCACGGACACCACCGGTGCCGTCATCTCCTCGTCCTCCTCGGGCGAGGTCGGCTTCAAGGGTTCGCGCAAGTCGACCCCGTACGCCGCTCAGATGGCCGCCGAGTCCGCAGCCAAGAAGGCTCAGGATCACGGCGTCCGCAAGGTCGACGTCTTCGTCAAGGGCCCGGGCTCGGGCCGCGAGACGGCGATCCGCTCCCTCCAGGCCACGGGCCTTGAGATCGGCACGATCCAGGACGTCACGCCGAGCGCTCACAACGGCTGCCGCCCGCCGAAGCGCCGCCGCGGCTAGTTTCCTCAGTCCGTGTCACCCGCCGGTGTCCTCAACCCTGACAGCCAGGGCTGAGCCCGGCGGGTGATGCGCCCGCCAGACGGTGCCACGCCGTCAGACCTTTCCACCACTTGTGTTGCGTCATATAGCGGACGCACGCCGAAAGGAAGACCACGTGCTCATTGCACAGCGCCCCACGCTGACTGAAGAAGTCGTGTCAGAGAACCGTTCGCGGTTCACCATCGAGCCGCTCGAGCCCGGCTTCGGCTACACGCTCGGAAACTCCCTCCGCCGCACCCTGCTCTCCTCGATCCCGGGGGCCGCTGTCACGAGCATCCGCCTGGACGGCGTGCTCCACGAGTTCAGCACTGTCGAGGGTGTCAAGGAGGACGTCACCGAGATCGTCCTCAACATCAAGAACCTGTCGGTCTCGTCTGAGCACGACGAGCCCGTCGTCGCCTACCTGCGCAAGCAGGGCCCCGGCGTCGTCACGGCAGCGGACATCGCGCCGCCCGCCGGCGTCGAGATCCACAACCCGGACCTGCACATCGCGACCCTCAACGACAAGGGCCGCTTTGAGCTGGAGATCACCATCGAGCGCGGCCGCGGCTACGTCTCGGCGGCTCTCAACAAGTCCGCAGATCAGGAGATCGGCCGCATCCCGGTTGACTCGATCTACTCGCCCGTTCTCAAGGTGACGTTCCGCGTCGAGGCGACTCGCGTCGAGCAGCGGACCGACTTCGACAAGCTCATCGTCGACGTCGAGACCAAGGCCGCCATCTCCCCGCGGGACGCCATCGCCTCGGCGGGCTCCACCCTCGTGGAGCTGTTCAGCCTGGCTCGCGAGCTGAACACCGCCGCTGAGGGCATCGAGATCGGCCCGAGCCCCGTGGACCAGTCCGCGCAGGCAGACCTGGCGCTGCCCATCGAGGAGCTTGAGCTCTCGGTGCGCTCGTACAACTGCCTCAAGCGTGAGGGCATCCACTCGGTTGGCGAGCTTGTCTCCCGCTCCGAGGCAGACCTCATGGACATCCGCAACTTCGGTGCCAAGTCCATCGACGAGGTCAAGGACAAGCTCGTTGAGCTCGGCCTCGCCCTCAAGGACTCGCCTCCAGGGTTCGATCTCGCCGCTCGTGCGCAGGAGATCGAAGAGGAATCGGTCTTCAGCAACAACGACGAGCTCCAGTAGACGGCCTGCTCGACGCCACCACATCGGTTTCCCGGGCGCTGAGGCGCCTCGCGGAGTACAACAAGGAGAAATACCATGCCTACGCCCACTAAGGGTCCCCGCCTCGGAGGCGGACCGGCGCACGAGCGTCTCATGCTCGCGAACCTTTCCGCCCAGCTCTTCGAGCACAAGCGCATCACGACGACCGTGACGAAGGCCAAGCGCCTTCGCCCCGTCGCCGAGCGCTTCATCACGTTCGCCAAGCGCGGCGACCTGGCGGCTCGCCGCCGCGTTCTCCGCTCGATCTCCGACAAGCTCGTCGTTCGCGAGCTCTTCGACGAGATCGCTCCGGCCATGGCGCAGCGCGAGGGCGGCTACACGCGCATCACGAAGATCGGCAACCGCGCGGGCGACAACGCCCCCATGGCGGTCATCGAGCTCGTTCTCGAGCCCGTGTCCCCGAAGCAGGCTGTGGTCCGCGAGGCGTCCAACGCCACGAAGGCTGCCGCTGAGAAGCCTGCCGAGCAGAACGCCGAGCAGCCGGCTGAGGCCACCGAGGCCGAGTAGCACGTGCTCTCGGCGGCCTGACGCCGCCGTCCCGCCCGAAGGCGCGTTTCGTCCCAGACGGAGCGCGCCTTCGGCGTCTGCGCTTCGAGCCCATGCCTCCCTGCTCGGACTCGCCCGCACACCACCCCGCCCCGGAGACCTCATGAGGAGGATCGCGTGATTCGGATCGCGCTCACGCTCGGCTACGACGGCACCGAGTTCCACGGCTGGGCCCGCCAGCCGGGCCTGCGCACCGTCCAGGAGACCCTGGAGGACGCTTTGGAGATGATCGTGCGCGCGCCCGTCCGCGTCGTGGTGGCCGGCCGCACGGATGCTGGTGTCCACGCGCGGCACCAGGTGGTCCACTTCGACCTCACGGAGGAGCAGGCCGGGCGCGTGATCGGACGTTCACCGGACGGTCTCGAGGCGGCTCTCGTGCGGCGGCTCGACGGGACCTTGGCGCGGGTCCTCGGGTCACTCCGCGGCTCCGTCGTCGTCCAGAGGGCAGCGCAGGCGCACCCGGCGTTTGACGCCCGCTTCTCGGCGCTGGACCGGACCTACTCCTACCGCATCGCCGACGACCGGAGCGCGTGGGACCCCGTCAGCCGGCACACGGCCTGGTGGGTGCCCGAGCGGCTCGACATTGACGCCATGGCCTCGGCTGCTCGCCTGCTCGCGGGCGTCCATGACTTCGCCTCCTTCTGCAAGCCGAGGGAAGGGGCGACGACGATCCGCGGCGTCACGTCGGCCGCCGTGGGGCGCGGTGCGGACGGCCTCGTCCAGGTGAGGATCACCGCGGACGCGTTCTGTCATCACATGATCAGGATGATCGTGGCGGCCCTCGCCGTCGTCGGCCGGGGGGAGAGCGGACCTGAGCGGATCGCGGCACGGCTCGCGGGGCAGTGGCAGGGGCCCGTGCCCGCCATGGCGCCGCCGCACGGTCTGGTTCTGGAGGGGATTTCCTACCCGCCGGACGCCGAGCTGGCGGCCCGCAATGCCGTCACGCGCGCCCTGCGGACGCCCGACTTGGGCGGAAGTGGGGGAGTGCGGTAAGATGGAGAGTCGTTGTGCGTGTCCTGTTTCGGCAGAACCTCCGCCGGTGGCCCAGTTGCAGGGTCGTGTAGCCGTGGCGGATCGGTGCCGTTAGCCAGGGTGCGGCGGCGGGCTCAGTCCTCACCTGAGTTCGCGGACGTCCTACGCACTGATCGAAGCGATCTCAGCCTCGGGTCCTCTCACGGGCCCGCGGCCACCGTCAACAACAACGTAAGGCAATAACTGTGCGTACGTACACTCCGAAGCCCGGCGACGCAGACCGCCAGTGGCACGTCATCGACGCCACTGACGTCGTTCTCGGCCGTCTTGCCACCCACACCGCGACCCTGCTGCGCGGTAAGCACAAGCCGACCTTTGCTCCCCACCAGGACATGGGCGACTTCGTCATCATCATCAACGCCGAGAAGGTTGCCCTCACCGGCTCCAAGCTCGAGCAGAAGCGGGCCTACCGCCACTCGGGTTACCCGGGCGGCCTCTCGTCGATGAACTACACCGAGATGCTTGCCAAGCACCCGACTCGCGCCGTCGAGAAGGCTGTTCGCGGCATGCTCCCGAAGAACAAGCTCAACGACGTCTTCATGTCCAAGCTCAAGGTCTACGCGGGTCCCACGCACCCGCACGCTGCTCAGCAGCCCAAGGCCTTTGAGATCACCCAGGTCGCTCAGTAGTCCTGGCCACCCAGTAACCAGAGAATCAAGGAGACACCGTGGCTCAGAACACTGAAGAGCTCGTAGAGAACACCGAAGAGCAGCTGACCAGCTACACGTCCGAGTCCCCGGAGCAGTCCGCCTCGGCAGCCAAGCGCGAGCGCGGCGAGCTGACGGTCGGCGGCGGGGCCGTTGGGCGCCGCAAGCAGGCTATCGCCCGCGTCCGCCTCGTGCCCGGCTCGGGCCAGTGGAAGATCAACGGCCGCGAGCTGGCTGACTACTTCCCGAACAAGCTGCACCAGCAGGATGTCAACGAGCCGTTCAAGCTCCTTGAGCTTGATGGCGCGTACGACGTCCTCGCCCGCATCGACGGCGGCGGCCCCTCCGGCCAGGCCGGCGCGCTTCGCCTGGGCATTGCCCGTGCCCTCAACGAGATCGACCGGGAGAACAACCGCCCGGCGCTCAAGAAGGCCGGCTACCTGACGCGCGACGCTCGCGTCATCGAGCGCAAGAAGGCAGGCCTCAAGAAGGCCCGCAAGGCTCCGCAGTACTCGAAGCGCTAAATCCTCGCGCTTCACAGGAAGGCCCCGTCACGGAAGTGGCGGGGCCTTCCCGCGTTCGGGGACCCGGTGCAGCGCACCGGGGCCTGAGGATCAATTAAGCGGTTAACTCGGATCCCCCCTTGGAGGGCCGTCTCCCTCGAACTCAGTGTGGGCGGCGTCCTGCCCGCGGTGGGGCGCGGCCGGCTCAGCCCAGGAGAAGGGGCGCGGGGCTCCCCGGGACAAGAAGACCAGCTCCCTCGAAACCGGGAACGCGATCCAGGCCGAGCGCGGCAGCAGGCGTGACGGTCGCCGCCCGTACAGCCTCCTCCGCTGGAACGCCCCAGTCCATGACGTTGAGCACAGCTCGGTCCATGGTGAGGGTGCTGCCGGCGATGGCGCCGCCCTCGTCGAGGCGGGCCACCCCCTCCCGCACGGTGACGCCGAGCCCTCCGAGCAGGTAGTGGCCGTCGGGGCGCCCCGTCGCCGCCATGGCGTCGGTGATGAGCGCGATCCGGCCGGGCGCCGACGCGAAGAGCAGGCGAGCCATCGGCGGGTGGACGTGGATCCCGTCCGCGATGAGCTCCACCGTGACGTGGGAGGAGTCGAGCGCCGCGGCGATGGGGCCCGGGGCGCGATGGTGCAGCCCTCGCATGGCGTTGAAGGCGTGGGTGAGAATACTGGCCCCCGCGTCGAACGCGGCCCGCGCCGTGTCGTAGTCGGCGTCGGTGTGGCCCACCGCCACACGAACCCCCTGCGAGACGAGGTATCGAGTGACGACGAGCCCTTCGTCGAGCTCGGGGGCCAGTGTGACCTGTCGGAGTGCTCCGGCGGAGGCCTCCAGGAGCCGCTCCGCGAGGGCGCGAGTGGGGCGGATCAGCGCGTGCTCCGCGTGCGCGCCCTTGTGCAGCCGGGAGAGGCAGGGGCCCTCGAAGTGGATGCCAGCGAGCGAGGGAATCTCGGCTCGCGCGGCGGCGATCCTCGCGGCTGAGATCTCAAGCGAGGCGGGAGGGGCTGCAACGAGTGACGCCGTGAGGGCGGCCGTCCCGTGACGAGCGTGCTCGGCCGCAATCGCCCGATGCCCGTCCGGGTCCTCGAATGAGCAGCCGGCCGCCCCGTGCACGTGGTTGTCGACGAAGGCCGGCGTCAGGGTCATCCCGCCGGCGTCGAGCACCGCAAGGCCGTCGTCGTGCCGGAAGGCCGCATCCCGCCAGCCCGAGCCCACGCCGCTGCGGACGATCACGCCCTCCTCCACGAGCGCCCACTCCGGAGCCCCCGCGGTCCACGGCCGCCCGGAGTGCACGAGGACGCGCGCAGCGGGGGGCTCGGTGGAGGTGCGTGGGGCGCTGGAACGCGGCGGCTCAAGGGTGCCCTGCGCGCGGAGGGCGTCCTGAAGGGGGAGCACGTTCACGAGGCGCCTTTCCACGAGGATTCCGGGGCGCGGGCCCCTGCGCCCTGATTCTAGCCCCGCGGCGGTGCGGACGCCCGGGGGCGCCCGTTCACCCCTGGCCGGTAAAATGCGCCGCATGGAGATCATCGTCGAGGACAGCGCAGAGGCCGCCGGCGAGACGGGGTCCCGAGCGGTCATCGACGCCCTCGCGTCTCGCCCCGATCCCGTGCTGGGACTGGCCACGGGGTCAAGCCCTGAGCACCTGTACGCGAGCCTGGCCCGCGCGTCCGCCGAGGCCCGGTTCGACCCCCGCCGCGTCACGGCCTTCGCCCTCGACGAGTACCTTGGCCTCGATCCCGCGCACCCGCAGAGCTACAGGAGCGTGGTGGACCGGGAGGTCACACGACCGCTCGGGCTGGATCCCGCGCGCGTGCACGTCCTGGACGGTGGGGCGAGGAATGCCGACGCCGAGTGCCGTGCCTACGAGCGGGCCATCCAGGCCGCAGGGGGCGTCGACATCCAGATCCTGGGCATCGGGGCAAATGGGCATATTGGGTTCAATGAGCCGGGCTCCTCGTTCCAGAGCCGGACGCGCAGGCAGAGGCTCGACGAACGCACCCGGCGGGACAACGCGAGGTTCTTCGGCGGCCGAATCGAGGACGTCCCACAGGAGTGTCTCACTCAGGGGATCGGGACCATTCGGGAGGCGCGGCAGATTGTTCTCGTGGCCAGCGGTGCGGGCAAGGCCGAGGCTGTGTCCGCCATGATTCAGGGGCCCGTGGGGGAGCACTGCCCGGCCACGGCGCTTCGATCTCATCCGAGCGTCCTCGTCCTCCTGGACCGTGAGGCGGCCTCACAGGTGCGCTGATCCGCGACGGCGCCCCGGCGCCCGCCCCGACGCCGCACGGGACCGGGCCGCGGCGGCTCAGACGCGGGCGCTCCCTGCCCGCCGGCGTCGCGCGAACACGCCCAAACGGCCTAGGATATAGCCGATGACTAGGTTATTTGGCACGGATGGCGTGCGAGGAAAAGCGAACGAGCTCATCACGCCAGAATTGGCGATGGGCCTGGCTCAGGCTGCTGCCGTGGTCCTGGGGCGGGAGGAGTCGAAGCGCGAGCGGCCCGTCGCCGTCGTCGCCCGCGACCCCCGCATCAGCGGCGAGTTCATCTCCGCCGCGATCGAGGCGGGACTCGCAGCGAGCGGCGTGGACGTCTACGACGCGGGCGTCCTTCCCACGCCGGCCACCGCCTTCCTCGTGGCGGACCTCGACGCGGACTTCGGCGTCATGATCTCTGCCTCGCACAACCCGGCCCCGGACAACGGCATCAAGTTCCTGGCCCGCGGCGGCAAGAAGCTCTCCGACGAGCTGGAGGACCGCATCGAGGCACAGCTTGAGCAGCCGGCCCCGCGTCCCACCGGCGGTGCCGTCGGTCAGATCCGCCGCTTCTCCGACGCCGAGGACCGCTACGTCCTCCACCTTCTCTCCACACTTCCGCACCGGCTCGACGGCCTGACCGTCGTCCTCGACTGCGCGCACGGGGCCGCAAGCGGCTGCTCGCCCGAGGTCTTCACGGACGCGGGCGCCAAGGTCATCGTCATCGGCGCAGAGCCCAACGGCATCAACATCAACGAGGGATACGGGTCCACCCACCTCGAGAAGCTTCAGGCGGCCGTCGTCGAGCACGGCGCGGACCTCGGCATTGCGCACGACGGCGACGCCGACCGCTGCCTTGCCGTGGACCACGAGGGCACGGTCGTGGACGGCGACCAGATCATGACGATCCTCGCTCTCGCGCTCAAAGAGGCGGGCAAGCTCGCCGACGACACGCTCGTCGCCACCGTCATGAGCAACCTTGGGCTCAAGCTCGCCCTCACGGAGGCGGGGATCACGGTCAAGCAGACGGCCGTCGGGGACCGCTACGTCCTTGAGGGCATGCGGGACGGCGGCTTCAACCTGGGCGGCGAGCAGTCCGGCCACGTCATCTTTGCGGATTTCGCGACGACGGGCGACGGCGTCCTCACCGGCCTGCAGATTGCCGCGCGCGTGGCCCAGACGGGCAAGAGCCTCAAGGAGCTCTCACAGCTCATGACGCGCCTGCCGCAGGTCCTCATCAACGTCAAGGACGTGGACAAGGCGCGCGTCTCCTCCAACGAGACCGTCCAGTCCGCTGTGGCGGCGGTGGAGGCCGAGCTCGGCGAGACGGGCCGCGTCCTCCTGCGGGCCTCCGGCACGGAGCAGCTCGTGCGAGTCATGGTCGAGGCCCCCGACGCGGACACGGCCCAGGCCAAAGCGGACGAGCTCGCCGACGTGGTCCGGCGCGAGCTGGCGCTCTGAGCAATCCAGGGGCGGGCCCGGCGGCCCGCCCCTGGTGCTGGGGTCGGCAGTTGCCCGCCCTGCTTGATGCGGGCCGCGCCCGCCAGAGGCAGAACAGACGCAAAAAAGGCGGCCCTCCCCGGGTTGGGGAGGGCCGCCTTTGTGTCCCTGCGTCAGACGAGCCGGGCGAATGGCCGCCGCAGCGCGCTGATGCTAGGTGCGGTCAGCGGGATCAGCGGGTGCGAAGCGCGTCGCGGATCTCCGTGAGGAGAGCGACCTGCGGGTCTGCCTCTTCCTCGGTCGGGTTGATGCCGAGCTTGCGGTTGCGGCGCTCGATCATCTTGTTCATCGGCATGACGACGACGAAGTACAGAGCCGCCGCGACGATGAGGAAGTTGATAATGGCGGTGAGCAGCACACCAACCTTGACGTCGCCCCATGCGAGGAAGCTGTCGAAGTTGGGGGACTGGAACAGGCGCGCGATGAGCGGCATGAGCACGTTCGCGACAAGCGCGTCGATGACCTTGCTGAATGCGGCGCCAAGAATGACGGCGACGGCAAGGTCGACGACGTTGCCCTTCATGATGAAGTCTTTGAATCCTTTAAGCATTCACTCAGCTTAAAGTCTTATGGGCAGGAAGGAAAGCTGTTAGGGCCCTTTCCAGCGGATGTGTCGGACATCATGGGGAGGGGGTGCGGCCTTCCGGGAGGTCGCCTCTAGGTTTTGCGGAGGAGCATTCGCCGGATGCCGTGGTCCGGCCCCTTGGAGAGGACGAGTTTTGCGCGTCCGCGCGTCGGAATGACGTTCTCTCGCAGGTTGGGCTCGTTGATCCGCGTCCAGATGCCCTTGGCCGTCGCTGCGGCCTCCTCGTCCGAGAGGGTCGCATAGCGGTGGAAGTAGGAGTCAGGGTCGCTGAAGGCGCCGCTGCGGAGCTTCATGAACCGCTCGATGTACCACCGTTCAATTGAGGCCGTCGGGGCATCGACGTAGATCGAGAAGTCGAAGAAGTCGCTCAGGGCGAGCCCCTGCGTCCCGTCGCTGCGCAGCCTCGCGGGTGCCAGCACGTTGAGGCCCTCGACGATGAGGACGTCAGGCCGCCGGACGATCACCTCGCGCTCAGGGACAATGTCATACGTCAAATGGCTGTACCAAGGTGCGCGCACCTCGTCCGCGCCGGACTTGACCTCGCTGACGAACCGCAGCAGGCGGCGTCGGTCGTACGACTCGGGGAAGCCCTTGCGCTGCATGAGGCCCCGGCGCTCCAGTTCGGCGTTCGGGTAGAGGAAGCCGTCCGTGGTCACGAGCTCGACGTTCGGCGTCCCCGGCCAGCGGCGGAGGAGCTCGCGCAGCACGCGCGCCGTCGTCGACTTCCCGACCGCCACGGAGCCCGCTACGCCGATGACGAACGGCGTGCGCTCGACGTCGTCCTTGAGGAAGGTGCTCGTGGCGCGGTGGAGCTGCTCGGCGCCCGAGACGTACAGGTTGAGGAGGCGGGAGAGCGGGAGATACACCTCGGCCACCTCGCGAAGGTCCAGGCGGTCTCCCGTTCCTCGCAGATGCGCGATATCAGCAGCGTCGAGGGGCTGCTCCAGGTCGTTGGAGAGGCGCGCCCAGTCCTCGCGGCTCAGCTCCACGAAGGGAGTGAAGCCCTGGCTGCCCGGGGCACGGGAGGAGAGAAGTTCGGATTCGGAGGTCACTCCGCAATTCTGCCTCACGCCCAGCGACTGGCCACGGACGAGGCCCGCCGCACCCGCTAGGATGACTCGTATGTGTGGAATCGTTGGATATGTGGGCAACGCCCCCGCCGCAGGCAGTGCGGACAGTCACCAGCACTCGGCTCTCGACGTGCTCATCGAAGGGCTTCGGCGCCTCGAATACCGTGGTTACGACTCGGCGGGCGTCGCCGTCCTGACGGACCAGGGGATCGAGAGCCGCAAGAAGGCAGGCAAGCTCGCCAACCTTGAGGCGGAGCTCGAGGCCAGCCCCCTCCCGGTCGCGTACACGGGCATCGGCCACACACGCTGGGCCACGCACGGCGGCCCCACGGACCGGAACGCGCACCCGCACGTCGTCGACGGCGGCAGCCTCGCGCTCATCCACAACGGCATCATCGAGAACTTCGCGGAGCACAAGGCCGCGCTTGAGGCCGACGGGGTCGAGTTCGTCTCCGAGACGGACACCGAGGTGGCCGCCGCCCTCCTCGCCAAGGTCTACGACACGGAGTCTGAGGGTGACCTGACGCGGGCCATGCAGCTCACGTCCCAGCGCCTTGAGGGTGCCTTCACGCTTCTGGCCATCCACAAGGACCACCCGGGCGTCGTCGTCGCCTCCCGCCGCAACTCGCCGCTCGTCATCGGGCTCGGCGAGGGCGAGAACTTCCTCGGCTCGGACGTCTCGGGCTTCATCGACTTCACCAAGCGGGCCGTCGAGCTTGCGCAGGACCAGGTCGTCACCATCACGCCCGAGTCCTTTGAGATCACCGACTTCTTCGGCAGCCCCGCCCAGGGCAAGGAGTTCACGGTCGACTGGGACGCGGCGGCCGCCGAGAAGGACGGCTACCCCTCCTTCATGGAGAAGGAGATCCACGACCAGCCCGAGGCCGTGCTCCAGACTCTCCTGGGCCGCTCGGACATCGACGGGCGCCTGACGCTCGACGAGATGCGGATCGACCCCGAAGAGCTCAAGAAGATCGACAAGATCATCGTCCTCGCCTGCGGCACCTCGGCCTACGCAGGCCACGTTGCCAAGTACGCCATCGAGACGTGGTGCCGCATTCCCACCGAGGTGGAGCTCGCACACGAGTTCCGCTACCGCGAGCCGATCATCACGCCGACGACCCTCGTCGTCTCCCTCTCCCAGTCCGGCGAGACGATGGACACGCTCATGGCCGTCCGCTACGCCCGCGAACAGGGCGCGCGCACCATGGCCATCTGCAACACGAACGGCTCCACGATCCCGCGCGAGTCCGATGCCGTGCTCTACACGCATGCAGGACCCGAGATCGCCGTGGCTTCCACGAAGGCGTTCCTCGCGCAGATCGTCGCCGCCTACCTCCTCGGCCTGTACTTGGCCCAGCTGCGCGGCAACAAGTTCCAGGGCGAGATCAAGGACATCCTCGCGGACCTCAACAAGATTCCCGCGAAGATCCAGTCCGTCCTCGACAACGCAGACCCAATCCGCGAACTGGCCCGCTCGATGAAGGACGCGGACTCCGTGCTCTTCCTCGGCCGCCACGTCGGCTTCCCCGTGGCCCTTGAGGGTGCCCTGAAGCTCAAGGAGATCGCCTACATCCACGCGGAGGGCTTCGCTGCCGGCGAGCTCAAGCATGGCCCGATCGCGCTCATCGAAGAGGGCCAGCCGGTCTTCATCGTCGTGCCGTCACCCCGCGGCCGCGACTCGCTCCACGCGAAGGTCGTCTCCAACATCCAGGAAGTCCGCGCCCGCGGCGCCCGCACCTTTGTCATCGCGGAGGAGGGGGACGAGGCCGTCAAGGCGTACGCCGAGGAGGTCTTCTTCATCCCGGAGACGCAGCCCCTCCTGGCACCGCTCCTCGCGACGGTTCCGCTCCAGATCTTCGCGGCAGCCCTCGCCGGCGCGAAGGGCTACGACGTGGACCAGCCCCGCAACCTCGCGAAGTCGGTCACGGTGGAGTAGCCCTCCCTCAGAGAGAACGACGACGGCGCTCCCGCCCGCCCCTGCCCAGGGGCGAGCGGGGGCGCCGTTTCCGTGGGGGTGCCGCCGTGGTGCGGCCCGGGTGTCAGAATGGGGTGGCGCAGTCCGCAGCCCACGCAGACGGGGCACGGCAGGGAACGCGAACCACAGGAAGGGGAGATCGTGATCCGGGGAATCGGCATCGACGTCGTGAACATCGAGCGCTTCGCGGAGACGATCCGCCGCACGCCCGCGCTGGTCGGGCGGCTCTTCACGGCGAAGGAGAGCGAGGGCCTCACAGCCCGATCCCTGGCGGCCCGGTTCGCCGCCAAGGAGGCACTGGCCAAGGCGCTGGGCGCACCCGGGGGCCTGGCGTGGCACGACGCCGTGATCGAGGGCGGCCGGGGCGAGCCCCCGGTTATCCGCCTCACGGGGACCTGCGCGGACCGGGCGGCTCAGCTCGGGGCCACACGGTGGCACGTCTCCTTGACGCACGACGAGCCCGTAGCCCAGGCCGTTGTCATCCTCGAGGGGTAGATCTCCGCGGGGGAGAGGGGCCGCCAGGCGCCGTCGTCGTGCAGAGAAGGGAGGCTAGTACGCGCCCTTGGACGCCACGACCGCCCGGAACGTCTTGAAGATGATGAGGACGTCCTGCGCGAGGGACCAGTTCTCGACATAGTAGAGGTCCAGGCGGACCGTGTCGTTCCAGGAGAGGTCCGAGCGCCCAGAGACCTGCCAGAGGCCCGTGATGCCCGGCTGGACGAGGAGGCGGCGGTGCACATGGTCCTCGTACTTCGCGACCTCGCGCGGAAGCGGTGGGCGCGGGCCCACGAGGCTCATCTCGCCCTTGAGGACATTGAGGATCTGGGGCAGCTCGTCAATGGAGTAGCGGCGGATGAAGCGGCCGACGCGGGTGATGCGCGGGTCGTCCTTGATCTTGAAGAGGACCTCGTTTCCCGCATCCGTCTCGGGGGCGAGCGCCGAGACCTTGGTCTCCGCGTCGGTGACCATCGAACGGAACTTGTGCATCTGGAAGCGCTTGCCATTCTTGCCCACTCGCTCCTGGTTGAAGACCACAGGCCCCGGGGAGTCCAGCTTGACGGCGAGGGCCGTGGCAATGAGGACGGGGGAGAGGAGGATCGCCGCGAGCGAGGCGAGGACGACATCGAAGGAGCGCTTGAGGAATGCGTTGATGCCGCTGAGGCGGGGAGTCGAGACGTGGATGAGCGGCAGGCCGGCGATGGGCTGGGTGTGGATGCGGGGGCCGGCGACGTCGGTCAGCGCGGGCGCCATGATCAGCCGGATGTGGCGGTCCGCGAGCTCCCATCCGAGCCGGCGGATGGCGCGCGGGGACAGTGACGCGCTCGAGGAGATGGCCACCGCGTCGAGGCGGTAGTCCTCGATGGCGGCGAGAATGCCGTCCACCTGGAGGCTTGTGCCGGCCACGGGCAGGGGAAGCTCGTCACCGTTCGGCGCGGTCCGGGAGAAGCCGGGGAGGTACGCGACGATCGGGTCGTATCCCGCCTGGGGATGGGCGGACAGGGACGAGTGCAGGTGGAGCACGCTGCTCGGGCTGCCGAGGAGCATGACTCGGTAGTTCCAGTGGCCAGCGAGACGCGCCTGGATGAGCCTCCGGCGCCAGAACGCACGCGAGAGGAGCAGGAGGAGCAGGCCTGCCGGGAGGGCGATGGCGACGTAGCCGCGGGACGTGTCCACGCGGGAGAGGTAGGACAGGATGGCGATGGCGCCGAAGAGAGACAGCGTTGCGGAGACGGTGCGCTTGTACTCCTCGAATCCCTGGCCGAGAATGCCGGGTGAGCGGGACCCCCACAGACCCAGGAAGACCCACCAGACCACGGCGATGATGGCCGTCACGGACCAGTAGGAGGTGGCGGTCTCGTCCACGTGGAGCTGCTCGCGGGTCAGGCCGAAGCGCCAGATGTTGGCTGTGGTCAGGGCCAAGAACACCATGATGGCGTCGCTGAGCATCAGCTTGCGAGCGGCGGACCGGGACCAAGTGTGAGCTGAGGGGCGTTCGGGCATCGGCGCGTTTTATCCTGACAACGAAGACCTATGGGGGGACAGTGATCGTCAGCCGTGGGGACAGCCAAACTGCAGTCTGCGACAAGGACGTGCGGGACCATGAACAGTCCGCGGCCTTGTCATCCTTGGGTGAGGGGACCGGATGGGCCGCGGCATGGGGGTGCGTAGACGGATCAAATAACGCGCGCTACGCCGCAGATTTCATAGTTACGATTGTAACTGAACTCGACGAAGACGGGCGCGGAGCGCCGTCCACGTCACGGGCGCGGCCAGGGGAGGCCCGGCCACGAGCTCGGCGTCGGATGCCTGGGCTCGGCCCGCCGAGCCCAGGCCGAACGGAAAGTGAAGAGCGCAATGCGAGACGCATACGGGACCGTGACCATGCTGCCGGAGAGAGCCGCCACCGTGGACCTCGGCGCGCTCGTCTCCAACGCACGGAGCATCGCGGCTCGGATCGCCCCCTCCCGCCTCATGACCGTCCTCAAAGCGGACGCGTACGGGCACGGGGCAGCGGCCGCCGGGCGCGCGCTCGCGGGGGCCGGCTTCAGGGACTTCGGGGTCGCGCACGTGAGCGAGGCACTCGAGCTGCGGGAGGCCGTTGGCCCCGAGCCGCGCATCCTCGCCTGGCTGCACACGAGCGCCACGGACTTCGCAGCGGCCCTGCGCGCGGGGATCGAGCTGGGTGTCAACGGCTCAGAGCTCGACGCCATCCTCGAGGCCGCCCGCGCAACGGGCTGCACGCCCCGACTGCACGCGATCGTCGACACGGGGCTCGGCCGCAACGGGGCCGTCTCCGAGACGTGGGACGCGTTCTTCGCGCGCCTCGCGGAGTTGTCGGCGAGCGGCCGCGCCGTCGTCGTCGGCATCATGAGCCACCTGGCCGTGGCCGACGAGCCCGGCCGTCCCGAGACGGACCTCCAGCGGCAGGCTTTTGAGCGGGCCGTGGAGACGGCCGGGCGGCATGGGCTGAGCCCCCTGCAGCGGCACCTGGCCAACACGCCCGCTTCCCTCGTCCGCGAGGATCTGCGCTACGAGATGTGCAGGGTGGGCCTGGGGCTCTACGGCCTCAGCCCCTTCAGCGACCGGGCGGCCGAGGAGTTCGGGCTCCGGCCGGTCATGACGCTCTCGACCCGAGTCTCCCTCGTCAAGCGCGTCGAGGAAGGTCACGGCGCCTCGTACGGGCTCCTGTGGACGGCGCCCACGCCGACGCACCTCGGGCTCGTGCCGCTCGGGTATGCGGACGGCATTCCGCGCGTGGCGGAGGGGCTGCGTGTGCGGATCGGCGGGGTGGACCAGCCTGTGGTGGGGCGCATTGCCATGGACCAGATGATCGTGGATCTGGGCGCTGACGAGTCGGCGATGGATCTGCTCGGGGCGGACGCCGTCGTCTTCGGAGCGGGAGGGCAGCCGGTTGAGGACGTCGCCGCCGCGGCGGGCACGATCAACTACGAGATTGTCACGCGCATCTCCCCGCGCGTGGAGCGGGTCTGGACGGAGCCCGAGGGCCTGGGCGCGCTCGTGGGGCCCTCCGGCTCGCGGGTCTTCGCCGCGGAGACGGCCGAGGAGATGCGGGCGCTCGGGGCGAGGCTCGGACAGGTCCTGGAGCCCGGCGACGTCCTCGTCCTCACGGGCGACCTCGGCGCGGGCAAGACGACCCTGACCCAGGGCATCGCCGAGGGGCTCGGGGTCAGCGGCCGCGTCACGTCTCCGACCTTCGTCCTCGCCCGAGTCCACCCCAACGACCCCGAGGGCCCGAGGCCCGGCGGGCCCGACCTCGTCCACGTCGACGCCTACCGGCTCGGCGACGAAGGCGGCCTCGACGGGCTCGCGCTCGAGGACACGGCCCACTCCAGCGTGACCGTCGTCGAGTGGGGCGAGCACCTGCCTGCCGGGCTCGGCACGCGCACCGTGAGGGTGCGCATCGGGCGCGCGGGCGCGCCTGACACGGTGACTGAGGCGGACGGGACCCTTGACTTCGGGTCCGACGACGCGGCCGCCGACCCGCGAACCATTTCCGTCTCGCTCGACGCCCCCGCGGCGGCAGCAGGGCGCGAGGAGAGCCAGAATGACTGAGAACCGCACCGCCCCCGCCTACGTCCTGGGCATCGACACCTCGGCCCGCGCGAGCGTCGCCGCCGTGGACCTCGCGGACCCCGAGGGGGTGCTCGCCTCCGAGGAAAGCGGCGACGCGACATCGCACGCCGAGGAGCTCGCCGGCATGGTCAGCCGCCTCACGCAGCGCTGGGGCCGCCCTGCCCGCGTGGCCGTCGGCATGGGGCCGGGGCCCTTCACCGGACTGCGCGTGGGCGTGGCCGCCGCGGAGGCCCTGGCCTTCGCGTGGGGCGTGCCCCTCGACACGGTGGACTCCCTGGACGCGCTGCGCGAGGACGTGGTCAGCGCCGCCCCCGCCCCCGCCGGGAGCGAGGACGAGACGACACCGCCCGCGCAGAACGGGGGCGAGGCCCTGCTTGTGGCCACCGACGCCCGCCGCCGCGAGATCTACTGGGCGCTGTACTCGCCGGAGGGCCGCCGCCTGGCAGGCCCTGCCGTGGGCGCCGCGCGCCAGGCCGCCGAACGGGCCCGGGAACTCTGGCCCGGGGCCATGAGCGTCGTCGGCGAAGGAGCGCTCCTCTACGCTGATGCCCTCGACGAGGCCCTGCCGGCCGCGCGCCGCCACCTCGGAGAGGCCGCGCGCCCCTCCGCTGCCGGCGTGGCGCGCATTGCCGCCCACGCCCTCGCAGCCGGCGCGGCGCTGCCCAGGCTCGGCGTGCAGTACCTCCGCGACTCGGACGCCAAGCTGCCAGCGCAGCGTGGACGGGCCACGGCGTGACGGGGGAGAGCGCCCTGCCCGCAGCTGCCGGAGCCGCCCGGTGGCGCCACCTCCGGACGGACGACCTCGATGAGATCATGGGGCTCGAGGACCAGCTCTTCGGCGCCGACGCCTGGCCCCGGGACGGCTTCGAGGCGGAGCTCCTCCAGCCGGAGACACGGGAGTATGTTGCCGCTGAGGCGGGCGGGCGGATCATCGCGTACGGAGGCATCATGTGCGTGCCGCCCATCGCGGACATCCAGACCATCGGCGTCGCCCGCGAGGCCCAGGGGCGCGGGCTCGGGCGCGCGCTGCTCCGACGGCTCGTCGAGGCGAGTCGCGCCCGCGGGGCCGAGGACATCCTCCTCGAGGTGCGCGAGGACAACGCGCCTGCCCGCGCGCTCTACGAGAGCGAGGGCTTCTCCCAGATCCACGTCCGCAAGCGCTACTACCGTGACGGGTGCGACGCCCTCATCATGCAGCTGAAGCTCACACCGACAGGAGACCCCCGATGACCGCACGCGACGAGCCCCTCGTCCTCGGGATCGAGTCCTCGTGCGACGAGACCGGAATCGGGATCGTCCGCGGCCAGACGCTCCTCGCGAACGCCGTGGCGAGCTCGATGGACCTTCACGCCGCCTACGGGGGCGTCATCCCCGAGATCGCGGCCCGCGCCCACGTCGAGGCCATGGTGCCCACCCTCCAGGCGGCGCTCGCGGAGGCGGACGTGACGCTCGAGGACGTCGACGCGATCGCCGTGACCGCGGGCCCCGGTCTCAACGGCGCCCTCATGGTCGGGGTCGCGGCGGCCAAGGCCCTCGCGCTCGCGGCGAACAAGCCGCTCTACGGGGTCAACCATCTCGTGGCGCACGTGGGCGTCGCCGTCCTCGAGGGCGGGAGCCTCCCAGACCGCCTGGGCGCCCTCCTCGTCTCCGGGGGGCACACCGAGATCCTTCGGGTGCGCTCTCTGGCCGACGACGTCGAGCTGCTCGGCTCAACCATCGACGACGCTGCGGGGGAGGCCTACGACAAGGTCGCCCGGATGCTCGGACTGGGATACCCCGGCGGCCCCGTCGTCGACCGCTTGGCCGCGGAGGGGAATCCGAAGGCCATCCGGTACCCGAGGGGGCTCACGCTGCCGAAGTTCACGGGGACGGCGGAGGAGCCGGGCCCGCACAGGCACGACTTCTCGTTCTCCGGCGTCAAGACAGCCGTCTCGAGGAGCCTCGACCACTTCGAGCGAGAGGGCCTCGAGGTGCCCGTGGCGGACGTCTGCGCGAGCTTCCAGACCGCAGTGGCGGACGTGCTCACGGCGAAGGCGGTCCGCGCGTGCCAGGAGCACGGGCTGGACACCCTCCTGCTTGGGGGAGGCGTCGCCGCCAACGCTGGGCTGCGGAGGCTGCTCGCGGCGCGGTGTCAGTCCGCAGGGATCACCCTGCGCGTACCCCCGCTGCGGCTCTGCACGGACAACGGGGCGATGGTCGCCGCGCTCGGGGCGCACCTCGTGGCCCACGGGGTGGAGCCCTCGGGGCTGGACTTTGCGACGGACCCGTCCCTGCCCGTGACCCGTGTGAGCATCCCCGCCGCCTGAGCGCGCACGAGAAGCCGGGGGCCAGCCGAGAGGGCTGACCCCCGGGGCGGCGCCCGTGCGCCTAGGCCTTCGGGTGTCCTGCGGCCGCCGTGGGGAGCTCGTTGTTGCGCAAGCGCGCGACGCCGTCGAGCACCACGGCCGTCAGGTCCCCGCTGGCCTGCTCGGCGACCCAGCGCTGGCGCTGGTAGCCGGCCCCGGCCTCGATGATCGCGAGGACGTCCTCGAGCTGCTCGGCGCATCCGAGGGACTCGGCGATGGGGCGCAGACGAGGGATGACGTCCTCCGCCAGGTGCTCGGTGACGAGGCGCTCGGTTCCCTCCCGGTCGAGGATGACGATCGCCTCGAGCCCGTAGCGGGCCGCGCGCCACTTGTTCTCCTTGACGTGCCACGGCTGCAGCGGCGGCACCTCGACCCCCGCGTCGACGGCGGCGCTCGTCTCGTGGACGAGGCACTGGGTCAGGGAGGTGATGGCCCCGATCTCGCGGAGGCTCGCGAGCCCGTCGCACACGCGCATCTCCACGGTCCCGAGGTTCGGCACGGGGCGGATGTCCCACCGGATCTCGTTGAGCTCGTCGACGACGCCCGTGCGGAACATGTCCTCAACGTAGCCCTCGTACTCGGACCAGTCCGAGAACTGCCAGGGCAGGCCCGCCGTCGGCAGCTGCTGGAAGATCAGGGCGCGCTGGGATGCGTAGCCGGTCTCGTCGCCGCTCCAGTAGGGGCTCGAGGCGGTGAGCGCCTGGAAGTGCGGGACGTAGCGGGCCAGCGTGTTGACGACGGGCAGGGCCTTGTCCACTGAGTCGATCCCGACGTGGACGTGGACGCCGTAGATGAGCATCTGCTGGCCCCACCACTGGGTGCGGTCGAGAAGCCGCGAGTAGCGCTCCTTGTCCGAGACGCTCTGCAGGCGGGGCCCGCCGAACGGGTGGGAGCCCTGGCAGTAGAGCTCGACGCCGAGCTCGTCCGTCACCGCGCGCAGCTCGTCGAGGCAGCCGCCGAGATCCGCGATGGCCTCGGGGACGGTCGAGTTGACGCCCGTGACGAGCTCGACGGTGTTCTCAAGGAGCTCCCGCTTGATGAAGGGGTGCTCGTCACCCTGTGCGAGCCCCTTCTGGCGGGCGATGGCCGCGGCCAGGACCTCGGGTGCCTTGGGGACCAGGTCGCCCGTGGTCGGGTCAACCAGTGCGATCTCCCACTCGAGACCCAGGGTGGACTGCGCCGACTTCGCAAAATCGATCTTCACGGTGCTCCTGCTGTCGTTGACCTCGGCCCGGGGCGGACGAGGTCAACTCAGCATACTAAGGACGCGCCGCTAGACTGGCCGCGTGCCCCATACCCTGAGACTCCGTAGCCTTGCCGCCTCCGTTTCCGCGCTCTCCTGCGTGGCTCTCCTTGCATCCGGCTGTTCCGGCGCACCCGAGCCGCAGGCGTCGTCGTCGGCCTCGCCCTCCGCGTCCTCCTCCGGGACGACGACGGGGAGCACGCCCAGCACAGGCCCCGCCGCGAGCCCCTCTGCGAGCCCCTCCGCGAGCGCCAGGGCCAGCGCCTCGCCGAGCGCCTCGGACCGCCCGGAGCCGCTCGAGGACAAGCTGGCAGGGCCCAGCGAGGAGCAGTACGAGACGGCCAAGAAGTACGTCCAGGGGATGAGCACCGCGGACAAGGCCGGTGCCGTCCTCGTGCAGAAGTATGCCGGCACGGACCCGAACCGCGCGGCCGCACTGGCGCGGGACCTGAAGCTCGGCGGCACGATCATCATGGGCGACAACATCCCCATGGGTGCGGATGGGGCCGCCGACCTGGACGAGCTCAGGTCTGCCCTCTCCACGCTCACGGCCGGGGTGAAGAGCCGCCCGTGGGGGAGCATCCTCACGATCGACCAGGAGGGCGGGGCCGTCGCGCGGCTGCGGGCGCCCCTGACCGAGTGGCCCACGCCCATGACCTTCGGCGCCGCCGGGGACACCACGCGGACGGAGAAGGCGGCGGCCGCGATGAACTCCGAGCTCGGCGGGCTGGGGTTCAACCTCAACAATGCGACGCTCGCGGACATGACCATCGGAGCGGACGACCCGACGATCGGGGCCCGCTCCTACGGCTCGGAGCAGGGCCTCGTCTCGCGCATGGCCGTCGCAAGCATCGAGGGGGCCGCGAAGGCGGGCGTCGTCACGAGCGTCAAGCACTTCCCGGGTCACGGCTCCGTGACGACCGACTCGCACGTCGGCCTGCCTGTGCAGAAGAAGTCCCTCGCCGAGCTCAAGAGGACGGACTTCGTCCCGTTCCAGCAGACCATCGACGCGGGGGCGAGCGTCATGATGATGGGCCACATCGAGGTCCCGGCCCTCCAAGCCGGCGTGCCGTCCTCCCTGTCCGCGCCTGCGTACAGGCAGCTGCGCTCCATGGGGTTCACGGGCGTCATCATGACCGACGCGCTCAACATGGGCGCGATCACCGAGCAGTACGGGGCCTCCGAGGCGGCGGTCAAGGCCCTCTCGGCGGGCGCTGACCTGCTGCTCATGCCGGAGGACGTCGCCGAGGCCCACTCCGGGATCGTCTCCGCCGTCGCCGCGAAGAAGATCCCCGTGTCGCGGCTCGACGAGGCGGCCACGCGCGTCGTCGCCCTCGGTCTGTGGCAGAAGTCTCTCGTCGCTCAGCGCATGAGGGTTGCGGAGCCGGGGAGCGGGGCGGACGCGGCGCGCTCCGCCAGCGCGGCCGGTGCCACGCTCCTCACGGGGCAGTGCACGGGCCGCCTGCTGCCCTCGAAGACCGTGACGCTCGTGTCCGGGACGGCGGAGGAGAAGCAGCGATTCATGGACGCCGCGAAGGCCGCCGGGCTCACCGTGGGCCCGGGGGGCAGGCGCGTCGCGCTCGCGGCGGACGGCTCCGCGCCCGTGGACGCGGACATCGCGGTGGCCACGGACGGGCCCTGGGTCCTCGCGTCCTCGCCCGCGAAGGTCAAGATCGCACTGTACTCGTCCACGCCGCCGGCGTTCGCGGCCCTCTCAGCCATCCTCCTCGGAACGGTCAAGCCCGGCGGTCACCTGCCCACGAAGGTCGGGACGTATCCGGTCGGCACGGGCTGCGGCGAGTAGGCTCCTCCGCCTGACAGCCGCAGGCGGGCCCCTGCGGCGCGGGTGCCGACGCGCGGCCGCCGCGCCGACTGAGCGGAGGCCGGCCGCTCGCCCTACGCCTCCGGCTCGACGACGACCGCCACCCGGTTCTCGCCGTGCCGTGTCAGGACGATCGTCGCCGGGCGTCGCGGCTTGCGCCCCGGCTTGGACCCCGCGAGGAGCGTCTTGCGCCACTGGGCCGGGTCGGCGTCGATCCCGCGCTTCTTGATCGTCAGCTCCGTCACCGCGTTGCGGGCCACCCAAGCCTTGAGGCGCTTGGTGTGCAGGGGAAGGACCTCGCGGACGCGGTAGGCCGCGGCGAACGGGTGCCGCGCTGTTCCGGGCCAGGCCGCGGCCGGCGAGAGGAGGTAGGCGATCTCGGGCGCGAGGAGGTCCGCGTCGAGCTCCACGGCGAGGTCTTCGACGAGCCCGGCCCTCATCACAGACCCGGCCGGCTCCCACAGGACGTCTCCGGGCTCGATGCTCGGGGCCGTGGCGGGAGGCTCGGCAGTCTCGGTGGCGCGGGGGCGCTCACGGACGTCCTCGCCCGACTCGGAGATGACCACGGCCCGCAGGCGCGGCGACTCGCGGGGGCCCAGGATGAGCGCCTCGCTCGTCTCCCGGCGGTGGGTCGTCCAGTCGACGTCGAAGCCCTGGGGCGCGTCCGCGGCGTCGAGAGCCGGCCCGAGCTTGGCGGCGATGACCCGGCCAGACGACCGCTCGGCGAGGCGCGCGATCCTCGACAGCGGCGGGGAGAACGCCTCTGGATCGAACCGGCGGCGGCGCCCCTGCGGCCCGCCCTCGCGGCGCGCCGGGTCGAACCACACGGACCAGTCCGCCCACTCATCCTCGAAGGCCCCGGCCTCCATGAGGGCGACGACGTCCCCGACGACGACGCGGGCGCTGCCGCCGCGGGGGTGCTGGGCCAGGTTCCACGCTGTCAGCGAAGCCGTCTCGGGGTCGATCTCCACGGCGACGACCTCCAGGCCCGCGTCGAGGAAGGCCAAGGAGTCCGTGCCGAGCCCGCATCCGGCGTCGACCACCCTGCGCGCCCCCGCCTCGACCACGAGGCGAGCGTGGCGGGCCGCGAGCTCGGCCCGGGAGGCCTGCTCGAGTCCGGCCCGCGTGAAGAGCATCGACGCAGCACGGGCCCCGAGGCGCGGGGCCGCGGATGCCCTGAACGCGCGCTGGCTCAGCGCCCACGCGGTCTCCTCCGGGGAGTGCCCGGCGGAGCGAAGGGCCGACGAGTGCGCCAGCGCGTCGTCGGCCGATGACGGGCCCAGCGCCTCAGCCGCCCGAAGAGCGGAGAGGTGACCGGAGGGGACGGGGGCGGGCGCTCGGAGGTCCATGACCTCAACGCTATCGGCTGGCACTCGTCTTGACCGAGTGCTAACGCTCGTCCTACAGTTCAAGAAGAGCGCGCGCCCCATGCGAGCGCTCACGCTCGCCCCTCAAGGCCACCGCGCGGCACCGCGACGACGCGCGAACACCACTGGCCGCGAACCGGGGGAGCGCTGAACTTCTGAAGCTGACAGCAAAGGAGAGAGCCGAAGTGTCGGTCTCTATCAAGCCCCTCGAGGATCGCATCGTCGTCCGCCCGCTCCAGGCCGAGCAGACCACTGCCTCTGGCCTCGTGATCCCGGACACCGCCAAGGAGAAGCCCCAGGAGGGCGAGGTCGTCGCCGTCGGCGCCGGCCGCTTCGACGAGAAGGGCAACCGCATTCCCGTTGACGTCTCCGAGGGCGATGTCGTCCTCTTCTCCAAGTACGGCGGCACCGAGGTCAAGGTCGGAGCTGAGGAGTACCTCGTGCTCTCCGCTCGTGACGTCCTCGCGATCGTCACCAAGTAGCACCCCACGCACCGGCCCCGCGGCAGATCGAACATCACCGCCGGGGCCGGTTCGCGTCTGTCACGACTGACACTAGGAGAAGCCACATGGCCAAGCAGCTGGAATTTCACGAGGACGCTCGCCGCGCCCTCCTGGCGGGCGTCGACAAGCTCGCCAACACCGTCAAGGTGACCCTCGGCCCCCGCGGCCGCAACGTCGTCCTCGGCAAGCAGTGGGGCTCGCCCACGATCACGAACGACGGCGTGACCATCGCCCGCGAGATCGAGCTCGAGGACCCGTACGAGAACCTCGGCGCGCAGCTCGCCAAGGAAGTCGCCACGAAGACCAACGACGTCGCGGGCGACGGCACGACCACCGCCACGGTCCTCGCCCAGGCCCTCCTCACCGAGGGGCTGCGCAACGTGGCCGCCGGCGCCGCGCCCTCCGAGCTCCGCCGCGGCATCGAGGTCGCCGTCGACGCGGTGTCCGAGCGCCTCCTCGCCAACGCCGTCGAGGTCCAGGGGCACGAGCAGGTGGCGCACGTCGGCGCCATCTCCGCCCAGAGCCAGGAGGTCGGTGAGCTCCTCGCCTCCGCCTTCGAGAAGGTCGGCAAGGACGGCGTCATCACCATCGAGGAGTCCTCCTCGACGAACACCGAGCTCGTCGTCACCGAGGGCATGCAGTTCGACAAGGGCTACCTGTCCCCGCACTTCGTCACGGACGCGGAGCGCCAGGAGGCCGTCCTCGAGGATGCCCTGATCCTCGTGAACTCCGGGAAGATCTCCACGGTTCAGGAGTTCCTCCCGCTGCTGGAGAAGGTCCTCCAGGAGAAGAAGCCGCTGCTCATCATCGCCGAGGACGTGGAGGGCGAGGCCCTCTCGACGCTCGTCGTCAACAAGCTCCGCGGCACGCTCAACGCCGTCGCCGTCAAGGCCCCGGGCTTCGGCGACCGCCGCAAGCAGATGATGCAGGACATCGCCACCCTCACGGGTGCGCAGGTCGTCTCCCCGGACCTCGGCCTCAAGCTGGACCAGGTGGGCCTCGAGGTCCTCGGCACGGCTCGCCGCGTCACGGTGACGAAGGACTCCACGACCATCGTGGACGGCGCGGGCGATGCCTCCGACGTGCAGGATCGCGTCAAGCAGCTCCGTGCCGAGTACGAGCGCAGCGATTCCGACTGGGACCGCGAGAAGCTCCAGGAGCGCCTCGCGAAGCTCTCGGGCGGCATCGGTGTCATCAAGGTCGGCGCTGCCACCGAGGTGGAGCTCAAGGAGAAGAAGCACCGCATCGAGGACGCCGTCTCCTCGACCCGCGCGGCGCTCGACGAGGGCATCGTGCAGGGCGGCGGCTCCGCGCTCGTCCAGGCGCTCAAGGCCCTCGATGAGAGCGACGACGTCAAGGCCCTGACGGGCGACGCGGCCACCGCCGTCGACCTCGTTCGCCGTGCACTCGTCCAGCCGCTGCGCTGGATCGCCCAGAACGCGGGCGAGGACGGGTACGTCGTCGCGCACCGCGTCGCTGAGCTCCCGCTCGGCCACGGCTACAACGCCGCCACGGGCGAGTACGGCGACCTCATCGCAGCCGGCGTCATCGACCCGGTCAAGGTGACCCGCTCCGCGCTTCGCAACGCGGCGTCCATCGCCTCGCTCGTCCTGACGACGGAGACCCTCGTCGTCGACAAGCCGGCGGAGGACGAGGCCGGCCACGGCCACGCCCACTGACGCTAGCGCGTTGATCGCCGTCCCGGTGGCCGAGAGGCCGCCGGGACGGCGATTTTTTTCTGCCCGTCGGGCGGGCAGCGGCGGGGCGGTTCTCTGCGAGCCGTTGGACGTCGGGTCCCCGTGTCATTAGCATTTGAAAGTTAGGGGTCCAAGCGGGTTTTGGTCCACTTCCACGTCCGTTGAAGAAAGGCCTCGACCATGCCCAGACGCGCCTCCACTGAGCCACCCGCCTCTCGGGGACGCTTCCGCCCGTCTGGCTCCAGGGAGAACGGGGCGACCCGCGCCGCCGCGGCCCGGCGAGCAGCCCGGCCCACCGCGCCGACCTACCGACACGAGGTCCAGGGCCTCCGCGCGGTGGCCCTGCTCATGGTCGTCTGCTATCACATCTGGTTCGGGCGGGTCTCGGGCGGCGTCGACATCTTCCTCATGATCTCGGCGTTCTTCCTGACCGGGTCGCTTGCGCGGGCCCTCGACTCCGGCGGGTCCCTCAACCCCTTCCGGCGGTGGTCGCGCCAGTTCCGCCGCCTGCTCCCGGCCGCCGTCGTGGTCATTCTGGCCGTCCTCGTCACGGTGCGCTGGGTCTTCCCGGCCGACCGCTGGCAGGAGGTCGCGCAGCAGGGCCTCGCCAGCGCGACCTACTGGCAGAACTGGCTCCTCGCGGCCCAGTCCGTGGACTATTACGCAGCGGACCACTCGCTTGCGAGCCCCCTCCAGCACTTCTGGTCCCTCTCCGTCCAGGGCCAGGTCTTCCTCCTGTGGCCGATCCTCGCCCTCGCCGTGGGCTTGTGGGCGCGCGGGCGCATGCGCAAGCCCTCGAGGGCTCTCTTCTGGGTCATGGCCGCGATCTTCGTCGTGTCCCTCGGATACTCGATCTACCGGACGGCGACCGCGCAGGGGTGGGCCTATTTCGACACGGGGGCGCGGCTCTACGAGTTCGCGTTCGGCGGCATGCTGGCCATCGTCGTCGACCGTCTCCGCCTGCCCCTCGGGGCGCGCTTCGCGCTGGGATGGGCCGGGCTCGTGGCGATGCTCTCGTGCGGCTTCCTCGTCGACGTCAACGGCACGTTCCCCGGGATCGTGGCCCTCTGGCCGGTCCTCGCGGCGAGCGCGATCATCGTGGCTGGCCGCACGCGGGTCCCGGGGTCCGTGGACTGGCTCCTGACCCTTCCCCCCGTCAAGGCCCTGGGCGACTACTCCTACGCGATGTACTTGTGGCACTGGCCCGTCATGATCACGTGGCTCGTCGTCAAGGGATACGACCACGTCTCGCCGAGGGCGGGGCTCTTCATCATCCTCGTCTCGCTCGTGCTCGCATGGCTGACGACGCGCCTCGTCGAGCGTCCGCTTCGGGCATGGGGTGCGCCGGAGCGCCGGCCTGTCGTGGCCGGCCTCGTCGTGGCGGGCCTCCTCGCCGCCGCGGTGCTGCCCTCCACGCTGTGGGCCAGCCAGCTCAAGGCGGACTCCCAGGAGACGGTGGCCATCGACGCGTCCCACCCGGGCGCCGCAGCGCTCCTCGAGGGGTACGTCGACGAGGTTCCGGACGGCACGCCGCTCAAGCCCGCCATGTCCGTCATGCCCGGCCAGTTCGCGTCCCTGCCCTTCGCCTGCGCGGGGGACCACGTCCCCAAGACGGACTTCGAGCGGATCAAGAACCGCTGCCGCACGACCATGGCCGCCGATCAGAGCCCGTCCAAGGGGGAAGTGCTCATCGTCGGAGACTCGCACGCGGAGCAGATCATGCCCGTCGTCGTGCCCTATTTCACGGACCGGGGCTACCGGGTGACGGACACGATTCTGGGCGGATGCCGAGTGGCGCCCTCGACAGGCAAGGACACGGAGGACTGCCGCGTCTACAACGAGGAGGTGCGGAAGTACATTCGCCAGGTCAAGCCCGCCTATGTCGTCACGATCGGGACCGAGGCGGTGGCGGACTCCCCGAATGAGATCGTCTCCGACGCCCTCGTCGAGGTCCTGCGGGAGATCGCCGCGGAGGGGACCCAGGTCATCGCCATCCGGGACAACCCCCGCTTCTCCGTGCCCCCGGTGAGGTGCATCCAGGACAATCCGGACGATCCGAGCGCGTGCACTGCGCCGCGAGCGAAACACATCGCGGCCGACTCGGCCCTCAGCAGGCTCAAGGACGTCCCGGGCGTCACGACGATCGACCTCACCGACGCGATCTGCACGCCCACGGAGTGCCCCGCCGTCGTGGGCAACGTCATCGTCTACCTCGACTCGCATCACCTGACGAAGACCTATGCGAGTTCGATGGCGCCCGCGTTCACGCGGGCCATGGAGGCTCAGCTGGAGGCTGAGAAGTAGGGAGCGCACTCGGCGCGACGGCATAGACTAGGAGTCCCTGCCGCGCGCATGGGAACGAGCGTCCGTCGATGGAAAGAGTGCGTGTACCAAGTGACTGAAAATGACCCCTTCGGCTTTGTTGGTCTGACCTACGACGACGTCCTGCTGCTCCCCGGGCCCACGGACGTCATCCCGTCAGAGGCGGACACCTCCTCCCAGCTGACCAAGCGGATCCGTGTCGAGACGCCGCTCCTGTCTGCCGCGATGGACACCGTCACGGAGTCCCGCATGGCCATCGCCATGGCGCGCCTCGGCGGAATCGGCATCATTCACCGCAACCTCTCCATCCAGGACCAGGCCGAGCACGTGGACCGCGTCAAGCGCTCCGAGTCCGGGATGATCTCCAACCCCGTGACGGTGGGGCCCAACGCGACGCTCCGCGAGCTCGACGACCTCTGCGCCAACTACCGAGTCTCGGGCCTGCCCGTCGTGGACGAGGACGGGGTGCTCCTCGGCATCATCACGAACCGCGACACGCGCTTCATCGAGGACGCCGCCTTCGACTCGACGCTCGTCAAGGACGTCATGACGAAGATGCCGCTCGTGACCGGCCACCCCGGCATCACGAAGGAGGAGACGCTCAGCCTCTTCGCACGCCACCGCATTGAGAAGCTCCCGCTCATTGACGAGTCCGGCCGCCTCCAGGGCCTCATCACGGTCAAGGACTTCGACAAGGCCGACCGCTACCCGCAGGCCACGAAGGACGACGAAGGCCGCCTCCGGGTGGGCGCCGCCATCGGCTTCTTCGGCGACGGCTACGACCGCGCCATGAGCCTCGTGGAGGCCGGCGTGGACGTTCTCGTGGTCGACACGGCCAACGGCCACAGCAACGGCGTGCTCGAGATGATTGCGCGCCTGAAGAAGGACCCCGCGGCCGCTCACGTCGACGTCATCGGCGGTCAGGCTGCCACGCAGGCCGGCGCGCAGGCGATCATCGACGCGGGCGCGGATGCTGTCAAGGTCGGTGTCGGCCCGGGCTCCATCTGCACCACGCGTGTCGTCGCCGGCGTCGGCGTCCCCCAGATCACGGCCATCTACGAGGCCTCCAAGGCCGCGCGTCCGGCCGGCGTGCCCGTCATCGCCGACGGCGGCCTCCAGTACTCCGGCGACATCGGCAAGGCCCTCGTGGCCGGCGCGGACACCGTCATGCTCGGCTCGCTCCTCGCGGGCGCGGCCGAGTCCCCGGGGGACCTCGTCTTCATGAACGGCAAGCAGTTCAAGGCGTACCGGGGCATGGGCTCTCTCGGCGCCATGCAGACGCGCGGCAAGAACACCTCGTACTCGAAGGACCGCTATTTCCAGGCGGACGTGCCGAGCGACGAGAAGCTCATCCCTGAGGGAATCGAGGGCCAGGTTCCCTACCGTGGCCCGCTCTCGGCTGTGGTCCACCAGCTCTCGGGCGGCCTCCGCCAAACGATGTTCTACGTGGGCGCGCCGACGATCGACGAGCTCAAGGCCCGCGGAAAGTTCGTGCGCATCACCTCGGCGGGGCTCAAGGAGTCCCACCCGCACGACATCATGATGACCGTCGAGGCCCCCAACTACAAGTCCCGCTGATCGGGACTGGGGCGCCCCGCGCGCCCCAGTCCGTCCGGCCCCTGACCCGAGCAGAAAGCCTTTCCCGTGAGCGAGATTGAAATCGGCCGCAACAAGCGCGGACGCCGCGCCTATTCCCTCGACGACGTCGCAGTCGTCCCGTCCAGGAGGACACGGACGCCTCACGACGTCTCCATCCAGTGGCAGATCGACGCCTACACGTTCGACATGCCGGTCGTCGGCGCGCCCATGGACTCCGTGATGAGCCCGGCCACCGCGATCGCCCTCGGGCGACTCGGCGGACTCGGCGTCCTCAACCTTGAGGGCCTGTGGACCCGGTACGAGGACCCGCTGCCCCTTCTGGACGAGATCGCCGCCCTCGAGGCGGACGGGGTCAACTCGACCAAGCGCATGCAGGAGATCTACGCGGCCCCCATCCAGGCTGAGCTCATGACGGCGCGGCTCGCCGAGATGCGGGAGGCCGGGGTGACCGTGGCCGGCTCCCTCACCCCCCAGCGGACGCAAGAGTTCTCGAAGACAGTGCTGGACGCCGGCGTCGACATCTTCGTCATCCGCGGGACGACCGTCTCCGCAGAGCACGTCTCCCGCGACGCTGAGCCGCTCAACCTCAAGCAGTTCATCTACGAGCTCGACGTGCCGGTCATTGTGGGCGGGGCCGCCGGCTACACGCCGGCCCTCCACCTCATGCGCACGGGAGCCGCAGGCGTCCTCGTCGGCTTCGGCGGGGGAGCGAGCTCCACCACGAGGCGCGCCCTCGGCATTCAGGCGCCGATGGCCACGGCGATCGCCGATGTCGCTGCCGCTCGCACCGACTACCTCGATGAGTCCGGCGGTCGGTACGTGCATGTCATCGCCGACGGCGGGCTGGGCTCGAGCGGCGATGTCGCCAAGGCCATCGCCATGGGCGCCGACGCCGTCATGCTTGGCACAGCCCTGGCCCGCGCGGAGGAGGCACCCGGCCAGGGTTACCACTGGGGGCCCGAGGCCCACCACCCGGAGCTGCCGCGCGGTGACCACAAGCACGTCGGCACGGTGGCGCCCCTCGAGCGCCTGCTCTTCGGCCCTGCCGACACCGCCGACGGCACGAGCAACATCCTGGGTGCGCTTCGCCGCTCGATGGCGACGACCGGCTACTCGGACATCAAGGAGTTCCAGCGGTGCGAGGTCGTCGTCTCCCCGCAGGAGCTGCGCTGACACCCATGCCCCACAACGGAGACGGCCGCCGCCGCGAGGACCCCGACATGCAGGGCAGCCCTGCAGTAGAGGTCCCGAGCCTTCGTGAGCTCGCGCTGACGCCGCGCTGGATCGCCGGGTTCCTCCTGGCGGTGGTCGTCGCCGCCTCGTTCGGCTTCCTCGCCAAGTGGCAGTGGTCCCGCTCCCACTCGGCCCCGCCCCCGCCGGCCTCGGTCACGGACCAGGTCAAGCCCCTGTCCAGCGTCTTCAAGCCGGGGCGGGAGCTTCTCGGCTCCCAGGTCGACCACATTGTCGAGGCGAAGGGCGTGTTCGACGCAGACAAGCAGGTCCTCGTCGCCCACCGCCTCCAGTCCGGCACGCCGGGGTGGTGGGTTGTGGCGCCTCTGCGCGTCTCCGGCGGGGACCACGTCATTCCGGTGGTCCGCGGATGGACCCAGGAACCCGAGATTCCCGGCGGCGTGCCCTCCGGCGAGGTCACCGTCGTCGGCCGTCTCCTGCCGCCCGAGGCCCCCGTTGCTGGGCCGGCCAAGGAGCCGCGGGAGGAGGCCGTCGAGTCCCTCGCGCCGTCCGAGCTCGCCAACCTCTGGGATGCGCCTGCGTACGACGCCTTCATCGTCTCCAACGCATCCGTGCCCGACCCGCCGCCTGAGGGCCTTGAGCGCGTGGTGGTGGGCGCCCAGCCGCAGACGACCGCGATCAGCTGGCTCAACGTCTTCTACGCGCTGGAGTGGATGGCATTCGCCGGGGTGGCGTTCTTCGTGTGGTTCCGGCTTCTCCAGGAGGCGCGGAACAGGCACCTTGACGAGCTGGACGCCGCCCAGCCAGAGGCACCCCGCCCCGACAACACCGAAGGACCGACAGCATGACTTCAACTTCCCCGGCCCCCCGGCGCCCGCGCCCGCTTCGTGCCACCGCGGGCCAAATCCGCAGCGCCCTGACGTTCTTCCGCATCAGCGCGAACCTGACCGGTGTGTTCCTCCTGCTCCTGTGCATCGAGATGATCGCGAAGTGGGGCTTCCACTACGAGCTCATCGCCGGCGGGATCAACCTGTCCCGAACCGTGCTCATCATTCACGGCTGGCTGTACCTGGTGTACCTTTTCGCTGACTTCAACCTCTTCAGCAAGCTCCGCTGGAGCCTGGGCAAGTTCCTCCTCATCGCGCTCGGCGGCGTCATCCCGTTCCTGTCCTTCATCCTTGAGCGGCGCGTTCACCGTGAGGTTGAGCTCCAGCTCGAGTCCATTGAGGAGAGCGGCCCCCGCTACGCGGCCTGACGAGCGGACCTGCGCGAGGTGGCCCGGGGCGACTATGGTTGAGGGGTGACTTCAGACTCTCGCCCCACATCAGAGCCCGCGCTGGGCCCCGGAGACGACGCCTCGATTCCGGAGGCCAACTCCGCTCACAGGCCTGTGCTCGTCGTCGACTACGGCGCTCAGTACGCCCAGCTCATCGCCCGTCGTGTCCGCGAAGCGGACGCCTACTCGGAGATCGTGCCGCACACGCTCTCCACAGAGGAGATCCTGGCCAAGGACCCGGCCGCGATCATCCTCTCCGGCGGGCCGTCCAGCGTGTACGCGGACGGCGCTCCCCGCGTCGGTGCCGACCTCTTCGAGCAGGGCGTGCCCGTCCTGGGCATCTGCTACGGATTCCAGGCCATGGCCAACGCGATGGGCGGCACCGTGGCCCAGACGGGTCTGCGCGAGTACGGCGCCACCGAGACGCGCGCCGAGGGCGGCGCCCGCTCCATCCTCAACGGCATCCCGGAGGTCCAGAGCACGTGGATGAGCCACGGTGACTCGGTCCACTCCGCGCCGGAGGGCTTTGAGACTCTCGCGACGACGGCTGGCGCCCCGGTGGCCGCTTTCGCCAACGAGGAGCGCCGCCTGTACGGCGTCCAGTGGCACCCCGAGGTCAAGCACTCGGCGCATGGCCAGCGCGTCATCGAGAACTTCCTCGACCTCGCGGGCGTCCGCCGGGACTGGAGCACGCGAGGCATTCTCGACGAGCAGGTCTCGCGCATCCGCGAGCAGATCGGCGACTCCCGGGTCATCTGCGGCCTGTCCGGCGGCGTTGACTCCGCCGTTGCAGCCGCCCTCGTCCAGCGCGCTGTGGGAGACCAGCTGACGTGTGTGTTCGTCGACCACGGCCTGCTCCGCGAGGGGGAGGCCGAGCAGGTGGAGCGCGACTTCGTCGCGGCGACGGGCGTCAACTTGTACGTGGCCAACGAGCAGGAGCGCTTCCTCTCGGCCCTGGCCGGCGTCACGGATCCGGAGCAGAAGCGCAAGATCATCGGCCGGGAGTTCATCCGCGCGTTCGAGGAAGCTGAGCGCCAGATCATCGCCCAGGCCGCGGCCGAGGGCGAGACCATCCGGTTCCTCGTCCAGGGCACCCTGTACCCGGATGTCGTGGAGTCCGGTGGGGGTGAGGGTGCTGCGAACATCAAGAGCCACCACAATGTCGGCGGCCTTCCCGAGGACCTCAAGTTCGAGCTCGTGGAGCCCCTCAGGGCTCTCTTCAAGGACGAGGTCCGCGCCGTGGGCGCCGAGCTCGGTCTGCCGCCGGAGATTGTCGGCCGCCAGCCGTTCCCGGGCCCGGGCCTCGGCATCCGCATCGTCGGCGAGGTGACGGGCGAGCGCCTGGACCTCCTGCGCAAGGCGGACGCCATCGCTCGGGCCGAGCTCACGGCGGCCGGCCTTGACGACGAGGTCTGGCAGATGCCCGTGGTCCTCCTTGCGGACGTCCGCAGTGTGGGCGTCCAGGGCGACGGGCGCACGTACGGGCACCCGATCGTCCTGCGCCCGGTCTCGAGCGAGGACGCCATGACGGCGGACTGGTCCCGCCTGCCGTTCGAACTCCTCGCCCGGATCTCGAACCGCATCACGAACGAGGTGGACGGTGTCAATCGCGTTGTCCTCGACGTGACGAGCAAGCCGCCGGGAACCATCGAGTGGGAGTAGCCCTCCCCGTTTCCGTATCCCCGACATCCTGGCAGGAAGACTGACACGCAGTGACTGACCCACGGCCCTCCAGCCCCGAGCAGAGCCCCTCCGACGCCCAGCAGGTTCAGGTGAAGCGGTGGCTTCGCTCGCTCACGCGCGGAGACGGGGGGCTCACCGCGGCGGACCTTTTGCGGTTCAGGCCGACGTCTCGCACGGCGATCGACCTGACGGCTGCACATCCGTCGGGTCTGACACAGTTGCTCTCTGGCAGGAAGACGCGGCTCTCGACGATGCTGCGGGACAAGGAGACGCTCGCGGAGGCCATGCGCGCGGGCCGCGGGATCAGGTCGCGGATCTTCGACGTTGGCCAGGAGCGCGGCATTGACGCGGGCTTCCTGGCCACGGGCATGGCCTACTGGCGCTTCACGGGGGCGGACGGGCAGTCGACGCCCATTGCGGCGCCCATCCTGCTCTCGCCGATCCGGTTGACGATCCACCCGAGTCACAACGAGTACGAGGTGCAGATTGCCGGTCCCGCACGCCTGAACCCGCTGCTCTTGCGGCACTTGTCGCAGGATCACGGGATTGAGCTGGACGCCGCGTCGATCGAGCGCAGCGCATACGCGACTGCACGTCTGAACCCGCTTCCCGTCTTGGACGCGATCCGTCACGCGACCGAGGGCCTGCGCGACGCCCAGGTGGTCCAGCAGGTCTTCGTTGCGACGTTCGTGCGCATGGTGGATCCGTTGGACGACCCGCGGGTCACCGCTCATCACCCCGTGATCCGCGACCTCGCCGCGCCCCGGGACCCGGAGGCTGGCGAGCCCCGTTTCGCCTCGCCGGCGCCGCCGAGTCCCGATGACCTGCACCCGAGCGAGGAGTTCCTCGTCCTCGACGCGGACGCCTCGCAGCACGCTGTCGTGGATCGGGCAGAGGCGGGTGAGTCCTTCGTTGTCTCGGCGCCTCCGGGAACGGGTCAGACCCAGACCGCGGTCAACGTCGCGGCCCGCCTCGCGTACCGCGGCCGCCGGGTCGTCGTTGTGGCGGAGCGTCGCAGCGCCGTCAAGCAGTTCGAGGACACGTTGAGTGAGCTGGGGCTCGGCACGATGACCCGCCTCGTCGACGCGGATGCGGACCCGCAGGACGTCCGTCGGCACGCCATCGCCGCTGTGGCGCGCAACGAGCGCGCCGAGAAGCTCGACCTCGCCGACCTTCAGCGCCTCGTCGCGCGCCGCCGCGAGCTCCTTGCGGAGAACGTGCGGGCACTTCACGACGAGCGGCCGCAGTGGGGCGTCTCCGTGCACGACGCCATGCAGGCGCTCGCGGCCCTGACAAGTGGTGCGAACGCGCCGACGACGAGCGTTCGCCTGCCCGAGCCTGTTCTTTTGCGTCTGACGGATCGAACGACGCCGACGGCGCGCTTGCGCCGCTTCGCCGAGCTCGGCGGCCTCAGTGCCGAGATGCGGGCCAACCCGTGGCACGGGGCCCACATGACGAGCTCCGAGGCGACACTGGAGGCGCTCTCCCAGGCGACGCACATTCACGGCTTCCTCGGCACCCTCGCCGAGCGCATGGAGGCGGCGGCACAGAGTGCCGGCATGCGGCCCGGGCGCACGCTCGAGGAGTGGCGCGAACAGCTGCGGATCATCGAGTCTCTCGACGCATCCTTGGCGCGCTTCGAGCCGGACATCTTTGATCGGGGCGTCGAGGATCTCCTGGCTGCGACGTCCACGGGGGCGTGGCGCCGGCAGCACGGCATCCAGATGGGAACCTTCACGCGGTCCCGGCTCCGCCGTGTGGCCAAGGAGCTCATCAAGAAGGACGTCTTCATCGACGACCTCAACGAGGCACTCAGCCTCGTCAACGAGCAGTACGACGCCTGGAAGCGATACGCGATTCCGGGCCACCTCCCCTCTCAGACGGGCGGCGTGGCGGAGCTGAGCCGCATGGTTGAGCGGATCCACCGTGATGCGACGGCCCTCGCGGTCCACGCTCGCGGGACGGCGTTCCCACAGCGGCCGGGGCAAGCGCCCATTGAGGACATTCGTCGGGAGACCGAGCGTCTCGTCGAGGGCCGCTCCGCGCTTTCGACCCTGCCGGAGCGGACGCACCTCTCCGACTATCTCTTGGGCCTCGGGCTCAACCCCCTGCTCGACGACATGGGGGAGCGGGAGCTCACGGCAGACGAGGTCGGCCCCGAGCTTGAGCTGTCCTGGTGGAGCTCGGTGCTGGAGCAGATCATCGAGCGCGACCCGCACTTGACGAGCTTCGACGCGGAGGCCCTCTTCACCCTCGAGTCGGAGTACCGCTCTGCGGACCGGGCCCACATTGCGAGCGGACCCGGTCGGCTCATCGAGGCTGTCGGCGAGCGCTGGCGCCGGTCGGTCGAGCGCCGCCGCGCGGCAGGCGCCTCCTTGCGGGCGCTCCTCCTCGACGGGGAGGTGACTGTGCGCAACCTCGGGGCTGAGGACGCGGAGCTCGTCACTCATGTCCACCCCGTCTGGCTGGGCTCTGTCCACACGCTGCCGATGATCCTCGGGGACGACTTCACTGCAGACGCTGTCATCGTCCTCGACGCTCATGCCCTCAATGTGGCGCACGCGCTCGGCGCGCTGGCCCGTGCGCCGCAGGTCGTGGCGTTCGGCGATCCTATGCTCCCCGGGCCCCGCAGCTTCACCGCCGCGGCGAGCGCGGACGGGAGCACCGCGGAGGCAGCCCACGACAGCGCCTCCGAGGCGCCCGTCAGCCTCTACCAGGCGCTCTCCGAGGTGCGCCCGACCATGGCCCTGGAACACCTGTACCGATGCGTGGACTCGACTCTCGCCGCGCGGATCAGCCACGAGTTCTACGGGGACCAGGTTGAGGTGCTCCCGAGCGGGGATGCCCTGGCCGCGGGCCTGCGCCGCGTGCGGGTCGAGTACCTCGCTGGGGGTGTCGGCCCGCAGACGGCCCGGACTGTGGAGATCGAGTCGGTCCAGGCCGAGGTCGACCGGTGCGTGGACCTCGTCTTCGACCACATCCGCAGCACGCCGGATCGCTCCCTCGCGATTGTCACGGCGAGCAAGCGGCATGCGGCGCGCGTCGCCGAGGCTGTGCGCGTTCGCATGGCCCATGAGCCGTGGGCGGCGAGCTTCTTCCGCTCCGGCTCCGAGCCGTTCCTCATCCTGCCCCTCGAGCGCGCCGCGGGCCACGTGCGGGACCACGTCGTGTTCTCCATCGGCTTCGGACGCTCCTCGGACGGGCGCCCGGCCACGTCGTTTGGCCCCCTGTCCGAGGCAGGCGGCCGCGAGCTGTTCAACGTGGCCATGACGCGCGCCCGGGTGGCGCTCCACGTGCTCTCGTGCTTCAGGCCGTCTGACGTCGAGGCGTCCTCGCTGGGCTACGGGGCACTTGACCTCTACGAGTTCCTCGCCGCTGAGTCCTCGCCGGAGCCGAGGACCGGGCAGGACCGCGAGTCCAGCCCGCTCGTCAGCGACCTCTCGCGGCGCCTGCGTGCGCGGGGTGCCCGCGTGCGGGAGCACGTTGACGGGGTGATCGACCTTGCCGTGTTTGAGCAGGGGGCCGCGGCTCGGGACGCCGCGCCCGTCGCGGTGATTTCCGACTCCACGAGGGAGTACCAGCAGACGGGCGTCCGTGAGCGCTCGCGCCTGCGCCCCGAGCGCCTCGAACGCTTCGGATGGGCCCCCGTGCCGGCCTGGTCCGTGGAGGTCTTCACTGATCCGAACGCCGCGGCGGATCGCGTCATGGCAGCCTCGGGGTCCGCCCCGGCGGCCGCTCCGACACCCATCGCCGCGGAGCAGGAGCAGACGGCGGAGGGCGAGGAGAACCCGGATTCCGTGGCCTCCGCGGGCGCCGCGCGAGAGGCCCCGGGGGAATGACCCGCAGGCCCCGGCGCCGGGCGCATTCTCCAGCGGGCCCGGTTGGCTCGCAGACCGCCGACCAGGGGCGCTGGCCGGCTCCCGCGCCACCGCTGCCCGCCAAGCCCACTCTGGGGCCCGCCGCCGGGAGTGTTCCGGGGGCCCCATCAACGCCGGGGGCCCGATCAGCGCCAGGGGCTGCCTCCTCGACCCTGCGCGCGCTGGCCGGGGCGGACAGGCCCGAGGTCTGGGGGGATCCCCAGGACGATCTGGGAGACTTCCTCCTCCGGGAGCGCCCGCCCCACTGGTGACCCCGGCCGCGTCCGGACCCGTGAGCCGCTCTCGTCCGGGCGGCGTGCCACCCGGCACGAGCCGCACGGCACTCGGCTCGAGGGCCCTGGCCCTCTCCTCGCTCCAGCCCTTGCGCCTCACGGACCCTCGTCCCCTCTCAGGGCGACGACGACGCCCCCGCGGCGAGCTGCCGCCGCCACGGCTCCGACGCGCTTCTCTGGCAGGGCCAGGGCCACGAGAGCCTCCGTCTGCGGGCCGCCGCCGATGCGCACAACGCCCCGCTCCGGCTCGACCGTCCAGAGCACGCGGGCGGGTGTGCCGTCCCCGTCCCCACGGTGCGCAGACTCAGGCTTGGCCGCCTCCCGCCCGTCCACGTGGACGGTGACGCTGCTGCCTCGCTGAAGCGTGCGAGCCTCGTCTCGCGACACGGAGACCATGACGAGCGCCTCGCCGGGCTTGAGGCCGCCGTGGGCGGGGACGAGGTCTCGCTCGGCGATGGGGGCGCCCCGCGGCACTCGCACCGCGAAGCGACGGTCTTTGAGGGCCTGTGTGTCCCGGACGAGCCCCGGCGGGCCCGAACCGTCTGCCGGATTCACCCCGGGGCCTGCGCCGGACAGGGAGGTGGCCGCGTCCTGGCCCAGGGTCCCGGCGGGAATGTCCGCGCCAGCGACGAGAACAGGGGGCGACGCTCCGGGGGAGAGGGCACCGAGCGTCACGAGCGTCAGTGCCGCTCCCACAGCACCGAGGGCACCCTTGACCAGGGCCCTGTACCGGAACAGGGCCAGGCGCAGGGGCCTCAAGGTGGCTGAGGGGCGCGCTGATCTCAGGGACCGTGCTCTTGGGCGGTGGGTCGATCGGGTGAAAACCATGCGCCCACGCTAGGAGGCTGACTCGTCAGGCGAGCCGCCAGCGTGTGGAACGTGGACAACGTCCAGGTGCCACCCGCGTCTCAGCGGCCTGTGGAGGACGACGCCGCCAGAGGCCGCCCGGGGTGACCGCCCACTCGAGCACGGCGTCCCACGGCTCGGCGGGGGCGTCGGGGAGCGCCAGCTCGTCGTCGTACACGACAGCCGCGACGAGGACCGAATCCGAGGCCGGGAGGGAGGCGAGGAACGTGTCATAGAACCCGCCCCCTTGGCCGAGGCGCACCCCGTTCTCCCCGATGCCCAGGGCGGGAACGAGGACGAGGCTGGGGCGAAGGTCGCTCGCGGCAGGCCCGCTCGGCTCGTCGAGGGGGACGTGCGGCGAACGGACCAGCGGCTCGCCAGGCTGCCAGAGCACCCACTCCAGGCGCCGCTCCGGCAGGACCCGGGGGACGAGGACGCGCGAGCCCGTGGCGTGCAGCTCCTCGAGGGCGGCCATCACGGGGGGCTCGGAGGCGTGGGGAAGGAAAGCGAGGGTCGTGTCCCCTGCGCCGGCGAGGGCGCGGGCTCGGCGGACGGAGGCGGCGAGCCCTTCACTGGCGCGGGCTCGATCCTGCGCGGTGAGTGCGGCGCGGGCGGCGCGGATTTGGCGGCGGAGAGCGCTCTTGCGCTCGGCGGCGGGCAGGGTCACGGGGGTCCCTCGCATCCTCGACGGGGGTGCTGGAGAGGCGGCCCATGAGGCCGTGCGTCTCGCGGCAACGGGATATTGCGTAGGATCATGATTATGAACGCACGCAAGTCTATCCGCAAAGCCGTCATCCCCGCGGCGGGATTGGGCACTCGCTTCCTTCCCGCCACCAAGGCCACGCCCAAGGAGATGCTCCCCGTCGTGGATCGCCCCGCGATCCAGTACGTGGTCGAAGAAGCAGCCAAGGCCGGTCTTTCGGACATCCTCATGATCACCGGGCGGAGCAAGCGCGCCCTGGAGGATCACTTCGATCGCGTCCCCGAGCTCGAGGCCAACCTCGAGGCCAAGGGCGATGCCAAGAAGCTTGCCGCCGTGCACGAGTCGAGCGATCTCGGACAGATGCACTTCGTGCGCCAGGGCAACCCCCGAGGCCTGGGCCACGCGGTCGGCTGTGCTGCCTCGCACGTCGGCAACGAGCCGTTCGCCGTCCTCCTCGGCGACGACTTCATGGATCCCGCGGACGATCTCCTCTCCGAGATGATCGCCGTCCAGGAGAAGACGGGCGGCTCCGTCGTCGCCGTCATGGAGGTGGATCCCGCGCAGGTGAGCTCCTACGGCGTGGTGGACGCCACCCCCGTCGAGGGCGAGGACTACGTCAAGGTGAACATGCTCGTCGAGAAGCCGGCCCGTGAAGAGGCGCCGAGCAACCTCGCCGTGATCGGCCGGTACGTCCTGCACCCGCGCGTCTTCGAGGTCCTCGAGAACACGGAGCCGGGCCGCGGCGGGGAGATCCAGCTGACGGACGCTCTCGAGACCCTGGCCCAGGCCGAGGGCGAGGGGGCGGGCGTGTACGCGGTCGTCTACAAGGGACGCCGCTTCGACACGGGTGACAAGCTCGAGTACATCAAGGCTGTCGTCACCCTGGCGAGCGAGCGCGAGGACCTCGGGCCGGCGCTGCGCGAGTGGCTGAGCGGGTTCTCCGCGAAGCCCTCTGCCTAGTGGCCGCCCCTTCCCCTCTGCAGCGCTGACGCATGCCCATGAACACCGCCTGGCCGGTGCGCCTCGAACAGGGGCGCATCGGCCTTCGGCCTCTCTCGCGCCGCGACGAGCGGGCCTGGTCGGAGACCCGGGCACGGAACGCCGCCTGGCTTGGCCCCTGGGACGCGACCACCCCCATTCCTGGGGAGGGGCCGAGGAACTACGCGGCCATGTGGCGGCTCATGAATCGGCAGGCGAAAGCCGGCGCAGGCCTGCCATTCGCCATCGAATGGGCTGAGACCGTGCGGTCTGTCCCGCGGTTTGCCGGACAATTGAGCGTCTCCAGCATCACGTACGGCGCATTTCGCAGTTGCACGATGGGCTATTGGGTGGACGCGTCTTTGGCGGGCCGCGGCATCATGCCCGTCGCGGTGGCCATGGCCTCGGACTACTGCTTCCGCGAGCTGAGGCTCCACCGCGTCGAGATCAACATTCGCCCCGAGAATGCCCCGAGTCTTCGGGTCGTCGAGAAACTCGGGTTCCGTGACGAGGGCGTGAGGGAGAGATACCTCCATATCGACGGCGACTGGCGTGACCATCGCAGCTTCGCCCTTTTCGCCGAGGATTGCCCGGGCGGCGTTCTGGAGCCGTTGCTGGAGCGGATGGGGCCTGAGGCGGCGGCCCCGTTTCGCGCCTGATGCGCTTTGCGCCCCGGCCCAGCGTGGGGGATGAGGCGACACACCGCCCCGCATCCGGTGTAATCGCAGGTTGGCCCCGTAGCGTTAAGGTGTGAATCGGGTTGGTGATGGCGGAGACCACGTCAGGACATGCTGCTAGACGTGTCTTTTCCTCCGCTCGTGTCGGCGGCCATTGTTGTCGTCGTCCTTATCGGGGTGCTCCTCACCGCGATTCGCGAGGTGCGCGATCTCCCTGCCGTGCAGGGTGAGAGCACCGCCTCACCAGACGCAGATATGACCACAGAATCAACCGCAGGACAGGATCCAAAGATGACGACGCCGAAGAGCACGAGGCCCGCAGGACCCGTGCGCGAATCCGCAACGCCGGTTGGCGAGCGGAGCGCCCGTCTCTCCCCGAAGGGCGCCCGGCGGCTCATCGCCGTCGTCGGGGCTGTCGCGTTCCTGACTGCGCTGCTGACCCTCGTGCCGGCCCTGATCGGCGCCGTGGGCCCGGCGTGGCCCCTCGTGGGCTTCCTGCTCGCCGCGGTGGCCGTCGTAGCCATGCGCGTGTCCACCGTCCGGGAGCGCCGTGCCCGTCTCGAGGAGGCCTTCCGGGCCGCCATGGCCTCCGAGCGGGAGCAGCTCGCGCGCGTCGCGAGCCTTCAGGAGGACCCGAGGGTCATCGAGGAGCGTGCGCGCCGCCGCCGCGAGGCCCAGGTCTTCGACGCCGGGTCGCTCGACGTCGAGGAGGCCGATGAGCCGTCCGTCGAGGCCCCCGCGAAGGCAGAGGGCCCTGAGCTTGAGGCGCCCCGCACCTGGGACCCGGTCCAGGTGCCCAAGCCGACCTACCTCAGCGCGCCGGAGGCGTCCCGCCACCGTCCTGCGGAGGTCGAGCCGGACGCCTCGTCCACGATGGTCCCCGCGCGCATCGACCTCGACGAAGTGCTGCGCCGCCGCCGCGCCTAGAACACACGCGGCCCTGCCGAGGCAGACCGCGACCCGGAGAGCCCCGATCTCACTCAGGCGAGACGGGGTTCTCTTCTTGCTCGGGCCACGGCAGAGCACGCTCCCTGCTCAGGGCGCGCTCGAGCCCGTATCTTGCTCAGGCCACACAGAGCCCGTTTCTTGCTCAGTCGAGGCTGAGCCCCATGGCGCGGGCCCGTGCGGCCCACGACTCCGACTCGGCCCGGGCTGCGCTCGCCTCGAGGTCCTGCCCGAGCGAGCCGAGCGCCTGGGAGAGCCCCTTGTAGGCCGCGAAGAGGTAGTCCGGGCGGTCCACGTCGCGGTCGATCGCCGAGCGGTACACGCTCGCAGCCTCGACGTCCCGGCCCTCTGACCGCAAGAGGTCCGCCGCGCGGATGTCGCACCGCGTCCCCTCGTCGCTCAGGCTGACGGACGCGTAGGCGTCGGCGGCACGGAGGATGGCGGCGATGGCGTCGTCGGTCTGTCCGAGAGCGTGAAGGACGGATCCTCGAGTCTCCGCGAATTGCGCCGCGTGGAACTCCGCCTCGTACTCGACGGCGATCTCGAGGGCCGCGTCGACGATCTCGAGCGAGTCCTGATCCCCCTGGCGGGCCATGACGCTCGCAAGGAACATGGAGTGCTCTGCCGCCTGGAGCGGGTGCTCCCCGGCCTCTTGGGACGCCTGAAGCGCCTTCTCGGCCCACGCCCGCGCCTCGTCCATCTTGCCGGCCGCAGCACAGATCTTGCCGCAGTTGGAAGCGGCAGCCGCGGCGGCGGTGTGGTCCCCGCCGGCGAGGAAGCGGCCACTGGCCTGGCTCCACGCGGCGTAGGCCTCGGCAGCCTCTCCCTCCGCGAGCTTGGCGTGCCCCAGCGTCGCGAGGGCCGCCGCGCGCTCGGCGGCCTGGCTGCCGTCCACGGGCTCGGGGGTGTCGAGGAAGCGGCTGAGCACGGCGGCGCCTCGCGCGGGCTCTTCTGCCTGAAGCAGGGCGTTGCCGAGCGATACGGCGATTTGGGGCCCGAGCGGGTGTTCGGCGCGCTCCGCCTCGTCCAGCGCAACCCCATAGGCCGCCGCGGCCGCCTCGTGCGCGGCGTTCTCAGACAGCAGCCCGCCCATGGCCATGGCCGCCATGATGGCGCCGGGCCGGATGCCGCAGGCGGCGAAGAGCTCGAGGGCGTTGACGAGGTCGAAGAGGACGGCCGGTGTCTTGCTCGGCGCTCCCGCCGCGAGCTGGGCGCGCTTCATGAGCATCATCGCGATCATGGCCCGGTTGTCGCTCAGACGGACGATGTCGTGGATGTACGCGAGCGCCGTCTCCTCATCCCCGATCTGAACGTAGGAGTCCTCGACGAGGAAGCGGGCCAGCACCTGGGACTCTGCGTGGCCCAGGCGCTCCGCGAGGTCGTGCACGCCTTCAAGCACGGCGATGGCATCGGTGTGACGTCCGGCGCGCTGAAGGCACAGCCCATAGAGCACACGGAGATCGAGCGCCTGGGGCTCGTCCGCGCCGAGCGGGGCCGCGAGGGGCTCGATCTCGGTGACGGTCTCGGCCGTGGGCTGCCGGAAGGCGAGGGGCCCGAGGACCCGCTCCAGGCCGGCCTGCATGGTCCGCCCGAGCTCGGTCAGGAGCTCGATCCGGCGCTCGCGCCAGGCGGCCGAGGCGTCGTCGTCTTTTGACTGTTCCGCGCAGTCGATGAGCGCGCCGAGGTAGGTGAGCACGGTCTCAGGGTCCGCTGCAGCGTCCCCGCGCTCCCGGAGGCCGGTCAGCATTCCCCAGCCGTCGAGGAGGGTCTCGAGGGCGCCGCGAGGGTTGTCGGCGCACATGAGCTCGGTGGCCCGGTTGAGGAAGTCGCGCGGAGTGTCGAGGGCGAAGGCGGCGCCGGAGGACGCGGTGTCGAGGTCGAGGAGGCGGTCGCGGAGGTCCGCCGCGAGCCTGGGGGAGATGCGGTTCTCCTGGTGCTCGTGCTCCGGGGTGATGCTCATCTTTCCAGGGTACGAGGTCGGCACGCGGAATCGCCCGGCTTGGGGTTGCACGCCGTGTGCATTACGCTGTGGGCGCATGGGGCAATTACGCGGCTCGGCAGTTCGCCGAGGGGACTACCTGGGCATCGACATCGGCGGAACGAAGACGAGCGCCGTCCTCGCCTCGCAGGACTCCCCGGACACGCCGCATGCCTCCGCGCGCGCCGGGAGCGCGAACGTCCAGAACGTCTCGCGGGAGGAGGCGGCAGCGGCGCTGGCCTCCCTCGCGTCCCAGCTCGAGTCCGCCAGCCCGGGGTGGGCCGGGCGGGTCGGGAGCGTCGTCATCGGGGCCGGCGGGGTGGACACGCCTGAGGACGCCGCGCGCCTCGCCTCTCTCGCCTCCGAGCAGCTCGGCATCCCCCGGGGGCGCTTCCGGGTTGTCCATGACACTCGCCTCATCCTGGCGGCGAATCACCACGACACGGGCATCGGCGTCATTCTCGGCACGGGCTCCGTGGCCTGGGGGGTGACGGCGGAGGGCCGGGAGTCCCGCTCCGGCGGATGGGGGTATCTGCTCGGCGATGAGGGGAGCGCCTGGTGGTTCGGCCGCGAGGCGGTCCGCGAGTCCCTGCGGGCCTTCGAGTCGGAGGACGACGACGCCCTGGTGCCGCTCGTCGTCGACCGCGCCGGGGTCGCCTCCGCAGAGCGGCTCATCGGCGCGTTTCACGAGGACCCGTCGCGGACGCGGTGGGCCGGGCTCGCCCCGGTCGTCTTCGAGGCGGCCGCCGCCGGGTCAGCACGCGCCGCGGCGATCATCGAGGGCGGTGTCGAGGCGGCCGCTGACCTGATCGTGTCCGTCGCGGACCGCCTCGGGAGCGAGGGGCCCGTGGTGTGCGGGGGCGGGCTCGTGCAGAACCAGCCCTCGTTCGCGTCCCGCCTGGCGGAGCGGCTCGCGGGGGAGGGCCTGCCCGAGATGCAGGTCCTGGAGCGCGAGCCCGTCATGGGTGCGCTGTACGTCGCGTCCCGCTGATGCCCGCGCCCTGGGTCCACTCTCTGGACCCAGAATGATCCACCATGTGGAATGCGGGAGAGTGTGGGAGCGCCCGCGATCAGGGCGCCCCGCGGTCCTGGCGCCGCGGGCCGCATGGACACGAAGGCAGCACGAATGAGTCACACGTCAACCCACCTCGCGCCCGCCGCGCGCGAGACGCAGCCGCGCAACTCCCGTGGGCGCGTGATCTTCGCGAGCCTCATCGGCACGACGATCGAGTTCTACGACTTCTACATCTACGCCACCGCCTCGGTCCTCGTCTTCCCGAAGCTCTTCTTCCCGCACGCGACGGAGCTCAACGCCGTCCTCAGCTCCTTTGCCGTCTTCGGCGTGGCCTTCCTGGCCCGCCCCGTCGGCGCCTTCCTCTTCGGGCACTACGGGGACCGCCTGGGGCGCAAGGTCACCCTCGTGGCGTCTCTGCTCATCATGGGCGTCTCGACGTTCCTCATCGGGTGTCTGCCCACGGCGACGAACGACGTCCTGAGCGTCGTCGCCCCGACCCTCCTCGTCATCCTCCGCTTCCTCCAGGGCGTCGCGCTGGGCGGCGAGTGGTCCGGCGCGGCCCTGCTCGCCACGGAGAACGCGCCGGAGGGCAAGCGCGCCATCTACGGCACGTTCCCGCAGCTCGGCGCGCCGATCGGCTTCATCCTCGCGAACCTGCTCTTCATCGTCATGAGCACGCAGCTCTCCGCCGCGCAGTTCATGGCCTGGGGCTGGCGCGTGCCGTTCCTCCTCTCCGCGGTCATGGTCATCGTGGGCCTCTACGTCCGGCTGCGCCTCGTCGAGTCCGCATCCTTCGAGAAGGTCGTGGAGGCGGGCGTCGTCGCCAAGCTCCCGATGTCGGACGTGTTCGTGCGCCACGGCCGCGCCGTCGCCCTTGGAACCGTCGCGATGCTCGCGACCTACGTGCTCTTCTACCTCATGACCTCGTTCACCCTGACGTACGGAACGGCGCCCAAGACGGAGGCCGCCGCGGCCGCCGCCGCCAAGTCCGCGGGCAAGCCGTTCAATGCGGCGGACTTCGTCCCGGGCCTCGGCTTCGCCCGGACCGAGTTCCTGTGGCTCCTCATCATCGGCGTGGTCTTCTTCGGCATCTTCACGGTCCTCTCCGGGCCGTGGGCGGAGCGCCTCGGCCGGCGCAAGCTCGTCATCGGGGTCTCGGTGGCCATCGCGGCGTTCGGTCTCGTGTGGCAGCCCCTGCTGTCGATGGGCCGACCGGGCGTCATCGCGTTCCTCATCATCGGGTTCGCCCTCATGGGCACCACGTTCGGCCCCATGGCCGCGTACCTGCCGGAGATGTTCCCGTCCAACGTTCGCTACACGGGCTCAGCCGTGGCGTACAACCTCTCGTCCGTCATCGGCGCCGCCCCCGCCTCGTTCGTGGCCGTGTGGCTGTGGCACGTGGGCGGCAACGCGGTGCTCGTGGGCCTGTACCTCGCGCTCGCGGCCCTCATCACGCTCGCCGCTGTGTTCTTCTCCAAGGACACGCGGGACGTGGCCTTCGAGGACAACGTGGCCTGATCCGGCCCCGGAATAGGCCGACCCCGTCACCCGGGCCCGGGCGGCGGGGTCGGCCTGTCCGCGAGGCCAGTCACACAGAAGAAGGGGCGCCTGCCGGAAGAGATCTTCCGGCAAGCGCCCCTTGGCGGCTGTGCGGCTCAGGCGTCCGCGATCCGAGCGATCGCCGTGCCCGCCGTGACGGTCTGCCCAACCTCCACGGAGAGGCCCTCCAGGACGCCCGCCTTGTGCGCGGTGATGGGCTGCTCCATCTTCATGGCCTCGAGGACCACGATGAGATCGCCCTTGGCGACGGTGGCGCCGTTCTCGGCGGCCACCTTGATGATGGTGCCCTGCATGGGGGCGGTCACGTCGTCGCCCGTGGCAGCGGCGGCGTCCGGGCGGCCGCGGCGGGACCCCGCCTTTCCGCGGGCCGGGCGGCCCGCAGGGGCAGCCTGCGCCGGTGCGGCGGCGGCCGTGCCGAGGCCAGCCGGCAGCACGATCTCGATGCGCTTGCCGTTGACCTCAACCGTCACGGGGGTCGAGGGCTCGGACTGCTCCGGGTCCTCCCCGCCCGTGAAGGGCTCGAACTCGGTGGATTGCTCGGTCTCGATCCACCGGGTGTGAACCCGGAACGGGGCGCCGTCGCGGGGCGCGAAGTCCGGGTCGGAGACCACGGCGAGGTGGAAGTTCGCCACGGTCGGGATGCCCTCGACCTTGAGCTCGGCGAGCGCGCGGCGAGCCCTGACGAGAGCCTCCTCGCGGTCGCGGCCCGTGACGATGAGCTTCGCGAGCATCGAGTCGAAGTTGCCCGTGATGGAGTCTCCCGCCGTGACGCCGGAGTCCACGCGGACGCCGGGGCCGCCGGGCCACGTCAGGGACGTGATCTTGCCGGGGGAGGGGAGGAAGCCGCGGCCGGCGTCCTCGCCGTTGATGCGGAACTCGAAGGAGTGCCCCGTGATCTCCGGGTCCGAGTAGCCGAGGGCCTCGCCCCTGGCCAGGCGGAACTGCTCTCGCACGAGGTCAAGCCCCGTCACCTCTTCGGAGACGCAGTGCTCGACCTGGAGGCGCGTGTTGACCTCGAGGAAGCTGATCGTCCCGTCCGTGCCCACGAGGAACTCGCAGGTGCCGGCGCCCGTGTAGTGGGCCTCCTTGAGGATGGCCTTCGAGGACTCGTAGAGGCGGCGCACCTGGTCCTCGCTGAGGAACGGCGCGGGCGCCTCCTCCACGAGCTTCTGGTTGCGGCGCTGCAGGGAGCAGTCGCGGGTGGAGACGACGACGACGTTGCCGTGGACGTCAGCCAGGCACTGCGTCTCGACGTGGCGGGGTGCATCGAGGAAGCGCTCAATGAAGCACTCGCCGCGACCGAAGGCGGCCGTGGCCTCCCGCACCGCGGAGTCGTAGAGCTCCGGGATCTCTTCCCGGGTGCGGGCGACCTTGATGCCGCGGCCGCCGCCGCCGAACGCGGCCTTGATGGCCACGGGCAGGCCGAACTCGTCGGCGAAGGCGAGGACCTCGTCGCTGCTCGAGACGGGGTCCGACGTGCCGGGCACGAGGGGCGCCCCGACCTTCTCGGCGATGTGGCGGGCCTGGACCTTGTCGCCGAGCGCCGAGATGGCGGACGGCGAGGGGCCGATCCACGTCAGGCCGGCGTCGATGACGCGGCCAGCGAAGTCCGCGTTCTCGGCGAGGAAGCCGTAGCCCGGGTGCACGGCGTCGGCGCCGGACTTGCGGGCAATCTCGAGGATCTTGTCCTGGTCCAGGTATGACTGCGCGGCGGTCTCGCCCTTGAGTGAGTAGGCCTCGTCAGCGAGCCGGACGTGGAGGGCATCCCGGTCCGAGTCCGCGTACACGGCGACGGTCGACAGACCCTCGTCCCGCGCTGCCCGCACGATGCGAACAGCGATCTCGCCGCGGTTGGCGATCAAAACCTTGGTGAACTCGTTCAATCCGACTCCCAAACGATGGAACCTCTGACATGTGCGTGCTGATGTGTGTGCGCGGCGGCATGAGGCGGGGCCGCCGTGATCCTCCAGCGGCGGTGACCACGGAGTCTCGTTCGATACCCGAGCTTACGCCGCCCGGGCCCCCTCGCCCCACTCGAAACGCGGGCGGGGGGCTCCGCGGCGCCTCCTCACGGGCCCCAGAGATCGCTGAGAGGGACGCCTCGCTGCCGCAGGAGCACGCGGAGGACCTGGACGGAGATCCCGACGACGGCGGACGGATCGCCGTCTAGCCGCTCCACGAGGGCGGCGCCGCGGCCGTCGATCGTGAAGGACCCCGCACAGTGAAGCGGCTCCTCCGTGGCCACGTAGGCCTGGATCTCGTCCTCGGACAGCGGCGCGAAGGTCACGCCAGTGCTCGTCGTCGTGCCCCCGTCCGGAACCCCGCTGGAGGGCGAGCGCCGGTCACAGACCCACAGGCCGGAATGGAGGACACCCGTGCGGCCGGACTGGGCGCGAAGGCGCTCAGCGGCCCGCTCGCGGGTGTAGGGCTTGCCGAAGGGGGCGCCGTCCACCTCGAAGACCGAGTCGCACCCGAGGACGAGGGAGCCCGCCGCCTCGGGCAACGCGGCGACGGCCTCCGCCTTGGCCCGGGCGAGGACAAGGGCAAGCTCGCCAGGGGAGACGGGGCCGGCCGCGGCCGTGGCTGCGTCCTCGTCCACGTCCGAGACGATCTGGCGGAAGCGGATCCCGGCCTGCGTGAGGACCGCCGCGCGCCCGGGGGACTGGGATGCGAGGGTGAGGACTGCCTCGCCGCTCACGCGCCCGGGGCCTCGACGGCCAGCTCGCCGCGCATCGCCTTGACGAGCGTGGACAGGGGGAGCGATCCGAGGCTCAGGGCCCGGCTGTGGAAGGCCTTGACGTCGAAGCTCTCGCCCTCGCGCTCTGCGGCCTCGCGGCGCAGCTCGTCCCAGACGCGCTGGCCGACCTTGTAGCTCGGGGCCTGGCCCGGCCAGCCGAGGTAGCGCACGAACTCGAAGGAGCGGGTGCCCTCGGAGCCCTCGAGGTGCTCGTCGAGGAACTGCTTGCCGATCTCCGGCGTCCAGACGCGCTGGCCCGTCCGCTCCTGCCACTCGCGGGGCATCTCGAGCTCGAGGTGGACGCCGATGTCGAAGACGACGCGGGCCGCGCGCATGCGCTGTGCGTCGAGCATGCCCATGCGGTCGCCCGGGTCGGACAGGTAGCCGAGCTCGTCCATGAGCCGCTCAGCGTAGAGCGCCCACCCCTCGCCGTAGCCGGATGTCCAGCACAGGTCCCGCCGCCACGTGTTGAGGGTGTCCTTGAGGTACGTCGCCGTGCCGACCTGGAGGTGGTGGCCCGGGACGCCCTCGTGGTAGACCGTGGAGGTCTCGCCCCACGTGGTGAACTCGGTCTCTCCCGGCGGGACGGACCACCACATGCGGCCCGGGCGGGCGAAGTCGGAGCTCGGCCCCGTGTAGTAGACGCCACCGTCCTGGGTGGGGGCGATGCAGCACTCGAGGGTGCGCAGGGGCTCGGGGATGTCGAACTGCTCCCGGCCGAGCTCCGCGACCGCCGTGTCCGAGATGCCCTGCATCCACTCGCGCAGCGCGTCCGTGCCGTGGAGGACGCGGGAGGGGTCCGCGTTGAGGATGGCCTTCGCCTCCTCGATGGACGCGCCCGGCTTGATCTCGCAGGCGAGGGCCTCCTGCTCGGCGACGATGTCCGCGAGGACCTCGATGCCCCACGCGTACGTCTCCTCGAGGTCCACGGTCTCGCCGAGGAAGCGCCGGGAGCCCCGCGCGTAGGCCTCCCGGCCCACAGCATCCTTGTGTGGGGCCAGGGGCATGAGCGTGCCCTCGAGGAACTCGACGAGGCGGGCGTAGGCGGCGTTCGCGGCCTGTGCGCCCTCCCGGAGGCTCTCTGCGAGCTCCGGGTGCGCTTCGGCTCCCCGGGCGGCGAGGGCGGTGAAGAATCCGTCCTCCGCACCGTAGGCGCGGCTCTGCTCAATGACGACGGCGACCTGCCGCCGGGCGGAGACCGCGCCGCGATCGGCTGCGTACCGCAAGGAGGCGGTATAGCCGTCGATGGCCGCCGGCACATTGGCGAGGCGGCCTGCGATGTGGGAGAAGTCCTCGGCGCTCTCTTGGGGCATGAGGTCGAAGATCGCGCGGATCTCCTGGGCCGGGGAGGCGATGTTGTTGAGGCTCGAGTGCGGGTCGAGCGCCTCGTGGGACTCGATGTCCAGGCCGAGCCGCTCCAGCATCGCGTCCTTGGTCACGGCCTCGTTCTCCGTGGACGGGGCGAGCTCAGCGAGGGCGGCGAGCGTCTCGCGGCAGAGGTCCGCGTAGGCGTCGAGGCCGGTGGGGGAGTAGTCGCCGTACTCCGTCTCGCGGCCCGGGATGCCCATGCTCGTGGCTGTCTCGGGGCTGAGCTCCAGCACGCGGGCCGCGTGGGCCTCGGCGAGCTCGTCGATGGGGGACGGGGTGGCGTGGTTCACAATGTCCATGGGTCCATCATAGGGACCTGTGCCCGTCCTGGCTGGGGGTCAGCCCAAAGGTTCCCGCGATACGATTCAACGTGTTATGAAACTCCTCTTCTGTGCCCCCTCGACGCACCCAGCGCCCATTCACCTCGCGGCAGGCCTCGCCGCTCGCGGCCATGCGCTCACCTTCGTCACGGCGTTCGCGGTGCCGTCAGACGGGGCCGTCCCTGCCGCACTCCCCGGACCGGCTCGGGCCGAGCTGGAGCGCCGGCGCCTGCCCTCGCCGCTCACGCGCGAGCGAGTCGTCAACGCCGCCACTGTCGCGGACATCGCCCGCGTGGCCACCAACCGCGCGGGCCTGACCCGGCAGACGCAGGCCCTGACGGACCGCATGGTGGCGGCCGTCCAGGCGAGGGTCACCCGGCTGATCCGGGCCGAGCGCCCGGACGCGGTCTATGGAACGGCGTCGATGAGCCAGGAAGTCGCGGGGCTCTGCGACGAGCTCGGGATTCCCTTCTTCACGTACCTTCCCCAGCCCACGGTGCCCTTCCTCCAGCAGGAGTTCCCCGAGGAGCTCATGAGGATGCACCACGGCGAGGTCCCCCGCGCCACGGAGATCCGCACGGCGGCGCTCGTCCTCGCCTCGAGCGTCATGATCGAGGAGTCAGTTCGCCTCGTGCGGCCGGATGTGCGGGTCGTTCGGCGCGCGCCGGGCTTCGAGCAGCCTGCCCGGCTCAAGGTCGAGCCCGAGTGTCTCGCCACGACCGGGGACACTCGACTCGTCTACGCCGGGCGGATGACGAGTCAGAAGCGCATCGAGGACGCCATCGAGGCCACGCGCCTACTGCGGGAGGAGCACGGCATCAAGGCCGTGCTCACTCTCTACACCTCGGACGAGTCGATCGCGAGGGACGTCGTCGCCTCGGCCAAGGCCGAGGACTTCGTGCGCATTCCTGGCAGCGTGCCCCGCTCCGAGCTGGCCGCGCGATTCGCCGAGAGCCATGCGCTCGTCCTGCCGAGCCTCTTCGAGGGCTTCGGCCTCGTCGTGCCGGAGGCCCTCGGCGCGGGGCTGCCGGTCATCACGACTCCTCGCACGGCCGGCGGAGACCTCGGCGTGGACGGCATCGCGGGTCGCGTCGTCCCCGTCCGCAGCCCCGAGGCCATTGCGGAAGCCGTCAAGGAGCTCGTCGAGAACCCAGCGCAGCAGCGGGCCTTCCGTGAGGCGGCCCCCGGGCTCGTCTCGTCCGGCAGCTGGGCTGACTACGAAGCCGCCGCGGCCGAGGCCGTCGAACGCGAGCTGACCGACCACATCACACGTTAGGAAAGCCATGACTCAACCGTTGTCGAAGAAGATTCGGACGAAGGCCCTCTCGGTCCTCGACGAGCGCGTGCTCCGGGTCATGCCCGGAACGCTGCCGCGGCGGGCCCGGATGGCCGTGCTCCGCTCCCTCGGCGCCACGATCGCCCCCACGGCCTACCTGGGCACGGGCACCCGAGTCGTCGGTCCGGAGGGCCTGACGGTCAAGGACGGCGTCGTCGTGGCCCGTGACTGCACCCTGGACGCGCGAGGAAAGCTCACGCTCGAGGACCACGCTCTCATTGGCTTCGAGACGGTCATCCTCACCCGCACTCACGTCTCGAGCGAGACGGGCAAGCCCATTCAGCAGCAGGGCATGTATGACGCCCCCGTGACCATTGGGGCCCGCACGTGGGTCGGGACGCGCGCCGTCTTCGTGCCCGGCGCCTCGACGGGCGAGGACGCGATCGTCGCCTCGATGGCCTGCGTGACTCGCGACGTGGAGCCGAAGGTGATCGTCGGCGGCGTTCCGGCCCGCGTCATCCAGGAGCGCGCAGCCGGGGCCTGAGCACCCCACACGCGAATGGTGCCTGCCCGCCCACAACGAGTCCGTTCTTGGCGAGCAGGCACCATTCCTGCATCGGGAGAGCGCGGGTCAGCGCTTGCGGCGCCAGGATCCCGGGCCGGGAATGTTCGGCAGGGCGAGAAGGGCGCGGCGCACGAACGCGCGGGCCTGCGAGCGGGGCCCGGGCTCGGTCTTGGGCGGCGGCGCGTAGGAGCCGGTCGCCATGACGACGACGGTGAGCGCCGCCAGCTCTTCCTCCGTGATGTCCCCGGAGACGACGGACAGGCGAGGGGGCTGGGCGGGCTCGGCCACAGGTGAAGACTCGACGGAACTCATAGAGGAATGTTCCCATGCTTCTTCGCGGGGAGGCGCTCGTGCTTGTCCCGCGCCGCGCGAAGCGCCCGGATGATCTGGAGACGGGTCTCGCTCGGGGCGATGACCGCGTCCACGTACCCGAGCTCCGCGGCCTGATACGGGTTGAGGAGCTCTTCCTCGTAGGACTGCACGAGCTCGTCCCGGCGGTCGGCGACATCCCCGCCCTCGGCCTCGATGGCCGCGAGCTCGCGGCGGTAGAGGATGTTGACGGCGCCCTGGGCCCCCATAACGCCGATCTGCGCGGTGGGCCAGGCGAGGTTGATGTCCGCCCCGAGCTTCTTCGAGCCCATGACGATGTACGCCCCGCCGTAGGCCTTGCGGGTGATCACGGTGATCTTGGGGACGGTCGCTTCAGCGTAGGCGTAGAGCAGCTTGGCGCCGCGCCGGATGATGCCCTGGAACTCCTGGTCCGTGCCGGGGAGGAACCCGGGGACATCGACGAGCGTGAGGATCGGGATGTTGAACGCGTCGCAGGTGCGGACGAACCGGGCAGCCTTCTCGGACGCCGCGATGTCCAGGGTTCCCGCGAACTGCATGGGCTGGTTGGCGACGATGCCCACGGGGCGTCCTTCGACGCGGCCGTACCCGATGATGACGTTCGGTGCGTAGAGGGCCTGCATCTCGAGGAAGTGGCCGTCGTCGACGATGGTCTCGATGACCTGGTGCATGTCGTACGGCTGGTTGGCGGAGTCCGGGATGAGGGCGTCGAGGGCGAGGTCTTCCGCGGTCTCCTCCTCCGGCTGCTCGAAGGGCGCGGTGGGCGTCTCCGTGAGGTTGTTGCTCGGGAGGAAGTCGAGAAGCTCGCGGACGAACTCGAAGGCGTCGTCCTCGGACTGCGCGAGGTAGGTCGCGGTGCCCGTCTTCTCGTTGTGGGCGCGGGCGCCGCCGAGCGTCTCCATGTCCACCTCCTCGCCCGTCACCGTCTTGATGACGTCGGGGCCCGTGATGAACATGTGGCTCGACTTGTCCACCATGACGACGTAGTCCGTGAGGGCCGGGGAGTACGCGGCGCCGCCGGCGCACGGGCCGAGAATGAGGGAGATCTGGGGGACCACGCCCGAGGCGTGAACGTTGTTGCGGAAGATGTCGGCGAACATCGCGAGTGAGGCGACGCCCTCCTGGATCCGGGCCCCGCCGCCGTCGTTGATGCCGATGACAGGGCAGCCCGTCTTGAGGGCGAACTGCTGGACCTTGACGATCTTCTCGCCGTTGACTTGGCTCAGCGAGCCGCCGAAGACCGTGAAGTCCTGCGAGTAGACGGCAACCTGGCGGCCGTCCACGGTCCCGTAGCCAGAGACGACGCCGTCCGTGAGGAGGCGCTTCTTGTCCATGCCGAACGCAGTGGAGTGGTGGACGGCGAGCTGGTCGAACTCCACGAACGATCCCTCGTCGAGGAGGGACTCGATGCGGGATCGGGCTGTGCCCTTGCCGCGGGCGATCTGCCGGTCCAGGGCCGCCTGACCCGCGGGGGCCTGGGCCTCAGCGCGGCGCGCTTTGAAGTCTGCAATCTTTCCGGCGGTCGTCGAGAGATCGAAGCCTCGATCCCGTGCGTTCGTGTCGTGTCCCTGGGCGGTCATGCCATTCATGCTAGCCGCAGGCCACCGGCGACGCGCACCCCCTGCCTCTCACCGCGCCATGACTTATGCTCAGAGACATGGCTCACATGATCCCTCCTCTGTACACGCCCGGCGCGCCGACGCCTGCCGAGGGCCTGCGCCCGACTGGCCGCGACCTGTCCGGGCGCACGCTCCTCATGTCCGGCGGCTCGCGGGGAATCGGCCTCGCCATTGCGCTGCGAGCGGCGCAGGACGGCGCCAACGTGGCCATCATGGCCAAGACGGATCAGCCGCATCCTGCCTTGCCGGGCACCATCCACACGGCGGCGGAGGAGATTCGGGCGGCCGGAGGACGCGCGCTCGCCATCGTGGGGGATGTGCGCGACGACGAGAGCGTGGCCGCGGCGGTTGAGCAGACCGTGGCCGAGTTCGGCGGCATCGACGTCGTCGTCAACAATGCGAGCGCGATTGACCTCTCCGGCACGGAGAGCCTCTCGATGAAGAAGTACGACCTCATGCAGGACATCAACGCGCGCGGCACGTTCCTCCTGAGCAAGCTGTCCCTGGGCGCCCTGAAGGCCTCGGACAACCCCCACATCCTGACGCTCTCGCCGCCGATCAGCCTCGACCCGGCGTGGTTCGGCGGGAGCCTCGCCTACACGATGGCGAAGTACGGGATGTCGATGACGACCATAGGCCTGGCCGAGGAGCTCAAGGACGCGGGGGTCGCGGTCAACTCCCTGTGGCCCGCGACGACGATCGACACCGCGGCCGTCCGCAACGTCATCGGCGGGGAGAAGCTCGCGGCCGTGAGCCGGACGCCCGAGATTGTCGCGGACGCGGCGCACGCGATCCTCACCCAGGAGTCCCGCGAGGTCACGGGCCGCTTCCTCATCGACGAGGACGTCCTCGCGGCCGTGGGTGTCACGGACCTGTCCGTGTACGGGGGCGAGGGCCCGTTCGCCCGGGACCACTTCCTCGACTGAGCCTCCCTCCTCGCCGCCCCCGGGGGCCGGGTGCACGGTCCTCTCAGCAGGCGTCCACGCAGGGTCGATAGGATCGGTTCTATGCCTGAGACCACACCGGACACGCCCCGCGGCCCCGCGGCCCCGCTGGTCAGCGCAGACGCGGTCCGCGGTGCCCTCGCGGACCGCGGCCTCGGCCCTGACGTCTGCCGTGCCCTTGAGGTCTTGGACGAGACGCATTCGACCAACGCGGTGGCCATCGAGGCCGTTTCGGGGGCCCCAGGCGGCGCACGCCCGCCGAGCGGCGCAGCCGTCCTGGCGCGGCACCAGACGCGCGCGCGGGGACGCCTCGAGCGGTCGTGGTCGGCGGAGCCCGACTCATCCATTCTTCTGTCCGTGATCGTGCGCCCCGAGACCCCTGCGGGCGCCGAGCGGCTGGGCCTCGTGCCCCTCGCGGCTGGGGCGGCCGTGGCCCGGTCCCTCCGCGAGCGCGTGGGGCTCCACGCCATGACCAAGTGGCCCAACGATGTCCTCATCGGCGGCCGGAAGGTGGCCGGGGTCCTGTGCCAGGCGGTGACAGAGCCGGGCGGCCTCGCCGTCGTCGTGGGAGTGGGGCTCAACGTCCGCCAGACGCACGAGCAGCTGCCGGTGGCGACCGCAACGTCCCTGGCCGTGGAGCTGGGGGCTGCCGCGCACGCGGTCCTGGACGACGCCTCGGAGCTTGCCGCCGACCTCGTGGCCGGGATCCTGGCGGCGGCGCAGGCCGCCATGTCCGCCGGTGACCTCGGCCCGGTTGAGGCCGTCATGGACACCCTGGGGCGCCGCGTCAGGGCGGAGCTCGTGGCGGACGACCCCTCGCGGGACGTCACGGGGACGGCCGTGGGGCTGGACCCGAGCGGGGGGCTCATGCTGCGCACGGACTCCGGCGAGCTCGTGACCGTTCACGCTGGGGACGTCTGGCACATGCGTCCCGAAGAGGCTCCGCGGACCGGGCACAACGACCATCCCCAGGCCCAGCCGGCGAGCGACGCCCCCCGCACCGATTCGGGGGGTGCCGCGTGAGGCTGACTCTGGCCGAGGGGGAGCGGGTCATCCTCCGCGAGCGCCCGAGCGCGCGCACGCTGATCGGCCCCCTCGCACGCGTTTTTCTGGGCGCCGTTGCCGTGGGGGCGGTGGCCAGTCTCGTCATGCCCGCGCTCGCGGCTGCGGGGCGAGGCGTGGGCCCGGAGCTGGAACTGGCCATGAGGTCTGTGGCCGTGCTGGCGGGCCTGTGGTTCCTTGACGTTCTGGGCTTCCGGCGTGTGAGGCACTGGATGACCACCGCCTATGTCCTGACCGATGAGCGGCTCATTGTGCGCCGAGGTCTGGGCGGGGCGCGGGAGGACAGCGTGCCGTTGCCTGCCATCTACCGTGTCGACATCCGCCAGCGCCTCCTCCAGCGGACGGGGGACACGGGGACGCTCCGGTTCCTCGTGGCCCAGGGGAGTGAGTTCGCTCTCCACGATGTGCCGCACGTGGCCGCCTTCCGGGCCGAAGTCATCGATGCGGTGTCCAAGTCACAGCAGCGCCATTGGCACCGTCCCCTCGCCGAGCAGCAGTTTGGGCAGTCCGAGAGAGGCTACGCATGAGCTCGTCCATTTCCCGGCCCGAGGACTCCTGGCTCGAGCGGCATCGCGGGCCGGAGCCGGACTCCCTGCCGGAGGAGGGCACGCCCGCAGGCGCCCCCTCGTCCCAGGACGCCCGGCCGCTGACCCTGTCCCTGCCGATCATTCGGCCGGGCAGCCCCATTGCGGACTACCCGACGTCCTTCGACGCCGACCAGCGGGGGGACGAGCTCGCGGGGCGGGCGATCGGGGAGAGCCGCCCCTTCGACCGCGAGGCCACCCAGGCGGCGCTCGGCCGGCTCGAGCGCATCCTCCTCGGCTCCGAGCGCCGGCTGCGCCGTCGAGACATCGCCGCAGGGGCTGGCGTGTCCCTCCTTTCCGCGCGCAAGCTCTGGAGGGCGTTGGGCCTGCCGGAGTTCGACGACGACGACGTGGCGTTCACGCCGCAGGACGAGAAGGCGCTGGACGCGCTCGTCTCGCTCGTGCGGGACCGCAGCCTGACGGAGGATGCGGCCATCTCGATCACCCGCTCGATCGGCCAGATGACGGATCGCATGGTGGTCTGGCAGGTTGAGGCGCTCATTGAGGAGATGATCGCCCACCAGGGGCTGAGCGACGAAGAGGCGCGGCGGCGGCTCGTCCACGAGCTCCCGAGCCTCATTGAGCCCCTCGAGCGCTCGATCATCTATGCGTGGAGACGCAACCTCACTGCTGCGGTGGACCGGCTCGCGGTGCGATTCGACTCTGGGCCCGCGACACCCGGCCACGGGACAGGGGACGGGGCGGATCGGGCCCTGCCGCTCGCTCGAGCCGTGGGTTTCTGCGACCTTGTGTCGTACACGGCTCTGTCTCGACAGATGTCGGAGCGGACGCTGGCCCAGCTCGTCCAGCGGTTCGACCGGACCTGCTCGGAGATCATCTCCGTGGGCGGTGGCCGCCTCGTCAAGACGATTGGCGATGAGGTCCTCTTCATCGCCCCCACCCCCGAGGCCGGCGTGGAGATCGCCTTGGCCCTTGCGAGCGCCATCACCGACGACGACAAGCTCCCCCCGGCTCGTGTGTCCCTCGTGTGGGGGCGCATCCTCTCGCGCCTCGGCGACATCTACGGGCCCACAGTGAACCTCGCTGCCCGCCTGACATCGCTTGCGGAGCCCGGTACGGTGCTCACGGACGCGCCCACGGCGGCGGCCCTCGCTGGGGACGAGCGCTACGTGCTCTTGCCGCAGTCCGTGCGCTCGGTGCGCGGGTTCGGCGACATTCAGCCTGTGACCGTGTCCCGGGGCCGCGGACATGGGCTGAGCCTCGACTGAGCGGTGCCGGGGGCCACTGAGCCCCTTGCCGCGCGGTGCCGGGGGCGCTGGGCCCCGGCTCGGCCGCGTGGCCTTCGGCGTGGCCCTGATGCGCCGTTCTCCCCTCTCATTCCGTGTCGGCGAGACACGGCATAGACATGTCTGATAGATATTTAGACATGTCTAAATCTCGGTTGATTCTCTTGCTGGGACCCGCCCTCGTTGCCGCCGTGGCGTACGTGGACCCGGGCAATGTCGCGGCCAACATGGCCTCGGGGGCCCAGTACGGATACCTGCTCGTGTGGGTTCTCGTCGCGGCGAATGCCATGGCGGCTCTCGTGCAGTATCAGTCCGCGAAGCTCGGCCTCGTCACGGGGGGCACCCTGCCGGAGCACATTGCGCGGGCTGTCGGGCCGCGCTGGCGCTGGCCGTACTGGGTCCAGGCGGAGCTGGCCATCATCGCGACGGATATGGCTGAGGTGATCGGCGGCGCCGTCGCCCTCCACATCCTCTGGGGAGTGCCGCTCTGGGCGGGAGGGCTCGTCATGGGCGTGTTCTCTGTCCTCCTGCTCCTGGCGAGGGACGCGCGGGGGCAGCGGGCGTTCGAGGCGGTCATCGTGGCGATGCTCGCGGTGGTCGCGGCTGGTTTTCTGGCGGGGCTCGTCGTCTCCGCGCCGGCCCCGCGGGACGTGGCTGCGGGTCTGGTGCCGCGGTTCGAGGGCGTGGGGTCAGTGCTTCTCGCCGCGTCCATGCTCGGGGCGACGGTCATGCCGCACGCGGTCTACGTGCATTCGGACCTAGCGCTGAAGCGGCACGGGAGGATTCGCTCGCGCGGGGAGGGGCGGCGCCTCTTGGCGGCCACCCGCTGGGATGTCGGCCTGGCGCTCGCCGTGGCCGGCGCCGTCAACATCGGCATGCTCGTCACGGCGGCGGCCACGCTGCGGGGCGTGGATGGTGTGGACACGCTGGAGGGTGCGGCGGCGGCGATTGCCGAGCAGTTCGGGGCCGTGGTGGGGGTCATGTTCGCGGTCGGCCTCTTGGCCTCAGGGCTCGCCTCAACCGTGGTCGGAGCGTACTCGGGTGACGTCGTCATGGGCGGGTTCCTCGGGCGGCGCGTGCCGATGTGGCTCCGGCGGTGTGTCTCGATCATTCCAGCGGTGGGCCTGCTGTGGATGGGGGCGGATCCCACTGCGGCGCTGGTTCTCAGTCAGGCTGTGCTGAGCTTCGCGGTGCCGTTTGCGCTCATCCCCCTGTGCGGTTTCACACGGAGTCGCGCCCTCATGGGCGAGTATGCCGACCCGCGGTGGGTTGCCGTTCTCGCCGGTCTGGGAGCCTTCCTGATCGTGGCCCTCAATGGCGCCCTGCTCGTGCTGCTCGCGGCGGGCGTCGAGTAGACCAGTCTGCGCTCTGATCAAGGGCGCTCCCTCGGGCTGCGAGGGCTGCTGGGTCGTGAGGTGGAATCGTGAGGTGGAATAAGGACAGGGGTGCTCACTAGCGCGAGTGTGACATTATTTATTTCGTCTGCTATAGAATGGGTTCCTACGCTCAGGTCGTGGTGGTCTCGGTTTCGGCCGGCCACGCCATCCCCTGAGCGAAGGAGTCCAGCTTGTCTCAATCACTGCCCTCACGCCGTCGCGTCGTGGCAGGCGCCGCGTGGTCGGTTCCTGCCGTGGCCCTCGCCAGCTCCGCCCCTGCTCGGGCGGTCTCGGCGACTGTCCCGGGGTGTACCTATGAGGTGCACCCCGTGTCCATTTCCCATCCCCTCGAACCTGCGAACCGGGTGAGGTTCATGGGTCGTCCGCCGCGCCGCGTCCCCGAGTACGACCTCTTCCCCGGAAGCCCGGACCGTACGCTCACCATGGTGTCCGTCCTGGAGAACAGTGGGGCGTGCGATGCCCCCGTGGGCTCCAGGGTGACCCTGTCCGTCGGTGCCACCGGCCGCCGATATGTGACGACCCCGGAATACGAGTCCATCCGCGTGGCCTCCTTCCCGGAGCTCGTCAGCGTGACGAACGGTGTTGAGCTCGTGCCCTCCGGCGCCCCCTACGAGACGCAGAATGTCACTCCCCCGCACGACATCATGCGTCGGCAGGACTTCCGCCTCGCCACCCCGCTCAAGGCGGGTGAGCGCGTGAGTGTCTCGTGGCGAGTGACCGTTTCGCATGTCACGCTCGAGAGCATGCAGTACGTCACCCTGCCGGCCGTGACGACATTCACCCTGGACGGCCGCGCTGCGCCGGATCTCGACCCGGCCAACGACACGCTGGTCCAGAACATGAGGTTCACGATCCGCTACCGCGCCTCCTAGGAGTCTCGTGCGCTGCCCATGGGCCAGGGTGCGCTGCCCTTCATGAGTGGCAGACGCATCCCGGCCCAGGGCATCGCAGATGTGGGGCATAGTGGTCATTCGCCGACGATGTGCCACTCCTCCAGGAACTCGGCCGGTGGCGTGGTCGTCTGCGTGGGCTCGCTGGCCTCGAGGACTCGTATGCCGGACCTGCAGACGGCGTCGTAGGTCGGGAACCCTGCGGTGATGCGGTCGGTCATGGACTTGACGTCCGTGCCTGGGGGCAGTGGGCGTTCGGGCGTGCCGGTGAAATAGAACTGCAGATGAAGCTGCGGGGCCCCACCGACATTGCTCCAGTCTCGGAGGTTCGTGAATCGGTAGACGTACACGGAGGTGCCGTCCGCAGCGGTCTCTGGTCCGCGGATGTCGGCGGGGGTCCAGTCTGTGTCGGGAGACGTGGAATCGAGGGTCCATGCGATGCGGCCGTATTCGGCGCGGATGGCGATTTCCACCCAGGGGCGCGAGACGCGCTCGCGCTCGCCGTTGACAGCCTCTGTGTGGCCCGAGAAGCGGAGTCCGTCCGCGTCGAGGCCGGCGAACTGGAACTGGGACCCCTCAAGGGTTCCTGATCTTGCGTCGTACCTGGGGTGGACGAGGGCTGCGCTGAAGGTGGAGACGGGTGGCGAGGATGGCGTGCAGCTGGCGGCGGCAGCGGGGGCTGCGTGCGCGAGGGTGACGACGGGCGCGGCCCACGCGGCGCCGGAGAGGACGCGGCGGCGACTGACAGCGCGAGTTAGGTCAGGGGGGGGGGAGTACATGGCTGATCGACTTTCCTCAGACGATATAGCAGGAGGTTAAAAAACCATCCGTCATGAGCATAGGCACGGTCCCCAAAGAGATGCAAACTCGCGCCCTCCTGGAGCCTCGCCGTGACCGACGGGCCCTCTGCCTGGGCGCGCCCATCGCTTGACCCGCGGGATCGGCTCCCCATGGGGGCGCTCGCCGCGGCTCTGGGCCGAGGCCCGTCGGCCCCGAGGAGTGTCCGCCATAATGGGAGGCGTGAGTGACTCCCCAGCTGTCGTGATCCCCGACCCCGCCGACTACGCCCCCGAAGCCCTCGCGGCCCTTGACGAGGAGGCGCTCGCGGCACGGCACGGCGCCCTGGCGCAGTTCATCCGGGAGCAGCGGGTGGCCTACTACATGGAGGACTCACCCCTCGTCTCGGACGCCGACTACGACCGCGCCTACCGGGACCTCGAGCGCATGGAGTCGGAGCACCCCCGGCTCGTCACGAATGACTCGCCCACGCAGGACGTCGGCGCCACGCCGTCCAGCGCCTTCGCCCCCGTCACGCACCTGCACCGCATGTACTCCCTTGAGGACGTCTTCTCCCTGGATGAGCTGCGCGCGTGGCTCGAGCGTGCTGAGGCCTCGCTGGATGGCGGTGCCCCGCGCTGGCTCACGGAGCTGAAGATCGACGGTCTCGCGATCAGCCTCCTCTACCGAAACGGCGAGCTCGTCCGGGCGGCCACGCGCGGCGACGGCGTCACGGGGGAGGACGTCACCCACAACGTCCTGACCATCGAGTCTGTGCCGCGGCGTCTTGAGGGCGACGACGTGCCCGCCGAGCTCGAGGTCCGCGGCGAGATCTTCATCCCGTCCGAGGCCTTCGCTCAGCTCAATGCTGCCCTCCTCGAGGAGCGCAAGGCGCCCTTTGCGAACCCTCGCAACGCCGCGGCCGGCTCGCTGCGCCAGAAGGACCCCGCCCTGACGGCCAAGCGGAGGCTGGCCCTGTACATCCACGGCGTCGGGACCCCGCTAGGGGCCCTCGCCGCGAGCCAGTCCGAGGCGTACGCCCTGCTGGCCCGCTGGGGCCTGCCGACGTCCCCGCACGCGCGGGTCTTCGAGAAGCTGGACGACGTCGTCCGCTTCATTGAAGAGCAAGGCGCGAAGAGGCACTCACTGGAGCACGAGATTGACGGGATTGTGGTCAAGCTCGACGACTTCGCGCAGCAGCGCCGCCTGGGCCACACGAGCCGCGTGCCGCGATGGGCCGTGGCGTACAAGTACCCGCCTGAGGAGGTTCACACGAAGCTGCTGGGGATCGGCGTGCAGGTCGGCCGCACGGGGCGCGTGACGCCCTACGCGCAGCTCGAGCCGGTCTTCGTCTCGGGGTCCACGGTGGCCATGGCGACCCTCCACAACCAGGATGTCGTCAAGGCGAAGAACCTGCTCATCGGCGACACGGTCATCCTCCGCAAGGCCGGCGACGTCATCCCGGAGGTGGTGACGAGCGTCCCGGCGCTGCGCGACGGCACGGAAACTGAGTGGACGATGCCGGAGAACTGCCCTTCGTGCGGCACGCCGCTCGCGCCCGCCAAGGAGGGGGACGTCGACCTCCGCTGCCCCAACGCGAAGTCCTGCCCGGAGCAGCTCGTGCGGCGCGTCATCCACATCGGCTCCCGCGGCGGGCTCGACATTGAGGCACTCGGGGCCGAGGCCGCGCGCGCCCTCGTGACGCCGGACTCGCCCGAGCGGGGGCCGCTGACGAGCGAGGCGGGCCTGTTCGAGCTGACGCTCGAGAGGCTCGCACCGCTTGAGGTGCTCCGCGACGTGTTCGCGAAGAACCCCTCGACGGGCAGGCTCGTCAAGGACGAGGCCGGGCGCTTCATCCCCACGGGCGAGAAGGCCCTCACCCCCTACTTCTTCGGGCGCGTCCCGGTGGACGCCCCGGCGGGGGAGAAGGGCCTGCGGCGCAACGAGCCGCAGAAGCACGCGGTCGAGCTGCTCGAGGAGCTGGAGAAGGCCAAGGCGCAGCCGCTGTGGCGCGTGCTCGTGTCCCTGTCCATCCGGCACGTCGGGCCCACGGCGGCGAGGGCCCTCGCCACGGCCTTCGGGTCCATGGCGGCCATCCGCGCGGCGTCCTTTGAGGACCTCGCAGAGGTCGACGGCGTTGGGCCGACCATCGCGAGCGCCGTCGTCGAGTGGTTCGCCGAGGACTGGCACGCGGAGATCGTGGACCGCTGGGCTGCGGCTGGGGTGCGCATGGAGGACGAGGCGGACCCGTCCCTGCCCAAGACGCTCGAAGGCGTGACCGTCGTGGTCACCGGGACCCTGGAGCGGTTCTCGCGGGACTCGGCGAAGGAGGCCATCCTCGTGCGCGGAGGCAAGGCCTCCGGGTCTGTGTCGAAGAAGACGAGCTTTGTCGTGGCCGGGGAGGCCGCCGGCTCCAAGCGGGACAAGGCCGAGCAGCTCGGGGTGCCCGTGTTGGACGAGGCCGGGTTCGAGCGTCTGCTCGCAGGCGGGCCGGAGGCCGTGACCGAGTAGGCCGCGCGTTCGAGGGGCCCGCCGAGGGTCCGGTTGGGGGACAATGGACGCATGAGTCTTTCTCCCTCGAATCCTGCGTCAGCCCCCGCCCCGACACCTTCAGATCTCGTTGCCGTGGCTCGGCGAGCAGCAGCGGCCGGCGCGGCCGTCCTCGCCGAGCGCCCGGTGGGTCCCGTGGCCTTCGCGGAGCTCGGCGGGGAGACGAAGAGCGCGGCCTCGGACCTCGTGACGGAGTTCGACAAGAGGGCGGAGGAGGCCGTTCGAGCGGTCATCGCCGAGGCGCGCCCGCACGACGCCATCACGGGCGAGGAGGGCGGCTCGACCGTCCCCCAGGACCCGAGCGGCTACCGCTGGAGCGTGGACCCCCTCGACGGCACGACGAACTTCGTCCGCGGGATCCCCTACTACGCGACGAGCGTCGCCGTCGCGGGGCCTGAGGGGGACTGGCTCGCCGGCGCCGTCGCGGCCCCTGCGCTCAAGACCACATGGTGGGCGTCCCAGTCCGGCGGGGCGTTCCGCCAGGACGAGGGGCAGGCGCCCGTCCAGCTGCACGGGCCGGACCCGGACCGTGAGGCTCGCATCATCGCGACGGGCTTCGGGCACGACCCCAAGCGTCGCCGCAAGCAGCTCAAGGAGCTCGAGTCCGTCATGGGGGACTTCGCGGACGTCCGGCGCCTCGGCGCGGCGGCCCTCGATCTCTGCCTCGTGGCGGATGGGACGCTCGACGCCTATACCGAGCGAGGTCTCTACGAGCACGATTGGGCGGCGGGCCTGCTCATCGCCGAGACGGCCGGCGTCGTCGTCACCCGCCCCGCGGAAGACTCGGTGAGGGACGGCGCGTACCGCGACCTCCCGCTTGTCACCGCCGGGCTGAAGAAGCGCACGGAGCCGGACGAGCGCGTCACGGTCCGCCGCATTCGCCCGGAAGACTACAAGGCCGTGGGGCGCATCACGGTGCGCAGCTACCTCGCCGCCGGGCACTTCGACGACCCCGAGCACGAGTACATGAAGAAGATCGCGGACACGCAGAGCCGCGCGGAGTCCGCGACGATCCTCGTGGCGGAGCGGCGCGGGAGGATCGTCGGATCCGTGACCATCGCGCGCCACGGAGAGCCGTGGGCGGACATCGCGCGCCCGGGCGAGCTCGAGTTCCGGCTCCTCGCAGTGGACCCCGGGGCCCAGCGCTCGGGGGCCGGACGCGCGCTCCTCGAGGCCGTCATCGACGAGGCCCGCGTGGACCCGGAGATCACCGACGTGGTCCTGACCACGGGCAGCGAGTGGCGGGCCGCACGGTCTGCGTACGCCGCGCTCGGGTTCGTGGGCCAGCCTCGGCGGGACTGGTTCGTGCCGAACACGGACATTCGCCTCCTCGTCTACTCGCTCAAGGTCCGCCCGTAGCCCCCACGCCAGGCAGACGCCGCCACAGGCAGCGCCCGCGCCGCACGGGGCGGGCGCTGTCCACGTTTTCCCGGGCCGTCCAGACCGGACGCCGCGAGCCTATTAGGCTGGACGACAGTAGATTTCAGCCCCGACGAGTCAAGGACACTGCACCTATGAGCGCATTCAGCGTCGAGGAGATGGCCCACCTGGCCGCCCTCGCCCGCATCGAGATGACAGAGGATGAGCTCTCGAAGCTCGGAGACGAGCTCGGAGTCATCGTCGACGCGGTCAAGAGCATCAGCGACGTCGCAGGCGAGGACGTCCCCAAGACCAGCCACCCGCTGCCGTTGAGCAACGTCATGCGCGAGGACGTGGTGGGCAAGACCCTGACCCAGGACGAGGCCCTCTCGGGAGCCCCGGACAGCGCCGACGGCCGGTTCAAGGTCCCAGCGATCCTCGACGGCGAATAAGGAGCACCATGAACATCATCACCCTTTCCGCCGCGCAGATGGCGGACAAGCTCGCGGCAGGCGAGATCACGAGCCGTGAGCTCGTCCAGGCCCACCTGGACCGCATCGAGGCCGTAGAGCCCAAGGTCCACGCGTTCCTCCACATCAACGCGGAGGAGGCGCTCCGCGTGGCCGACGAAGTCGACGCGGCCCGTGCCGCCGGAGAGACGCTCCACAGGCTCGCAGGCGTGCCGATTGCCATCAAGGACCTCATCGTCACGAAGGGCCAGCCGACCACGGCCGGCTCGAAGATGCTCGAGGGCTGGGTCTCGCCGTACGACGCGACCGTCATCGAGCGCATCCGTGACGCCAAGCTCCCGATCCTCGGCAAGACCAACCTCGACGAGTTCGCCATGGGGTCCTCGACGGAGCACTCGGCGTTCGGCCCCACCCGCAACCCCTGGGGCCTGGACCGCATTCCGGGTGGCTCGGGCGGAGGCTCGGCCGCGGCCGTTGCCGCCTTCGAGGCTCCTCTCGCCCTCGGCACGGACACCGGCGGGTCGATCCGCCAGCCCGGCGCCGTCACGGGCACCGTCGGGGCCAAGCCCACCTACGGTGCGGTGTCCCGCTATGGGGCCATCGCCATGGCGAGCTCGCTGGACCAGATCGGCCCCGTGGCCCGCACCGTCGAGGATGCAGCGCTGCTCCAGGAGCTGATCGGCGGGCACGACCCCAAGGACTCCACCTCCCTCGCCGAGCCGCTCACGGGCCTGGCCGAGGCCGCCGCGTCCGGCGACATCGCTGGCCTCAAGGTCGGCATCGTCACGGAGCTCATGGGCGAGGGCTACGAGGACGGCGTCATGGAGCGCTTCCGCGAGTCCATCGAGGCACTCCGCGAGGCCGGCGCCGAGATCGTCGAGGTGAGCTGCCCGAACTTCAAGCACGCTCTCGGGGCGTACTACCTCGTCATGCCCTCGGAGGTCTCCAGCAACCTGGCCAAGTTCGACGGCGTCCGCTTCGGCAACCGCGAGCTGCCGGCCGAGCCGCCGCTGACGATCGAGCGCGTCATGGCGACGACCCGCGCCAAGGGATTCGGCGCAGAGGTCAAGCGCCGCATCATCCTCGGAACCTACGCGCTCTCCGCGGGCTACAAGGACGCCTACTACGGCTCCGCCCAGAAGATCCGCACCCTCATCCAGCGGGACTTCGACGCGGCGTTCGAGAAGGCCGACGTCCTCATGTCCCCGACCGCCCCCACCGTGGCGTTCGAGCTGGGGTCCAAGACGAGCGATCCGCTCGAGATGTATCTCAACGACATCGCCACGATCCCCGCGAACCTCGCGGGCGTGCCGGGCATCTCCGTCCCGGGCGGCCTCTCCGAGGGCCTGCCCGTGGGCATCCAGTTCCTCGCCCCGGCCAAGGAGGACGCCCGCATGTACCAGGTCGCTGCCGGCCTCGAGCGCCTGCTCGAGGAGCAGTGGGGCGGGCCTATCAGCAACCAGATCCAGGACCTTGAGTCCGCAGAGACCCCGGCCGGCCAGGCCGCAGCGCAGGGAGAGAAGTGATGACCGAACTCGTGTCCTATGACGAGGCCCTCGCCACGTACGATCCCGTCCTCGGTTTCGAGGTCCACGTTGAGCTCAACACCAAGACCAAGATGTTCTCGGATGCCCCGAACGAGTTCGGCGACCTCCCCAACACCAACGTGACACCGGTCTGCCTCGGCCTGCCGGGCGTCCTGCCGGTCGTCAACAAGGCGGCCGTCGAGTCCTCGATCCGCCTGGGTCTCGCGCTCAACTGCCAGATTGCGCCCGTCTCCCACTTCGCCCGGAAGAACTACTTCTACCCGGACACTCCGAAGAACTTCCAGACGTCGCAGTACGACGAGCCGATCGCCTTCGACGGCTACCTTGACATCGAGCTGTCCGACGGCGAGGTCTTCCGCGTGGAGATCGAGCGCGCGCACATGGAGGAGGACGCGGGCAAGCTGACGCACGTCGGCGGGTCCACGGGCCGCATCCAGGGCGCCGAGTACTCCCTCGTGGACTACAACCGCGCGGGCGTGCCTCTCGTGGAGATCGTCACGAAGCCCATCGTCGGCGCGGGGGAGCGGGCAGCAGAGCTCGCGCGCGCCTACGTCACGGCCATCCGCGACATCGTCAAGGCGCTGGACGTCTCCGACGCCCGGATGGAGCGCGGCAACGTCCGCTGCGACGCCAACGTCTCTCTCATGCCCAAGGGCGCCACGACATTCGGCACCCGCACGGAGACGAAGAACGTCAACTCGACCCGCGCGGTGGAGAACGCTGTGCGCCACGAGATCGAGCGCCAGGCGGCGGTTCTCAACGGGGGCGGCACCATCACCCAGGAGACGCGTCACTGGCATGAGGACACCAAGTCGACGACGGCTGGCCGCCCGAAGTCCGACGCCGACGACTACCGGTACTTCCCCGAGCCGGACCTCGTCCCCGTCGTGACCGACGCCGAGTGGATCGAGGAGCTGCGCGCCACGCTTCCTGAGATGCCGGCGGTGCGCCGCAAGCGCCTCCAGGCCGAGTGGGGCTACGCCGACAAGGAGTTCCGCGACGTCGTCAACGCGGGCCTCCTCGAGGCTATCGAGGAGACCATCGCCGCCGGGGCCACCCCCGCCGCGGCGCGCAAGTGGTGGATGGGCGAGATCTCCCGTCTTGCCAACGTGCGTGAGGTGGAGCCGGCGGCCCTCGGCGTGGCGCCAGCCGACGTCGTCGACCTCGAAGCGCTCATTGGCGAGAAGAAGATCAACGACAAGATCGCCAAGCAGGTCCTTGAGTTCATCGCGGACGGCGAGGGCAAGGCTGGGGAGATCGTCGAGAAGCGAGGCCTCGCGGTGGTCTCTGACGAGGGTGCGCTCGGGGCGGCCGTCGACGCGGCGATCGCGGCGAACCCGGACGTCGTCGAGAAGATCAAGGCGGGCAAGATGCAGGCCATCGGCGCGCTGATCGGCCCGGTCATGGGGGCCACGCGCGGCCAGGCTGACGCAGGAGCGGTGCGCTCGATGATCCTCGAGCGGCTCGGCGTCTGACACGCTGACGCGCGACCCCGCGACGCAGACAGGCGCCGGTCCCCTGGGGGCCGGCGCCTTCTGCCGTCCGGCGCCGCAGAGCCGAGGCATGCTCGGCAACGGTGCCCCCACGGCCGATTTCCGATAGGCTGAAGGCATATGCCACACGTTCGCAAACGCGTGCCGATCCCACCTCGAGAACCGCAAGAGAAGGAGCCGTCGCCGCATGCGCGCTCTCTATAAGCCCGCCGCTGAAGCCGGGTTTGAACTGACCGACCGCCCCGAGCCCACCCCCGGCCCCGACGACGTCAAGATCCGCGTCATGACCACGGGCATCTGTGGCACGGACCTGCACATCCTGGCCTGGGACAAGTGGGCCGCCTCGACCATCAACGCGCCGCTGATCGCCGGTCACGAGTTCTACGGCGAGGTCGTCGAGGTCGGAGAGGACGTTCGCCACGTCAAGGTCGGGGACCGCGTCTCCGGTGAGGGTCACGTGGTCTGCGGCGTCTGCCGCAACTGCCGCGCAGGCCGCCGCCAGATGTGCATTCACACCGAGTCCGTGGGCGTGCAGCGGGACGGCGCGTTCGCCGAGTTCGTCGTCATCCCCGAGACCAACGTGTGGGTTCACAGGGACCCCACCATCACACCGGCGCTGGGCGCGGTCTTCGACCCCCTCGGAAACGCCGTGCACACGGCGCTGAGCTTCCCGCTGGTCGGTGAGGACGTTCTCATCACCGGCGCGGGGCCCATCGGCCTCATGGCGGCGGCGGTGGCCCGCCACGCTGGCGCGCGGAAGATCGCCATCACGGACGTGTCCAAGCCGCGCCTGGAGCTCGCCGAGGCCACGGGCGTGGACGCCGCCGTCGACGTCTCCAAGACACGCATCAAGGAGGCTCAGCAGGTGCTCGGAATGCTCGAGGGCTTCGACGTCGGACTCGAGATGTCCGGGCACAAGACGGCGCTGCCCGAGATGATCGACAACATGAACCACGGCGGCAAGATCGCTATGCTCGGTCTGCCCGCGGAGTCCATTGACATCGACTGGGCAAAGGTCGTCACGCACATGCTCACGCTCAAGGGCATCTACGGCCGGGAGATGTTCGAGACCTGGTACGCCATGAGCGCCATGCTCTCCTCAAACCCGGTCCTCCGCCAGCGCGTGGAGAGCATCATCACGCACACCATCCCCGCCTCCGAATGGGCCGAGGGCTTCAAGCTCGCCGGCGACGGAAAGAGCGGCAAGATCGTCCTCGACTGGACCGTCTGAACCAACCCCCGAAAGGATTGAGATGTTCTCCTTCAAGGACGAGCTTGCAGCCGAGCTCCAGAGCATCGAGGCCGAGGGCCTCACCAAGCGCGAGCGCCACATCGACTCCGCCCAGTCCAACCGCATCCTCGCCGGGCAGATCGGCGAGGAGGCCGTCGAGACGCTGAACTTCTGTGCCAACAACTACCTGGGCCTCGCGGACGACCCGCGTCTCATCGAGGCGGCCAAGAAGGGCCTCGACGAGCGCGGCTTCGGCATGGCCTCCGTCCGTTTCATCTGCGGCACCCAGGACCGCCACCTGGAGCTTGAGCGCAAGCTCTCCGAGTTCCTCGGCACGGAGGACACGATCCTCTTCTCCTCCTGCTTCGATGCGAACGGCGGCGTCTTCGAGTCCCTGTTCGGCAAGGAAGACGCGATCATCTCGGATGCGCTGAACCACGCCTCGATCATCGACGGCATCCGCCTCTCCAAGGCGGCGCGGTTCCGCTACAAGAACCAGGACATGGAAGACCTGCGCGCGCAGCTCGAGGCCGCAGCGCAGCTCAATGACGGCAAGGGGGCCCGCCGCACGATCATCGTCACGGACGGCGTCTTCTCCATGGACGGCTACCTGGCGCCGCTCGAGGCGATCTGCGACCTCGCCGAGGAGTTCGGCGCGCTCGTCATGGTGGACGACTCCCACGCGGTCGGGTTCATGGGCGCCAACGGTGCCGGTACGCCGGAGCACGCGGGCGTCTCGGACCGTGTCGACATCTACACGGGCACGTTCGGCAAGGCGCTCGGCGGCGCCTCCGGCGGCTACGTCTCCGGGCGCGGCGAGATCGTCGCGATGCTCCGCCAGAAGGCCCGCCCGTACCTGTTCTCGAACTCGGTGGCCCCGGCCATCGTCGAGGCCACGCTCAGGGCGCTCGAGCTCGTGGCCGAGTCCGGCGAGCTCCGGGAGAAGCTCTTCGCCAACGCCTCGCTCTTCCGCAAGCGCATGGGCGAAGAGGGCTTCGAGCTCCTCGACGGCGAGCACGCCATCGTGCCCGTCATGTTCGGGGACGCGGCCCTCGCAGCTCGGGTCGCGGACGCCATGCTGGAGCAGGGCGTCTACGTCACGGCCTTCAGCTACCCGGTCGTCCCCAAGGGCGCCGCGCGCATCCGCGTCCAGCTCTCGGCTGCCCACTCGGACGAGGACATCGAGCGCGCCGTGAACGCGTTCGTCAAGGCTCGCGAGTCTGCCGGGGCTGCTGCCTGAGCGGTCTCAGGCATCGCGCCAGCATCGCCGTCGCGCTCCTCGGGCTGACACTGTCCGGGTGCGCGACGGCGTTGCCTTCGGCGGATCCCACCCCGCCGGCCACCTCGGCCGTGCCCGGCGGGCCCACCGCCGCGCCGAGCCCGTCCGTCTCATCCGCGCCCTTCAGCACCGGTGCGCCCCCGGGCGGGCGGAGTGTGCCTGGGCCCTCGGCCCGGGGAGAGGAGGCCCGCGCGGCGCTGGCCCTGCTTGAAAGCATCCCGGCGCGCGGCCGGGCCCCGAAGACGGGGTACCGCCGCGACGAGTTCGGCCGCGGCTGGAAGGATCCAGACCGCAACGGCTGCGACTCCCGAAACGACATTCTCCGGCGGGACCTCGCGGCGACGGTGGTCCGTGCGGACGGCTGCGTCGTCGTCTCAGGCATCCTGACGGATCCCTACACGGGGGCCGTCGTGGAGTTTGTCCGGGGACGGGACACCTCGCAGCGCGTGCAGATTGACCACGTCGTCCCGCTCTCGGACGCCTGGCAGAAGGGCGCGCAGTCGTGGAGTGCCGAGCGGCGGATGGAGTTCGCCAACGACCCGGAGGAGCTGCTCGCGGTCTCGGGCGCGGTCAACTCGGCCAAGGGCTCGGGGGATGCAGCCACATGGCTGCCGCCGAACAAGCAGTACCGGTGCGAGTACACCGCCCGGCAGACCCGCGTGAAGGCGCGCTACGGCCTCTGGATGACACCGGCCGAGCAGGACGCCATCCGTCGCGTGCTCGCGTCCTGCTGAACGGTGTGAGTGCGACGCCTCGCTAAGATCGAGCCATGCCCAGCACCGCGCGCCCCGCCGAGCTGCCCCTGCATGACGAACGGGGGCCGGTGTCGAGGCGCGCGCGGCGTCTCATCGGGTGGGAGATCGGGATCGTCCTCTGCCTCTCGCTGGGACGCTCGGCGGTGTTCTCCGTCCTGGATCTCATCGAGGCGCTGACGGGCGGGACGCTGGCCGACCAGACGGTGACGCTCAATGCACCCACGGCGGCCAGCCCAGTCCTCGACGCCATCCGGCAGACTGCGCTCATCCTGTTCTCCTTGGCACCCGTGGCGCTCGTGATCTTTCTCGCTGGCCCAGGGCTCCGCGGGGCGCTCGCGAGACTTGGACTCGCGGCCCCGCGGGGGAGGGGCGGGGCGGCGCGCGACGTCGTCGGAGGACTGGGGCTGTTCCTCCTCATTGGCCTGGGGACGCTCGGCGTCTACGCGGCGGGGCGGGCCTTGGGCGTGACTGCGAGGCTGAACCCGAGCGGGCTGAGCCTCGAATGGTGGAACCACGGGATCCTTCTCTTGTCGGCCGTGCGGCACGGCCTGCTGGAGGAGATCATCATGATCGGGTACCTTTTCTGGCGCGGCCGTCAGATGGGCTGGGGACCGGCCCAGGTCATTGTGGGGAGTGCAATTCTGCGTGGTCTCTACCACTCCTATCAGGGCGTGGGGCCAATTGCAGGCAACCTCGCTATGGGCATCATCTTCGGCGTCATTTACAGTAGGACTGGGCGTTTAGCCCCCCTGATTGTGGCTCACGTTCTGCTCGACGCCACCGCCTTCTTCGCCGCGTCCTGGTACGCCAGGCTGTGAGGCGGGGGCCCGGGGCGTGACCTTTCCCCGTCCCTGAAAGCCCCGCCTTCATGCTTTTGAAACTCTGGGCCCGCTACATGAAGCCGTACACCGGCCTCGTGATTGGCGTGGTCATTTTCCAGCTCCTCGCCACCTTGGCCACCCTGTATTTGCCGAGCCTCAACGCCCGCATCATCGACAAGGGCGTGGCGAACGGAGACACGGACTACATCTGGCGCACGGGCGGCCTCATGCTCGCTGTCGCCTTCGGTCAGGTGATCGCCGCGATCATCGCCGTCTATCTCGGGTCCAAGGCCGCCATGGGCCTCGGCCGGGACCTGCGCCGGAGCGTGTTCCGGCAGGTCTCCGCGTTCAGCGCCCGAGAAGTCAACGAGTTCGGCGCCGCCACCCTCATCACTCGCGGGACCAATGACGTCCAACAGGTTCAGATGGTGACCCTCATGGGACTGAACTTCATGGTCATGACCCCGATCATGTGCATCGGCGGCATCATCATGGCCCTGCGAGAGGACGTCTCCCTCTCCTGGCTTGTGTGGGTGTCCGTGGCGGTGCTCCTCGTGGTCGTCGGCAGCCTCGTCTGGATGCTCATGCCCCTCTTCCGCTCGATGCAGGAGAAGCTGGACGGCATCAACGGTGTGCTTCGGGAGCAGATCACGGGCATGCGCGTCGTGCGTGCGTTCACGCGCGAGCCTCACGAGACGGATCGCTTCGCCGACGCCAACCGGGCCATGACCGACGTGTCCCTGCGAGTGGGCAGCATCTTCGCCATCATGTTCCCGATCATCATGATGATCCTCCACCTGGCCACCGCCGCCGTCCTCTGGTTCGGCGGGCACCGGGTGGACGACGGAAACATGCAAGTCGGCGCGCTGACCGCTTTCCTTCAGTACCTCCTCCAGATCCTCATGGCCGTCATGATGGGCACGTTCATGGCCATGATGATTCCCCGCGCCTCGATCTCCGCGGACCGTATTGGCCACGTGCTCGACGTCGTCCCGTCCATGCGGGACACCGCGGCCTCGGGGCTCGCCGCCGAGCGGGCCACCGGCGTCGTCGACTTCAAGAACGTCTCGTTTGCCTACCCGGGCGCCGAGGCGCCGGTTCTGTCCAACCTGACCTTCACCGCGCGCCCCGGCAAGACGACCGCGATCATCGGGTCCACTGGCTCCGGAAAGACGACCCTGCTGTCCCTCATTCCCCGCCTGCACGATGCGGGGGAGGGCGAGGTGCTCGTTGACGGAGTGCCCGTGGCGGAGATCGGCCGGGACGACCTCAAGGAGATCGTCTCGATGGTGCCGCAGAAGCCGTACTTGTTCTCGGGAACGATCGCCTCGAACCTCCGCTTCGGCAAGCAGGACGCCACGGACGACGAGCTCTGGGAGGCGCTGGCCATTGCGCAGGGGCGCGACTTCGTCGAGGCGAAGAGCAAGGGCCTCGACGAGCCCATCTCTCAGGGCGGAACGAACGTCTCCGGCGGGCAGAGGCAGCGCCTGTGCATCGCCCGGACCCTCGTCATGAAGCCCAAGGTGTACCTGTTCGACGACTCGTTCTCGGCCCTGGATGTGGCCACTGACGCGCGCCTGCGGGCGGCCCTGGAGGAGCCGACGCGAGATGCGACGGTCATCATCGTGGCCCAGCGCGTCTCCTCGATCCGCGGCGCCGACCAAATCCTCGTCCTCGACAAGGGCGAGATCGTCGACAGGGGAACGCATGAGAGCCTCCTGAAGAGCAGCACGACGTATCAGGAGATCGTCGAATCCCAGATGAGCGCGGAGGAGGCGGCATGAGCAGCAGGCGCATGAAGGCGAAGGAGGAGGCCGCCGCGCAGGAGCCTCTGGAGCTCGACGCGGCAGCCGCCGGGCCGGATGAGTTCGACGACTTCACGCCCGGCGAGATGGACGGCGACATGTTCGGGGGCTCGTCCGGCAAGAAGGCCAAGGACTTCTGGCCGAGCGCCAAGAAGCTCTTCAGCCTGCTGGCAGTGCAGCGTGTGGGCATGCTCGTCGTGACCCTCATGGTGGTCGCGGCCTCGATGCTCAACGTCATCGCGCCGAGGATCCTCGGCCACGCAATGGACGTGATCTTCGGCGGCGTGGTCGGCAAGCAGATGGCGGGCAGCGTCCCCGAGGGGGCCACGCGGGAGCAGGTCATCGACGGCGTGCGCGCGAGCGGCGACTCCAAGATGGCCGACATGCTCGCCGGCATGGACTTCACGCCGGGGCAGGGCATCGACTTCGACAAGCTCCTGCGGCTCATCCTCACAGTGCTGGCCATGTATCTCGGCGCGTCCGTGCTTTTGTGGCTCCAGGCCTACCTCCTCAACCGGATGGTCATGAAGGCCGTCTACGGTCTGCGCGAGCGGGTCGAGGCGAAGATCAACGCTCTTCCCCTCGGGTACTTCGACACGCGTCAGCGCGGCGACGTGCTCTCCCGCGTGACGAACGACGTGGACAACATCCAGCAAGCGCTCCAGCAGGCCTTCTCGCAGCTGCTGTCGTCGATCATCCAGGTCGTCGGCATCATCGTCATGATGTTCATCGTGTCGTGGCAACTGGCTCTCGTGGCCCTCATCGCGCTGCCGCTCTCCGGCGTCGCGGCGGGTGTGATCGGCTCCCGCAGCCAGGCGAAGTTCAAGGAGCAGTGGAAGAACACGGGCGCCCTCAACGGGCAGATCGAGGAGTCCTTCTCAGGCCACGACCTTGTCAAGGTGTTCGGCCGCGAGGAGGAGATGATCTCCCGCTTCGACGAGCGCAACGAGGAGCTCTACCGGGCGTCCTTCGGGGCGCAGTTCATCTCCGGCATGATCATGCCGGTCATGCAGTTCGTGTCCTATCTGAGCTACGTCGGCATTGCGGTGCTCGGCGGGCTCCGCGTGGCCTCCGGCCAGATGACGCTCGGCGACGCGACCGCGTTCATCCAGTACTCGCGCGAGTACACGCAGCCGCTGGGGCAGATCGCCGGCATGGCGAACATGCTCCAGTCCGGCGTGGCCTCCGCGGAGCGGACGTTCGAGTTCCTCGAGGCCGACGAGGAGGCGTCCGAGGGTGAGAGCTCGGTCCTTCCGGCGCGAGTCGAGGGCCGTGTCGAGTTCAACCACGTCGGCTTCTCCTACGTGGAGGACAAGCCGCTCATCCGCGACCTCACGTTCACCGCCGAGCCTGGCCAGACCGTGGCCATCGTGGGACCGACGGGCGCGGGCAAGACGACGCTCGTCAACCTCCTCATGCGGTTCTATGAGATCAAGACCGGCTCGATCCGCCTGGACGGCGTGGACGTGCGGGACCTCTCCCGCACCGAGCTCCGCTCCAAGGTGGGCATGGTCCTCCAGGACGCGTGGCTTTTCGGGGGCACCATCCGGGAGAACATCCGGTACGGACGCCTGGACGCGACGGACGAGGAGGTTGTCGAGGCGGCCCGCGCCACCTACGTGGACCGGTTCGTCCGGGCCCTGCCGGACGGGTATGACACGGTGATCGACGACGAGGGCACCAACGTGTCCGCCGGTGAGCGGCAGCTCATCACCATTGCCCGCGCGTTCATTGCCCAGCCCTCGCTGCTGGTCCTGGACGAGGCGACGAGCTCCGTTGACACCCGGACCGAGCTCCTTGTGCAGAAGGCCATGGCGGCCCTGCGCACGGACCGGACGAGCTTCGTCATCGCCCACCGCCTGTCCACCATTCGGGACGCGAGCATCATTCTCGTCATGGAGGACGGCGACATCGTCGAGCAGGGCACGCACGCGGAGCTCATCGCCCGCGAAGGGGCGTACTACCGCCTCTACATGTCCCAGTTCACGCAGGGAGTGGACCTCGAGGCCGAGGAGGCCGCCGCCAAGGCATAGCCCTCAGGAGCCTGCCACGGGGCCGCCCGCGCGTCGCGCGCGGGCGGCCCCGTCTCATGTGGTGCGAGCCGCTGGACACTCGGGGGCGCTGCACGGGGCGGGCCTGGGACCCGTGCAGCGCGCGCAGGGCGTTGCGAGGGGGCGGGGCTTCGGTCCACAATGGACGGGTTAGGTCACGAGTACCAGCTGACAAGCCCCGGCTAGCTGGTCGGCAACCCTCCCACCGCGGCGGGGTGCCCCGGGTGAGGACCTGGTCCGCAGCCACAACCGGCGCGCGGGCAAGCGCGGCCGCCTCGAGTGCGGCCTGGGATCTTGGAAGGCCGCCGATGACCTTGTCTCAGCACACCCCGTCACCCGCCCGCACCCAGTCACCCGCTCACGCGCCCTCGACCCCCTCTGGCGCCGCTTCCTCGCAGGCACTGCGCCCGGACGGGGCGGCGAGCCCGGGCGGCCCGGACCGCGACGGCGGGGCACCCACGGCCGCAGGCGTCACCGTCGTCGGCCCCCTTGACCTCGAGTCAGGCGAGAGGCTCGAGGACGTGAGCCTCGCGTGGGAGTCCTGGGGGACGCTGGACGCGCGGGGGCAGAACGCGGTGCTGGTCCTGCACGCGCTCACGGGGGACGCCCACGCGCACGGGGCAGGGGCGGATCCGGGATGGTGGGACGCGCTGATCGGGCCGGGGCGGGCCGTGGACACCACGCGCTTCTTCGTGGTCGCCGTCAACGTGCTCGGCGGGTGCGCGGGATCGACGGGGCCGACCTCGCTCAACCCCAGGACGGGGCGGCCGTACGCGGGGGCCTTTCCCGCGGTGACGCTACGGGACGGGGTCAGGGCGGAGCGGCTGCTCATGGAGCGTCTCGGGGTGGCCCGGTGGGCGGCGGTTCTGGGCGGCTCGCTGGGCGGGGCTCGGGCGCTCGAGTGGGCCGTGACGTTCCCCGGCCTCGTGGACGCCTGCGCCGTCATCGCCTCAACGGCGGCGTCCTCCGCTGAGCAGATCGGGCTCGGCGCCGTCCAGTGCGACGTCATCCGGGCGGATCCCGACTTCCGGGGCGGCTTCTACTCGCGGGAGCGGCCCCCCGTGCAGGGCCTGAGCCTCGCGCGGCAGATCGCCCACGTCTCCTACCGCTCCGAGGCTGAGCTTGAGGCGCGGTTCTCCCGGTGCCCGCAGGAGGGGGACGGGGCGGAGGGGTTCGCCATCGAGTCGTACCTGCGTCACCAGGGGGCCAAGCTCTCCCGGCGCTTCGATGCGAACAGTTACCTGCGCCTCACGCAGGCGCTCATGGGGCACGACGTCGGGCGGGGACGGGGCGGGGTCAAGGCTGCGCTCGCGCGGGCTGCCGGGGTGAGGTTCCTCGTGGCGAGCGTGGACACGGACCGGCTCTACCTGCCGGCGCAGTCGGAGCGGCTAGCGCGTGCTCTGGGGGCGCCCCATGTGAGCATCTCGGCCCCGAACGGGCACGACGCATTTCTCACGCACGCGGCTCTCCTCGAGGGCCCTGTCCGGGGGCTCCTCGGCACCGACTCGGCAATGTGATCCGACACATATGTGACTGTGATCTAGGTCTCTGTTAATCTCGATCCAACTCGCGGGAACGCCCGTCGAGAGGACAATGGGGCCCGCCCTCACGCCGAGCGAGAGACGACGGCGGCCCACTGAGTGTGAAGGTAGGGCCGCGGCCATGCATCAGCCACGCGCAGACGAACGGAGGCTGGACTCCTACGAGGCGGTCCAGGACTCCGCACCGTTCCGAGAGCTCAAGAGCCGCCACCGGCGATTCGTCTTCCCCCTGGCGATCGCCTTTCTCGTCTGGTATTTCGCCTATGTCATTCTGGCGGCCTACGCGCACTCCTTCATGTCCATCAAGGTCATGGGCAACATCAACATCGGCCTGGTGTTCGGTCTTCTCCAGTTTGTGAGCACGTTTGTCATCACCGCGATGTACGTGCGCTTCGCGAACCGAACCATGGACCCGCTGGGCGAGGAGATCAGGGCCGACTACGCCGACGCCACGGGCCCCGCCCTCGGCTCCGCTGACAAGGAGGACCGCGCATGATTGCCGCGCCGACCATCGCCGCCGCCGTCGGGGACCCCGTCCTCAACATCTCGATTTTCGCGGCCTTCATCATCGTGACGATGATCATCGTCATCCGATCCTCGCGCGCCAACACCACGAGCGCGGACTACCTCGCGGGCGGGCACTCGTTCTCCGGCTCGCAGAATGGCCTCGCCATTGCCGGCGACTACCTCTCAGCGGCGTCGTTCCTCGGGATCGTCGGCGCTATCGCCGTCCAGGGGTACGACGGATTCCTCTACTCCATCGGATTCCTCGTGGCCTGGCTGGTGGCCCTCCTCCTCGTGGCGGAGCTCCTGCGCAACACGGGACGCTTCACGATGGCGGACGTGCTGAGCTTCCGGCTCCGTCAGCGCCCCGTGCGCATCGTCGCCGCCCTGACGACGCTCGCCGTCTGCTTCTTCTACCTCCTCGCACAGATGGCCGGCGCCGGCGGCCTTGTCTCCCTGCTCCTCGGGGTGGACTCCAAGACGGGCCAGTCGCTCGTCATCGCGGTGGTCGGCGTCCTCATGATCGCGTACGTCCTCATCGGCGGCATGAAGGGCACCACGTGGGTGCAGATCATCAAGGCCGTCCTCCTCATCCTCGGCGCGGGCATCATGAGCGTCTGGGTGCTCGCCATGCACGGGTTCGACTTCTCGAGCCTCCTCGGCCACGCCGTGGAGACCACCGGGAAGCCGGAGCTGCTCGAGCCCGGCCTCAAGTACGGCAAGAACGACATCACCCGCCTCGACTTCGTCTCGCTGTCCCTGGCCCTCGTGCTGGGCACTGCCGGGCTGCCGCATGTGCTGATGCGCTTCTACACCGTGCCGACGGCGAAGGAGGCCCGGCGGTCCGTCGTCGTCGCCATCATTCTCATTGGCCTCTTCTACCTGTTCACGCTGGTGCTGGGCTACGGCGCGGCCGCGCTCGTGGGCCAGGAAGCCATCGCCAAGGCGCCGGGCGGCGTCAACTCGGCGGCGCCGCTCCTCGCCTTCTCTCTCGGCGGCACAGTCCTCATGGGGCTCATCTCAGCGGTGGCCTTCGCCACGATCCTCGCCGTCGTGGCCGGCCTGACCCTCACGGCGGCCGCCTCGTTCTCCCACGACATCTATGCGAATGTCCTCAAGAAGGGGCAGAGCGATCCTCAGGCCGAGGTCAAGGTGGCCCGACGGACGGTCGTTGTCATCGGCATTCTCGCCATCGTGGGAGGCATCGGGGCGCAGGGACAGAACATCGCGTTCCTCGTGGCGCTCGCATTCGCCGTCGCCGCCTCCGCGAACCTCCCGACGATCCTCTACTCCCTCTTCTGGAAGGGGTTCACGACGCGCGGGGCGATCTGGTCCATGCTGGGCGGCCTCATCGGCTCCCTCGTGCTCATCGCCCTCTCACCCGTCGTGAGCGGGGGGCCCACATCCATGATCCCGGACGCGGACTTCGCGGTGTTCCCGCTGTCCAACCCCGGCATCGTGTCCGTCCCGCTCGCCTTCCTGCTCGGATGGATCGGCTCGGTCACCGACCGCGTCGGGGAGTCGCCCGCCAAGTATGCCGAGATGGATGTTCGGAGCCTGACCGGCATTGGGGCGGCCAAGGCTGTCGACCACTAGGCACGGCGACGCTGCGAACACCGACGGGGCTCGGGCCAGACGGCTCGGGCCCCGTCGGTGCTCCGCCCACCCGTCCCAGAGGGCGCGCCTCCAAGCGCTCGACGTGGAATATCCGGCGCGCCGGGGCAGTTGACAGGCGAGAGCGAATGACGGACGGCGCAGCGAAGACGGCGCCGCCTCAGATCCCCTTCGAACGTTTGGAAGAGAATATGCAGTTTGGACTTTTCACCGTCGGTGACGTCACCACGGACCCGGTCAGCGGCCGCACCCCCACCGAGCACGAGCGCATCAAGAACACGGTGGAGATGGCCAAGCTCGCCGACGAGGTCGGCCTCGACGTGTTCGCCACGGGGCAGCACCACAACCCGCCGTTCATCGCCCCGGCCAACCCGGCGATCTTCATGGCGCACCTGGCCAGCCAGACGAAGAACATCATCCTTTCGACGTCCACGACGCTCATCACGACGACCGACCCCGTCCGCATCGCCGAGGACTACGCCTACGCGCAGCATCTCGCCGACGGCCGCGTGGACCTCATGCTCGGCCGCGGCAACACGGGCCCCGTCTACCCGTGGTTCGGCAAGGACATCCGCGAGGGCATCCCGCTCGCGATCGAGAACTACGCGCTCCTGCACAAGCTGTGGCGTGAGGAGAACGTCTCTTGGGACGGCAAGTTCCGCACCCCGCTCCAGGGGTTCACGTCGACGCCCCGGCCGCTCGACGGCGTGCCGCCCTTCGTCTGGCACGGGTCCATCCGCAGCCCCGAGATCGCCGAGCAGGCCGCCTACTACGGCGACGGCTTTTTCCACAACCACATCTTCTGGCCGCCCCAGCACGCCAAGCAGATGGTGGACTTCTACCGCCAGCGCTTCGAGCACTACGGCCACGGCCGCGCGCAGGACGCCATCGTCGGCATCGGAGGCCAGACCTACATGGAGTCCTCCTCGAGCGCGGCGCGCGAGCATTTCCGCCCCTACTTCAACAACGCACCCGTCTACGGAGGCTCCGGGACCCTGGAGCAGTTCACGGAGCAGACGCCGCTCACGGTGGGCACCCCGGAGGAAGTCATCGAGCGCACGCTCGGTTTCCGGGACTACATCGGCGACTACCAGCGCCAGCTGTTCCTCGTCGACCACGCAGGCCTGCCGCACGCGGACGTCATGAAGCAGATCGAGCTCCTCGGCACGGTCGTCGTCCCCGAGCTGCGCAAGGAGATGGGGACCCGGCGTGCGCCCGGCGTACCGGACGCGCCCTCGCATGCGTCCCTCGTCGCGGCCCGCGCCGCTGCAGGAGACGGGGCGCCGGAGCCGGGGCCCCGTGCCCCGCAGGCGGACGACGTCACCGGCACGCGCGCCGAAGAGCGCTGAGAGGAGAGCACCATGAGCACCCCCAGGTACAGCCTCGTCGTCGTCAGCGGCGGCCTGAGCGAGGAGTCGGCGACGCACCGCCTCGGCGATGCGCTCGCGGCAGCCGTCGTCGAGCGCGGGAAGGAGGCGGGGGTGGTGGTGACGCCACGGCGCATCGCCATCCGCGACCTCGCGCAGGAGATCGCCTCCGCGTCCATCACGGGCTTCGCCGCAGGCGAGCTCGCTGAGGCCTATGACGCGGTGGCGGACGCGGATGCGGTCATCGCCGTCTCACCGACGTACAAGGCGAGCTTCACGGGCCTGTTCAAGGCCTTCTGGGATGTGACCCCGGACGGCATCATGTCTGGCGTGCCAGTGATCCTCGGCGCCACGGGAGGGTCACCGCGACACTCCCTCATGACGGACACGGCCCTGCGCACCCTCTTCGCCTACATGAAGGCCTGCGTTGCCCCGACCGGCATCTATGTCGCGGCGGAGGACTGGGGCCAGCGCAGCCTCGAGGCGCGCATCGGCGAGGCCGCGGACGAGCTCGTCCGCGCCCTGGGCTTCTCGACCCCGCCAGCCCCGCCGGCCCGGGACGCGGGCGAGCCAGGGGAGTCCGAGGACGCGGGCCAGGCCCCGACGGTGGGCCGGGCCAACCTGGAGGAACTGCAGCGCCCGAACGCGCGCCGCACGCTGGCGGGCACCCGCAGCCGAGCTCGGGACCCGTTCACGGACGTCCCGACCATGGAGGACATGCTCAAGCGTTAGTCGGCATCGAAGCGTGAGGCGGCACCGAGCCGCAGGCGCGTGAGGAGCCTCGCCGGCGAGTGGCCCACCCGGGCTACTCGCCGGCGATCTCCGATTCGTGGGACCCGAGAGGCATGGACTCGCCGTAGAGGGGCACGGCGTGCGGCCGCTTCGGCAGGATGCCGTCTCCCGAGGACTGGTTTCGCAGCCGCCGGACCACCCACGGGACGAGGTGCTGCCTCGCCCACCGCAGGTCGTCCACGCGCGCCTCGCGCCACGCCCGGACCGGCTCGGCCTCGACGGTCTCGGGGGAGAGGTCGTGCGGGACCTGGAGCGCGTCGAGCGCCATGCCCGCGATCGTCTGGTGCCCCAGCGGGGAGAAGTGGAGCCGGTCGGCGTGCCACATGGGCTTCGCCTTGAGCTCGTGCAGGTTCCACATGTCCGCCACCACCGCGTCGTGACGCGCGGCAATGCCGCGGATGTGCTCGTTGTAGATGGCCACGCGCCCGCGGACGCCGCCCAGGACGGGCGTGCTTCCCACGTCCGGCCCCGTGAACAGCAGGATTGTCGCACCCGAGGTTGCGAGGATGCTGACCAGCGCCTCGAGACGCGCCGCAATGACGTCCGGGTCGCCCCCGGGGCGGATGCAGTCGTTGCCGCCCGCACAGAGGCTGATGAGGTCCGGCTGCAGCTCGAGCGCGCGGGCCGTCTGCTCGTCCCGGATCTGGTCAAGCAGGCGCCCTCGGACGGCGAGGTTGGCGTACGAGAAGTCCTCCTGGGTGGAGGCGAGGACCTCCGCGACGCGGTCCGCCCAGCCACGGTGCCCGCCGTCCGGGAGGGGATCCCCGATGCCTTCCGTGAATGAGTCGCCCAGGGCCACGAATCTGTGCCACGGGTGGACGACCCCCTCTGCATCCGAGGGCGTGCCGGGCTGGGCGGGGCTGGTCTGAGGGTCTTGGGTCATGTGGTGAGCGTCCTTTCTCTCGGGGGCGCGGTGCGTGGTGGATTCCACGCTGTCTCCAGTACGTTTGAAGGCATGAATGGGGAACTCACATCACGCTACTCGCACGAGCCGAAGCGCGACGGGACCGAGGACCTCCTCGTCCTTCTGCACGGGTACGGCAGCCACGAGATGGACCTCCTGGGGCTCGCGCCCATGCTGCCGGACGGCCTTGTCTGCGTCGGGCTGCGCGCGCCGTTGCCCGCTGGCCCCGGGTTCGCGTGGTTCGCGCTCTCGAGCGACATCAGCTTCCGTCCGTCCGACGTCCTCGACGCGGGCGAGGCCGTGGCCCGCTGCATCAGCGCCGACCTCCGGCCCTCCGACTTCCGCAGCGTCAGCCTCCTCGGCTTCTCGCAGGGGATGGCGGTTGCGAGCGCGGCGGCGTCCCGCGTTGACGGGGATCTCGCCGCCGTCGTCGGGCTCTCCGGCTTCTGGGCGGAAGGGGACGACGACGCGGCTGCGCCGGTGTCAGGCCGCCCCGTCTTCTGGGGCCGCGGCAGCGCGGACCCGGTCATCCCGGCCCGGTATATCGAGCAGACGCGCCGCGTGCTCTCCGGCGCGCCCAATGTGACGGAGCGCGTCTACGAGGGCCTCGGGCACTCGGTGTGCGCCGAGGAGATGGAGGACGTCTCCGCGTTCCTCAGCGAGGCTCTCGCTCGATGACCGCCGCCTGGCCGTTGAGGCGCACCCAGTCGCCGGGCACGAGCTGGCGGCCCCGGCGCGTGTCGATCTCGCCGTTGACGGTCACGAGGCCCTCGCCGATGACGAGCTTGGCCTCGGAGCCGTCCTCGACGAGGTTGGCGAGCTTGAGGGCCTGGCCGAGCCGGATGCTCTCGTCGCGGATGGGCAGGGGCTCAGCGCCTCGCGGGGCCGGGGGACGGGGCGTGCCTGTGCCGGAGGCGGTGGGGGCTTCGCCCGAGGAGGGGCGCTCGCGGTTCTCAGTCATGCTCGTATTCTTCCTCATCGCCGTGGCGGCGGGGCTGACGATGCCCGTCCAGTCCCGGGCCAACGGGGCGCTGGGGCAGTACCTCAAGGACCCGATCGCCGCCGCGACGGTCAGCTTCGGCTCCGGGCTGCTTCTCCTCGTCCTCGTCCTCATCCTTGTCCCTGGCCCCCGGGCGGCGGCGCGGTCCATTGTGCCGGTCCTGCGCAACCGGACGATTCCGCGCTACTACGTCCTCGCCGGGCTGATCGGCGCCTTTGTCGTCGTCGCCCAGTCCGCCTCGGTCCCGTTCATCGGGATCGCCCTCTTCACCGTGGGGGTCGTCGGGGCGCAGTCCGTCTCGGGCCTCCTCGTGGACCACTGGGGGCTGGCGCCGGGCGGACGGCGGCGGATCACCCCCGCGCGCGTCATCGGCGTCGTCCTCATGATTGCCGCCGTGGCGCTGTCCGTCTCCGGGCGCCTGAACGCGGGCCCGGGCGTGGCGTGGTGGATGGCGCTGCCGCTCGCCGCGGGCTTCCTCATGAGCTTCCAGCAGGCCGCCAACGGCCACTCCGCGCGGGCCTACGGCTCCCCGCTCGCGGCCACGGCTGTGAACTTCCTCGCAGGCTTCCTCGGGCTCACGGCGCTGTGGGCGCTCTTGCACCTGGGCCAGGGCTTCCCCCGGCTGGGAGGGGAGTGGTGGATGTATCTCGGCGGCCTGTGCGGCTGCGTGTTCATCGCCGTCAACGCGTGGCTCCTCAGGCATCTCGGCGTCCTCGCGACCGTCATCGGGACGGTCGCCGGCCAGCTGCTCGGCTCGCTTGTCCTCGACCTCGTCCTGCCCGCGCCCGGGAGCCGGGTCGGCCCCGAGACGGTCGCGGGCCTGCTTCTCACGTTCGCCGCCATGGGCATCATGAACATCCGCGCCCGGAACCGTTAGTCTTAAGTCTTCAAGGATCCCCGTCCTGCACCCACCAGATCCCCGCCGTCGAAAGGCCTGAACCGTGGCTGAAAAGTCTGCCCTCGAGTCCGTCATCTCCTTGGCCAAGCGCCGGGGCTTCGTCTTCCAGGCGGGCGAGATCTACGGCGGCTCCCGCTCCGCATGGGACTATGGACCACTCGGCGTGGAGCTCAAGGAGAACATCAAGCGCCAGTGGTGGCAGACCTTCGTGCGCTCTCGCGCAGACATGGTCGGCCTGGACTCGAGCGTCATCATCCCGACACCGGTCTGGCACGCGTCGGGGCACGTTGCGACCTTCACGGACCCGCTCGTCGAGTGCCTCTCGTGCCACCGCCGCCTCCGGCAGGACCACCTCATCGAGGCGTACGAGGAGAAGAAGGGCCGCGCCCCGGAGAACGGCATGGCGGACATCGCCTGCCCCAACTGCGGAACCAAGGGCCAGTGGACCGAGCCCCAGAACTTCTCGGGCCTCATGAAGACGTTCCTCGGCCCGGTCGACAACGAGGAGGGGCTGCACTACATGCGCCCCGAGACCGCGCAGGGCATCTTCGTCAACTTCAACAACGTCGTCACGGCGGCCCGCAAGAAGCCGCCGTTCGGCATCGGCCAGATCGGCAAGGCGTTCCGCAACGAGATCACGCCCGGCAACTTCATCTTCCGCACGCGCGAGTTCGAGCAGATGGAGATCGAGTACTTCACCGCCCCGGACGAGGCGGACGAGCACTTCAAGCGCTGGGTCGAGGACTGCTACAATTGGTTTGTCGACCTCGGCATCTCGGAGGAGAACCTCCGCAAGCTCGACGTCCCCGAGGCGGACCGCGCACACTACTCCGCCGGCACGATCGACCTCGAGTACAAGTTCGGATTCCAGGGCGGCGCGTGGGGCGAGCTCATGGGCGTGGCCAACCGCACCGACTTCGACCTGACGAACCACTCCGAGGCCTCCGGCCAGAAGCTCCAGTACTTCGACCAGACCACGGGCGAGCGGTACACCCCGTACGTCATCGAGCCCTCCTTCGGCCTGACGCGCGCCATGATGGCGTTCCTCATCGAGGCCTACCACGAGGACGAGGCCCCCAACACGAAGGGCGGCGTCGACGTGCGCACCGTGCTGCGCCTCGATCCGCGACTGGCACCGGTCAAGGCCGCCGTGCTGCCGCTGTCCAAGAAGGCCGAGCTCGTCGAGCCCTCGCAGAAGCTCGCCGCGGAGCTGCGCCGCCAGTGGAACATCGACGTCGACGACTCCGGGGCAATCGGACGCCGCTACCGCCGCCAGGACGAGATCGGCACGCCGTTCTGCATCACCGTGGACTTCGACACCCTCGAGGACCAGGCCGTGACCATCCGCGAGCGCGACTCGATGCAGCAGGAGCGCGTGGCCCTCGACAAGGTCCGCGGATACCTCGCAGAACGCCTCCTGGGCTGATTCGATGACCGTCACGTACCGCGAGTGGAAAGACGGGGACGACCTCGCCCTCCTGGAGCTGTGGCCGGACGCCGGGGATCACCAGTCTCTCGTTGACCGTGCCCTCCTCCAGGGGCGCTCGGACGCACCCTTTGCCCGCGGCATCGTGGCGGAAGACGAGGGCATCCCCGTCGCAGCCGGGTCGGTCGCCGTGTCCCCGCTGCACCCGGAGCGAGCCTGGATCTACGTGGAGGTGGCGCCCCAGGTGCGCCGCCAGGGGATCGGGGCTGAGCTCGCCCGTCGGCTTGCCGCCGAGCTGAGCTCCGCCGCGTCGTCGGGCGCATCCCCAACCGCCCAGCTGAAGGCGAGGTGGGCCAGCGCGGGGAACCCGGGCGCCGAGCGCCTGGCCGCGAGGCTCGGGCTCGAGACCATCCAGGTCTCCCGGCAGGTGGAAGTGGCGCCCAAGGCCGTCCCGTTCCCTGACTTCGAGGACGCCTCGGCGGGGACGCGGCACGTCACGGACATCGCCACCGGCTCCGTGGAGCTCACGCTCGCCGCGCAGCGCTTCTACGACGCCGTCCACGCCTCGTGGGACCCCGCTGTGACGACGCCCGGGCAGATCGCCCGCATGCTCCTGTCCCCGCAGGCAGGGGCCCACGGTGCCCTCGTGGTCCGCTCGGGGTCGCCGCTGCCCGAGGACGCCCCGGAGGGGGCCCGTGCGGGGGCCATCCGGGCCTTCGCCATCAGCTACGCCCAGGAGCGCGCCGAGCCCGGGGACGAGGCCGCTGACGTGCTCATCGGGTGGGACCCCGAGACGGACGAGGACACGCAGATCCGCGCCATCGCTGACCTGCTCGGCGTCATGGCGGCGGAGCGGCCGGTGAGCGTCGAGGTGGACAGCTCCATGGCACCGCTCGTGCGCGTCCTCGCGGCACTGGAGAAGGACGGGACGGCCCGCGTCACGTCGTCGACGACCATCGCGGCCACGCGAGGAGAGGGCGCATGAGCCTCGAGACCCACCCGGCCAAGCTGGACCTGCCGCCGCTCAACCTCGGCCGGCACACCATCGAGACGCCCGTGATCCTCGCGCCCATGGCCGGCATCACCAATCGCGCCTACCGGCGCCTGTGCCGGGAGAACGGCGGCGGCCTCTTCGTGACGGAGATGGTCACCTCCCGCGCCCTCGTGGAGCGCTCGCCCGAGTCTCTGCGCATCATTGAGCACGACGACGACGAGCCGATCCGCTCCGTCCAGCTCTACGGCGTGGACCCGGTCACGGTGGGCGCCGCCGTGCGCCTCCTCGTCGAGGAGGACCGCGCGGACCACATCGACCTCAACTTCGGCTGCCCCGTGCCCAAGGTGACCCGCAAGGGCGGCGGCGCGGCGTTGCCGTGGAAGAAGGACCTGTTCAAGGCGATCGTCGAGACCGCCGTGCGGGAGGCCTCCAAGGGGGACGTGCCGCTGACCGTGAAGATGCGCAAGGGCATCGATGCGGATCACTTGACATTCCTCGACGCGGGGCGGATCGCGCGGGACGCCGGCGTCGCCGCGGTGGCCCTGCACGGGCGCACTGCCAACCAGTTCTACTCGGGCCACGCTGACTGGGACGCCATCGCCGAGCTGCGCGAGGCCCTGCCGGATGTGCCCGTGCTTGGCAACGGCGACATCTGGTCCGCGGAGGACGCCGTGGCCATGGTGAACCGGACGGGCGTGGACGGCGTCGTCATTGGCCGAGGCTGCCAGGGGCGCCCCTGGCTGTTCGCTGACCTCCAGGCGGCCTTCGAGGGCTCCGACGAGCGGAAGACGCCCGCGCTGGGCGAGGTGGCTGCGGCCGTCTACCGGCACGGGGAGCTGCTCGTCGAGACGTTCGGCGGGGACGAGATCGTGGCCATGCGGGACATTCGCAAGCACATGGCGTGGTACTTCAAGGGGTACGTCGTCGGGTCCGACATCCGCACGCGCCTCGCCACAGTGCCCACCCTCGAGGAGCTGGGGCGAATCCTCGGCGAGCTGGACCCGGAGTCGCCCTACCCGGGGCAGGACGCCGAGGGGCCGCGAGGCCGCGCCGGTCGCCCCAAGCGGACGGCCCTGCCGGACGGATGGCTGGACTCTCAGGAGCTCACGGGCGTGGGCGCAGAGATGATCAAGGCCGCGGAGGTGGACGTCTCCGGTGGCTGAGCTGTTCTGGCACGCTGACCACTACTCGCCGCGGGACAAAGAGCGCTGGCGGCCCGAGCCGCCGAAGAGCGCCTACCGGACGGACTTCGAGCGGGACAGGGCGCGGGTGCTCCACTCGTCCGCCTTGAGGCGGCTGGGCGCCAAGACCCAGGTCCTTGCACCCGTGACGGACGACTTCATCCGCACCCGGCTGACGCACTCCCTCGAGGTCGCGCAGGTCGGTCGCGAGCTCGGCCGCGTGCTCGGCTGCGACCCGGACATCGTCGACGCGGCCTGCCTCTCCCACGACCTCGGCCACCCGCCTTTTGGGCACAACGGGGAGAAGGCGCTCCACGAGGCGGCCGCAGGCATCGGCGGATTCGAGGGCAACGCGCAGACCCTCCGGATCCTCACGCGCCTGGAGCCCAAGGTTCTTCACGACGACGGTCGGCCCGCCGGGCTCAACCTCACGCGGGCGAGCCTCGACGCCGCCTGCAAGTACCCCTGGGCGGCGGCGGACGCGCCGCTCAAGCCCAATGGCCTCCGCTCCTCAAAGTTCGGCGCATACGATGACGACCTGCCTGTCTTCTCGTGGATCCGCCGTGGCGCACCCGAGGGGCGGGCGTGCATGGAGGCCCAGGTCATGGACCTCTCCGACGACATCTCCTACTCGGTTCACGACGTGGAGGACGCGATCGTCGGCGGCCACCTCCAGCTCAAGTGGGTGGAGAACGTGGACCAGCGGGCCCGCGTGATCGGCTACACCCGTGAGTGGTACCTGCCGGAGACGAGCCCCGCTGACGTCGATGCCGCTTTGGCCCGCCTCGAGATGACGCCCGGGTGGGTCCGGGAGTCCAGCGGTTCCCGAGCCGACATGGCGCGGATCAAGAACATGACGAGCGGGCTCATCGGCCGCTTCGCCTCCGCGGCATTCGAGGCCACCAGGGCCACGTATGACGCTGCGGCCCTGACCCGGTACGCGGGGTCCGTTGTGGTGCCGGAGGAGACCTGGCTTGAGATCGCCGTGCTCAAGGGCCTCGCGACCACGTTCGTCATGGAGAGCGACATGCGGCAGCCCCTCTACGCGCGTCAGCGGGAGATCCTGCTCGAACTCGTCGACGAGCTCAACCGCACTGGCGAGAAGTGGCTCGAGCCGATGTTCGCGGGGGACCTCGCCGAGGCGGCGGGGGACGCCGAGCGGCTGCGGATCGTCGTCGACCAGGTGGCCTCGCTGACCGACCGCAGCGCGCTGGACCTGTACGAGCGCATCTTCGGAGGGACGCCGAGCCTGCTCTAGCGGTCCCCGGTGGCTTGGTGCCGCGTTGCCGGGCATCGGCGCACTGTGGGCGGCATCCCACCCATCTGCAGGGCCCGAGCCCGGCCGCTAGAGTTGAACTATGGGTGGGCTCATTAAGCGGGATGTCATCGACGCGGTGCGGGATCGGGCCGACATCCGCAGCGTCGTCGAGACGTACGTGTCTCTGCGCTCAAGCGGCGTCGGGTCCTACAAAGGCCTCTGCCCCTTCCACGACGAGCGCACGCCGTCCTTTTACATCCGCACCTCCACCAATACGTATCACTGCTTCGGCTGCGGCGAGGGCGGGGACGTCATCTCGTTCCTCCAGAAGCAGGACCACACGACCTTCGCCGAGACCGTGGAGAAACTCGCCCAGATGACGGGGATCCCCGTTGAGTATGAGGACGGCGGCACCGGGGCCAAGCCCGAGGAGATCGGCCGACGCCGCCGCCTCCTCGACGCCCACAAGATCGCGGAGGAGTTCTTCGCTGAGAAGCTCAAGGACCCCGAGGCCGCCCCGGCCCGCGCATTCCTGGCGGGGAGGGGGTTCGACGGCCAGGCCGCCCGGGACTTCGGGTGCGGGTATGCCCCCCAGGGCTGGGATGCGCTGCTCAAGCACCTCACGAGCAAGGGCTTCACCCGGGAGGAGCTGCTCGAGGGCGGGCTTGTCTCCCAAGGCCAGCGGGGCGTGTACGACCGGTTCCGCGGCCGCCTCATCTGGCCCATTCGCGACCTCACTGGAGCCACGATTGGCTTCGGGGCCCGAAAGCTCTACGAGGACGATCAAGGCCCGAAATACCTGAACACGCCCGAGACGCCGCTCTACAAGAAATCGCAGGTCCTCTACGGCGTGGACACGGCTAAGAAGGCCATTTCGCAGCGTCGGGAGATCGTGGTCGTCGAGGGGTACACGGACGTCATGGCAGCCCGGCTGGCTGGCATTGAGACGGCCGTCGCCACATGCGGCACGGCTTTCGGCGCGGATCACATCAAGGTGGCGCGGCGCCTCATGCGCGACGACGGGCCTGGCGGCTCCGTCATCTTCACCTTCGACGGTGACGAGGCCGGTCAGAGGGCCGCACTTCGGGCCTTCGAGGAGGATCAGAAGTTCGTGGCCCAGACGTACGTCGTCGTTGAGCCGAACGGCATGGACCCGTGTGATGTGCGCCTGACCCGCGGGGATCAGGCCGTGCGGGATCTCATCGCCAGCAAGCGGCCGCTCTTCGAGTTTGCGATCCGGAGCCAGATTGCCCGCTTCGACGTGTCCACCGCCGAGGGGCGGGTCGGGGCGCTGCGGGCTGCCGCGGAGATCGTGTCCCAGATCCGGGACTCCACCCTGCGGCCGGAGTATGCGCGCCAGCTCTCCCAGTGGCTTGGGATGGACTTGGGCACCGTTGAACAAGCTGTGGGGTCTGCCGGGCGCTCCCGCGGTTCTGCGTCGCGGACCGCGTCGATGGCGGAACAGCCGGCGCGGCCCTCCGTGTCCCTTGACCTCCGAGACCCGGTCACCCGGCTCGAGCGGGACGTCATGGCCGTTGCGCTGCAGATGCCCCAGCTCTTGGACAAGCTGCGGTGGCCGCCGTTCACGCGGCTGCGCCTGCACACGCCCGCGCTGGCAGCAGTCCACGTCGGCATCCTCGCCGCAGCCCGGAACCAGGTTCCTCTGCCCCGCTGGGTTGCGGGAGTGGCCGAGCATGTGCCGGATGAGCTGCGCCCGATGGTGTACGAGCTCTCGGCCCTGCCCGTTCCTGCGAGAGATGAGGACAGCATGCTTCACTATGGCGCCGAGGTGCTGGGCCGCATCAGCGAGATGAACATCACGAGGCAGAAGGCCGATCTCGTGAGCGAGCTGTCCCGGCTGGATCCGGAGGCGGACAGGGAACGAGCCGGGCAGGTGTCCCGCGCCCTCCTCGACCTGGAGAAGCAGCGGCGGGCCCTGCGGCGCGACTGACCCCGTGGCCCGGACGAGCGTCGCGGCCCGGAAGAGCGTCGCGGTTCAGGCAGCGATGCGCGGTTTCGTAAACGGGAACGCGAGCAGCAGGGCGCCGGTCAGGGCGTAGGCCACGCAGCCGGCGATCCAGGCGCCGTGGTCCATGACCATCCGGTTGGCCTGAAGGAGGCCAGACACCGTGCAGACGGTCGAGGCCACGGCCGCGAGGGCGAACGCGGCCCAGGCCACCCGGCTCTGCGTCAAGAGAGCCAAGAGAAGTGAGGCGACGACGCAGGGCAGAAGGTAGCGCTCGTGGACGCGCGTCAGGAAGAACGTGCTGGCCCAGGTTGTGGCCGTGGCGCCCCAGATGCCGAGGACCCACGGGCGGTCCAGGGCGGGGGCGCGGCGGCGGGCCAGGGCGATGATCCCGATGAGGAGCGCGGCGGCCACGAACATGAGCATGCCCCACGTGCTCGCGGAGAGGTCCAGGAACAGCGGGCGCGTGTCCAAGACCCGCTCCTTTGGGTGCTGAAGGAACCCCCAGAAGTTGGGGCTGTTCATGGCCCGGAACGTGAACTTGTCTCCCGCGAACTTCACGAGGTCCAGGAAATACAGGGATCCGGGAGTCTTGATGAGGGAGACGTTGAACGGGGCCGAGACAGCCGCAACGAGAGCGAGGCCTGCGGCACCGCCGCCCGTCATGTTGATGAGGAACCTGACGACTGACCCGCGCCCGCCCTTGGGCGCTGTCTCATCCCGCCGGGGAGGGGGCACTCGGAAGAATTCGGCGGCGATGACCGGAAGGACGACGACGGCGAGCGGCGGCTTGATGAACACCGCGTACACCGACAGCGGCAGGAAGAGACCCCACACGCGCGGCCAACGCCAGGCACAGAACGCTGTGCCGGCCAGCAGGCAGATCGCCAGAGAGTCCCACTGGCCCCACAGGGAGCTTGTCAGGACCATGGGCGGCGCCAGGAGGACCAGGCTCAGACCGATGACGCCCGTGACCCGTCCGCGGACGGCCGAGAGGAAGACGTAGGCGAGGACCGCCATGACCAGGTCAGTGAAGGTCGGCAAGGCCTTGAGGAGCAGCGAGTACGCCGTGGACTCGAAGGACTTTCCGCCCATGCTCAGGAAGGACGACGCGAGGCCCCAGTGGATGATGAGGTCCGGCGGGAGATGATCGGGCTGGAACCTGCCCGGCAGGTACGCTGCCTCGAGCGGACGTTGCGTGAAGAGCTTGGCCCAGTTGACGAAGTAGCCCTTGTCCCCGGCATGACCGGGCATGAACATGAGGGGCAGACGAACGACAGCCGCCGCGAAGACGGCGACAGCGCCCCAGACGACGGCGGCGGCTGGCGCGGGCGGCTGAGGCGTCGTCGTGCTCACTGCCGAGGCGTCCTGGTGCAGGATGTCCGAGCGCCTACGACACGCACACGAGGGGGACGTTTCCACGGTCCGGTTGATCCTCTCCAGACAGGACGGCGCGGGCCCAGGCGCCAGCCTGTGAGGGCAGCGACGGGGGACATCCCACTCTGCGGGGCCCAAGGAGGAGCAGTGTGGGAGGAACAAAGTTAATTCATAGTAACACGCACGTTCGTGCTGGGTGGGTCCAGGTGGGCCCGTTCGCCTACCCAAGGGCGCGGAGTTGACATGCCGGGCGGCGGTGGGTAGACTCGTACCCGTTGCTTTCCCCCGTAGCTCAATTGGCAGAGCATTCGACTGTTAATCGAAGGGTTACTGGTTCGAGTCCAGTCGGGGGAGCTTACCGGAGGCCCCGTGATCGAGAAGATCACGGGGCTTCTTCGCGTTTCGCGGCGCAGTGGCTGGGGGTGGGGTTAGGGGTTAGCGGCCAAAAATGCGGGGTCATAGGCTAAAACGTGCGTAAGGCACGGGCTCCTTGCGGTCGCCGGGCTCATCCGCCCCGGGTTCAGCCGGGGAAGCGGTCATAGGGTCAGGGTCGGGCCCGTCCGGGGGATCGCTGTTCCTCCGGAGTGTGGCTATAGCGTCTTGAGTCGCAGGACTCAGCCTCGAAATAAAATCCGGCTCGATTGGGATCCCCCATGGGGTCAGAGCGTTTCCCGCTGAATCAAAATCGATCCCGTGTAACACATATTTTTTAGACGCTGAGCCTGTCGCGGCAGGGGTGTGATCTCTTGTGTGGTCACTGTGGGCCAAAGGGTGTCGTGAGGTCTCTCAGGGCCGTTGGCCTCGATGTCTCAGGGTCGGTGGTCCCCGTTGTCCTTGAGGGGAGGGGGGTGTGTGGAGCGCGGGTGGGTTGAATGCACCAGAGGGCTGCCGTTTCTACTGGATAGTAGGGTGAATGCGCCGAGAAATGGGGGGGGGGCGTGAATGAGTGGTGCGCGCCCGATTCCTACCGGAAAGTTCTCGGATTCGGCAAAAAAATAGTTTGCTCAGCGACCTATCTATGTGCCATGCTGGCCGAGTATCTGCTGTGAGTGGATCCCCACAATTCTGAAACCGTTAGGAATACCTATCATGAATCACGTCTCACGTCGTCAGGTATCGAAGGGCGCTGCCTGGGCGGCCCCCGCGATGCTCCTCGTCTCCGCCGCGCCGTCAGCCTCGGCCTCCCCCGCGCCGGAGACGACCGGCAACCTCATCGCCGTTCCGTGGTCGAACACCTTCGGCACCCAGAAGAACAACTTCGCCGCCGACAATACGTGGCTCTCCTACGTGATGTACCCTTCGACGCCCAACGGCACCTACTCCCTTAGCGCGGCCAGCGTTGCAGCCAACGCGGGCAACCCCAATGGTTCGGCCTCCTTCCCGCCGGACTACAGCAAGCCAACGGGTGCAGGCCAGTCGATCACCATCACCGTGACGCGCATCGCTGGCACGAACACCTATGCCTCGACGCCGCGAACGGTGCGCAACGCGACGGGCGACGCGTGGCCGTTCCTCGTGCTCCGTGACTCCGGCTGGTACTCAGTCTCCTCCTACTCCGCTGTTGGCCCCACCAACGGCGGCACGAGCGCCGAGTATTCCGGAGTCCCGGGCACGGATGCCGCGGGCAACCCCACGTGGACGTGGACGCTGACCTTCCTCAAGGACACGGTCGCCCCGTCAGACGGTTCCAGCGCCATCACGTTCGACCTCTTCTCGCCGCCGTCTGTCGGCACGGTCCAGTACCAGGTCGCCACAACCTCGCCGTGGGGCTCGGGCGTCTTCACGTCTAACCTCCACTAACGGGCAACCGTCCGCGCCATGCGCGCGAACGCCGGCGCGGCGGGGCAGCCCAGAAAGGGCTGCGCCGCCGCGTTCGTGCTTCCTCACAGGGCGGCGATTAGGCTGATCAGTGAGGACACGGCGTGAGGGGGGGGGGAGAGGCTAGAAAGCCCGCTTCTCAGACAGGCAAGGCTGCTGATGGGGTCGTCTGACCCCGGGGCCGTGGTTCGCTTACCTCCTCGTCGGCCCATGACATGCGCCCCGATACTCGACAGAGAGAAGCCAGACAGATGCCCAGTTCCCGTGCAGCCGATCCGAGCGGAGCCCCTGGACGGGTCAAGCTCATTGCCGTGCTCGCCCTCGTCCTGTGGGTGTGTCTTGCAGGCATTGGCGGACCGCTGGTCGGCAAACTCGGCAGTGTCCAGAACAATGACACGCAGTCCTTCCTGCCGGACGGGGCTCAATCCACCCAGGTGGCTCGCAGTCTTGAGGACTTCAAGACGGAGGAGTCGCTTCCACTGTTCATCACGGTGGAAAAGGACTCGCGAATGGGACGAGAGGACTTTGCGCAGGCTCAGGGGTACGCGAAGGGCCTGATTGGCTTGTCCATCCCAGGGCTCAGCGGCACGCTGGGCGACTACCTGGTGACGAAGGACGCGCCGCCTCTGATCCCGTCGGAAGACGGCTCCGCATTCCTCATCCCTGTGAATCTCGCAGCAGACAAGGTCGACGGGAACATCACCCCGGACGGGGCGTCGAAAGAGAAGCAGATCTCGAACGTCATCGTGGACGAGCTCCGCGAGAATCGCCCCGAGATCCAAGGTGCGACGGTTCTGGTCACAGGTCCGGCCGCATTCGCGGCGGATCTGCTGACGGCATTCGGCGGCATTGACGGTGTCCTCTTGCTCGTCACCCTCGCAGTTGTTCTGGTCATTCTCGTCGTCGTCTACCGGAGCCCGATCCTGCCCATCGCCGTCCTCTTCACCGCGGTCAGTGCCCTCGCACTCGCGGCACTCGTCATTTTCCCGCTCGCCCGCAGCGGTGCACTCCAGCTCTCGGGCCAGAGCCAGGGAATCCTGTTCATCCTCGTCGTGGGCGCTGCCACGGACTACTGCCTGTTGTTCGTGGCCCGCTATCGCGAGGAATTTACGCAAGGCACGCGTCTGCAGGCGGTTGTCACTGCGTGGAAGCGCTCGGCAGAGTCCATCATTGCGAGCGGTGTGACCGTCATCGCCGGGCTGCTCTGCCTTCTTTTGGCGGATCTGGGCAACATCTCGTCCCTCGGTCCCATCGGTGCGCTGGGTGTGGCGGCCGCCGTCGTCGCCTCCCTGACACTCCTGCCCGCCCTCCTTCTGCTTCTTGGAAAGGCCGCCTTCTGGCCGGCCATTCCGAAGGCTGGCCGCGAAATGCAGCATCGAGGCTGGACAAAGCATGCCCAGCGCGTGACTCGGCGCCCGCGCCTGACGTGGGCCGTGACCGGGTTGGCGCTCGTGGCCCTGAGCCTCTTTGCCCCGACGTTCAAGGCAGACGGAATCAGCCAGGCTGACTTTTTCACAACGCCCGTGGAGTCGGTTGAGGGAAACGCTGTCCTGGAGCGGCATTTCCCCTCGGGGGAGCCGTCGGCAGTTCAGGTGACGGCAGCAAAAAATGAGGCCGACGCCGCGAAATCCGTGCTTGAACGGACGGAGGGCGTGAATCCGAAGGAAATCACGACGACGCCGAGCCGGGACGGGGATCGAGTGCTTTTGACCGCCACGCTGACCCATGGCTCCGAGACTCCGGAGGCGGAGGCCTCGATCACGGCGTTGCGCGGCGCGCTCGCGGATACGGCCCCGAATGCGAATGTCGGGGGCCCTGCCGCCGTGAGCCTCGATACTCTCGAGGCAGCGAAGCACGATGAGCGCACGGTCATGCCGGCCATTCTCGCGGTGGTGTTCGTGCTCCTGATCGGCCTTCTCCGATCCCTCACGGCCCCGCTCATGATCGTCCTGGTCAATGTTTTGAGCTTCGCGGCGTCGATCGGCGTCTCAGCCCTCGTGTTCAATCACGTCTTTCACTTCAAGGGCGCGGATGCATCGACGCCTCTGCTGGCTTTCGTGTTCCTCGTCGCGCTGGCCGTGGACTACTCGATCTTCCTGATGGTCCGGGCCCGGGAGGAGTCTCTGTCGGAGGGCACAGAGCGTGGCATCATCACGGCCACAGCGGTGACGGGCGGCGTCATCACCAGCGCGGGTCTCGTGCTGGCGGCCACTTTCGCAGCCCTGTCCATCCTGCCGATTATCTTCATGGCCCAGATTGCGTTCATTGTCGGGTTCGGCGTCCTCCTTGACACGTTTGTGACGCGCAGCATTCTGGTACCGGCATTGACTCGCGACCTCGGGGACCGGGTCTGGTGGCCATGGTTTCGCCAGGCCTCGCGGGGCGCGAACAGCGAGGCGCCGTAGCCGCGGCAGGGTCAGCAGACGACGGGTCCCGCGCCGGGAATGGCCGGGGCTCACCTTGAGGTGATCCCGGCCATTCCCCTGGGCGGACGCGTCGCTCGACATCCGTCCTGGGCGCGGCCTTGCATCCGCCGTTGAGAGGCCCGGCCGCCTTGGGGCCACGGGCCTCCCGCCCCCTAGGACCCCGCCGGTGCGCTGCTCGACGAGGAGGTGCTCGGCGAGGGGGACGAACTCGGAGATGCGGTCGTGCCCGGTGTTGACGTGCCGCTGGGCGCGGATCCCTTCCCGTTCCCGGTAGACGAGCCGGAACCCTCGCTCCGTGCGGAGTCCTTGTCGCCCGAGTGCTGCCCCTTGTCGCGTGTCGGCGCGGCCTCAGTCTTGATGACCTTGAAATCCTTGTCCAGCGTGACGCGAGCCCGCGTCCCGTCTGTCTTCTGGATGAGGGCTGTGTAGGCGCCGCCGTCGCGAGTCGAGGCGAAGGACGTCTTGACGGTGGCCCCGGGGTTGGCTGCCTTCGCCGCGGCAGCCACCTTGGTCGCGGTCTCGCCCGTGAGGGGCGTGTGGCGCTGCCCGTTGTGCCCGCCGTGCTTGTGGTGATGGCCTTCAGTGCGCTGGCCGTCTGCGTCCTGATGAGTGGTGTCCGTGCCGCTCGAACTCGCGGCCGTGGAGCTGGCGGCTGCAGCCGCGAAGGCTGGCGTGGACGCGAGGAGGCTCGCTCCGCCGCCCAGGAGGGTCACGCCGAGGACGGCGCCTGTCGTGACCTGTCGGGTTCGCTTGTTCATGGTCTCTCCTTCGATCGTGGCTCCCTGGTGGAGCTGTATCCACTCTGTTCCCCTCGGCTGTCTCCAGGCTGTGGCGCATGTATGAATCGGTTGATCATCTTCGCCGTCACTCGCGGTGGCTGAACGGCGAGGGCAACGCGGCCTGTTCGGGCCCCTTTCTCATGCTCGCGAGGCATAGTCTGGTCTGGGGCAGCCGAAAATTGGCTTGCGGAGGACGATAGGGAGATTTGATGAAGAAGCGTGCGGTGTGGACTGGGATCACGTCGAGCGTCGGGGCTGGCCTCGGCGGGCTCGCCATCTGGGACCTCGTGCAGAAGAAGCACGCCATTCTCAGGAATTACCCCGTTGTGGGCCATGCGCGGTTCGCACTCGAGGCGATCCGGCCCGAGATCCAGCAGTACTTCATTGAGCGCAACTGGGACGGGCGCCCATTTGACCGCGATACGCGGAGCACGGTGTATGCGCGGTCCAAGGGCGAGGAGGGCACGCAGCCGTTCGGCACTGAGCGCGACGTCCTGGAGGAGGGGTACGAGTACCTCGCACATTCCATCGTCCCGGTCCCGCAGGCCGAGGAGCCGCCTCGCGTTCGAATCGGCGGTCCGGACTGCACGCAGCCGTACGACATGGCGCTCATGAACGTCTCCGCCATGAGTTTCGGCTCCCTTTCTGCCAACGCCATTCGGGCGCTCAACAAGGGCGCGGCTATTGGGGGCTTTGCGCACGACACGGGAGAGGGCGGCATTTCGACCTACCACCTCGAGAACGGCGGCGATCTCGTCTGGGAGATCGGCAGCGGCTACTTCGGATGCCGAACGGCTACGGGTGATTTCGACCCGGAAGCCTTCCGCGAGAAGTCCCGTCAGAGCGCCGTCAAGATGGTCTCTCTCAAGCTGTCACAGGGCGCCAAGCCCGGCTTGGGCGGCGTTCTCCCTGGGCCGAAGGTCACGGAGGAGATCGCTGCCATCCGAGGCGTCCCGGTGGGGGAGACCGTTGTCAGCCCGCCATACCACCGAGTTTTCAGCACGCCGAAGGAGCTCATCGAGTTCATCGCCACGATGCGAGAGCTGAGCGGCGGCAAGCCTGCAGGATTCAAGATGTGCGTCAGTTCCCGTCTCGAGGTCCTCGCCTTGTGCAAGGCCATGGTGGAGCTCGGCGTCACGCCTGACTTCGTGATCGTCGACGGATCGGAGGGAGGCACGGGTGCCGCCCCGCTCGAGTTCGAGGACCACGTCGGCATGCCGCTGACGGAGGGACTCATGATGTGGCACAACGCCCTCATCGGAGCGGGCCTGCGGGACCGCGTCAAAATCGGGGCCTCCGGCAAGGTCGCGGTCTCGAGTGACATCGTCAAGCGCATCATCCAAGGCGCAGACTTCACGAACTCGGCTCGGACCATGATGATGGCGGTCGGCTGCATTCAGGCGCAAGCGTGCGACACGGGCAAGTGCCCCACGGGCGTGGCCACTCAGGACAAGCGCCGTCAGCGTGCCATCGACGTCCCCGACAAGTCCCACCGTGTGGCCGCCTATCAGCGGACCACCGTACGTCAGGCCATGTCCATGATGGCTGCCATGGGGGTCGATCGTCCGGAGGACCTGCGCCCGTGGATGCTCCGCCGCGTCGTCGCCCCCGGCGTGAGCCGCTCGTACGCAGAGCTGTACGAGTGGCTCTCCCCGCGCTCCCTCGTTGAGGGCACAGACCCGAGGAATGAGGACGAGGCAGCGTGGAAGCGGGATTGGGACCTTGTCTCGGCTGAGTCGTTCCGGGTGGACGGCGAGCGCACCTGATGTGCCCCGTGCCCCACCGCACGGTGCCGGGGGCGGAGCCGATGCCCCCGTCCATGCTCGACCAGTTCATGGTGGCCCTCGCGGGTCTCGCCTCGCTCGGGCTTGCCGTCTTCCTCATCGCCGGCGGTTTCCGCCACGGGTGGCTCGGGGTGGCGTTCGTGGTGCCGGCCTGGGGCGTGCTCGCGTACCTTGCGCTGCCCCGTCTCAACGCGGCGCTCGCGGATGTCTATGTCCCCGCCAACTTCATGGGGAGGGCCCGGACCTCCGATGGGCTCCTGGGCGATCCAGTCAATCTTGCTGTCTCAGGCAGCCGCGAGCACCTCATTCGCATCATGACCTCTGCCGGCTGGGTGGTGGCCGACCCCATCACAGCCCGGTCGTCGTGGGGCATCATCCGTTCGACGCTGCGGCGGTCCTCCTACCCGAGCGCGCCTGTCTCCCCGCTGCTGGTTTTCGGGCGCCCTAAGGACCTGGCCTTTGAGATGCAGGTGGACGGGAACCCGAAGCAACGACATCACGTGCGGTTCTGGGCATGTCCTGAGGGCTGGCGTCTGCCGGGTGGCGATGCGGTGCAGTGGCTCGGGGGAGCCACGTACGACAAGGCGGTGCGGTTGAGCCTCTACACACTTCAGGTGACACACCGGGTGGCGGCGGACACCGACTCGGAGCGCGACCACGTCGTCTCCACGCTCAGCGCCGCGCAGCCGGGCCTCAACGTCAGGCGCCTCACGGCGTTCTCGAGCGGCTATCGCTCGCGCAACGGCGGCGGGGACGTCTTCGTGACGGACGGCGCCCTGGACATCATCTCCCTGGGGTCGGGGGATACGACGACGACGGCTGGCGCGGCCTCGGCCCCCGCCGGCTCGGTCCGCGGACGCACCGTGGCTGATCTCGTACGCCGACGCCCGCTCGAGGTTTTCCTGGCCTACGTCTTCCTCGGACTCTCGCTGCTCCAGGCGGCTGAGAAGGTCATCGCCGCGTCGGTCATCCACTCTGGACTCGGCGTCGGGCAGGCGGCGACGGCGACTCTCGCTCTCGCGATTGCCGTACTGGCCTGGGGTGCGCTGAGGGGCTCCCGGGGCGCCCGGTCGGTCCTCATGGTGGTCCTCGTCGCCGCCTTCACCGTCACGCTCCTCGACGCCGGGACGCAGAGCACTCGTCTCTTCCTCGCCACGGCCCTCCACGCCACGTGGCTGACGAGCGCGCTTGTGCTGCTCTCGAGCCGGGAGGCGGCGCGGAGCCTGGACGGGGCCCCACGGGGCGGGCGGGGCGTGCTGGCGCCAGCCGCGTCGTCGTGATTAGGTTGAGGACACGTTCCCCGGGCTCCGTAGTGTGGGAAGCGCGCGTGAGAGAACTTAGGGCAGCAGCAGAACACCGGAGGATGAGCCGTGACGACAAGGCATGACCCCACACCCACTCAGACGGCCCATCGCGGTCGCATCATTGCCGTCACCGTCGCAGCCGCATTAGGCGGCCTTCTCTTCGGCTTCGACACTGCGGTGATCAACGGCGCCGTCGACGCCATCAAGGGCGAGTTTGGCGTGAGCGAGTCCGTCCTCGGCTTCACGGTCGCCATCACCCTCATCGGCTGCGCCGTCGGAGCGTGGTTCACGGGCGGCCTCGCGGACCGGTTCGGCCGCCGCCCCGTCATGACCCTGGCGGCGGCGGTCTTCGTCGTCCAGTCGGCCGGAAGCGCCTTCGCCTTCTCGGCGTATGACCTCATGGCCTGGCGTCTGCTCGGCGGTCTCGCCATCGGCGCGGCCTCGGTGATCGCGCCGGCCTACATCTCGGAAATCGCTCCGGCGAAGTACCGGGGTGCCCTCGCCTCGCTCCAGCAGCTGGCGATCACGGTGGGCATCTTCCTGTCCCTCCTGAACGACGCCGGCCTGGCGGCGCTCGCCGGCGGCGCATCGGAGACCCTGTGGCTGGGGATGGCGGCCTGGCGCTGGATGCTCCTTGTCGGCGTCGTGCCTGCCCTCGTCTACGGAATTCTGTCGTGGCGGATCCCCGAGTCTCCCCAGTACCTCGTGCGGGCCGGGCGGGACGATGAGGCGGCGGAGGTGCTGCGCACCGTGACCGGCGTGGAGGACCCCGCCCACAAGATCTCCGAGATTCGGCGCACTGCCGACCTTGAGAGCCGCCGCAGCCTCGCGGACCTGAAGGGAAGCGTGCTCGGTCTTCACCCGCTGCTGTGGGTGGGCATGGGCATGGCCGTGCTCCAGCAGTTCGTCGGAATCAACGCAATCTTCTACTACTCGACCACTCTGTGGAAGTCGGTCGGATTCTCCGAGGAGGATTCGTTCACGACCTCGGTCATCACGGCCATCGTCAACGTCGCCATGACGTTCGTGGCCATTGGGCTCGTGGACCGCGTCGGGCGCCGCCGTCTGCTCCTCTGGGGCTCCGTCGGGATGTTCGTGGGCCTGGTCATGGCGTCATACTCCTTCGCACACGCCACGACGGTGGGCGGCGAGCTCTCGCTCCCCGCCCCGTATGGCCCCATCGCGCTGGTCGGAGCCAACCTCTTCGTCGTTTTCTTCGCCGCCACGTGGGGCCCTATCCTCTGGGTGGCCCTGGGGGAGATCTTCCCGAATCGCATGCGCAGCCGCGCGCTCGGCGTCTCCACGAGCGCGAACTGGATCGCCAACTTCGTCGTGACGCTTCTCGTGCCGATCGTGACCGCGCGATTCGGCACCAGCGCCCTTTACGCCGGATTCGCGTTCTTTGCCGCGCTCTCCTTTGTGTTCGTGATCAAGTTCTTCCCGGAATTCTCGGGGCGGGAACTGGAAGATCGTCCCGCAGACGCTTAGGCTGAGAGGTTGAGGGCCTGTGACGCCCACGTCTCAGCCTCTCGCATGATGGAATAGAAACAGCTTTGCCGCCCTGCGGCCCATCCCCACTTGAACTATCGAAAGGCCCGCGATGACTTCGGCGACCCGTACTGCCGCGTCTGGATCCTCCACCCGAACTGTGCCCGCACTCGCGAAGACTCTCTTCCGCCTTGCCCCGCGCCAGCTTCAGGACGAAGTTCAGATTGCGATCCTCGAGCTCAAGAAGAAGGGGATCGGGCTCGGCGTGGCCGCCGGTCTCTTCGTCGGGGCGCTCGTCCTGGTGACGTTCCTCGTGACGAGCCTCCTCGTCGCCATGATCGCGGGCATTGCCGGTGCGGGCCGCATCGCCATCACGGCCCTCATTGTGGCCGGCGCGTTCCTCGTCATCGCCGCGATTCTCGCGCTCGTGGGCCTGTCCCGCCTGAAGAAGAACCTCCCGCTCAAGCCGAACCGCGCCATCCGCGGCATCAAGCACGATATCGGCGTTCTCAAGGAAGGCCGCCGCTTCGACGAGCGCAGCCTTGTGGACACGCGCACGAAGGAGCAGCGTGAGGCTGACGCCAAGCGTGCCGCCGAGGAGCGCGAAGCCAAGAAGCGCCAGCAGAAGATCGACCAGGGCATTGACCCGGATGCCAAGCCGCTCACCCTTGAGCAGCTGCTCAGCCTGACCTCGCAGCGCCGCCAGAACATCGCTGGCACCCGAGACGAGCTCGTCGAGGAACTGCCCATCGAGGATCCCGCCGCCCCGAAGCAGGCTGGCGCCGCGCGCCGCTCGCCCAAGACGGACGCCGCCCAGGCGGTTCGCTCCTTCCAGAAGAGCGCCTCCCGCAAGCTGGGTGAGGCCAAGCTCAACGCCGAGACCCGCCTCGAGCAGGCCAAGGCCGTCGCTGCGGAGAAGATCGAGGCTCGCTCGAACCACACGTCCACGGCCGCCGTGGGTGTGCATGGGGCGCACGCACCGAGCCGGCCGGCTCGCGTCGCGGGACAGGGTGAGTCCCTCGCCGACCGCCTTGCTGAGCGCAAGGGCGCCGTCGCCGCCGCCGGTGCCTCGCTCAGCGTGTTCGCGGTTCTCGCGAGCAAGCTCGGCCGTCGCAAGTAGCGGTCTCGCGCAGCCTCGCGCGCGTGGATGACCACTGAAGCGGCCCGGACAGGAGTGTCCGGGCCGCTTCTGCGTTCCCAGGGAGCGTGCGAGGGGCTCGTTTAGAATGATGTCCACGACTGACCGCCACGAGGAAATGATTCTGTGAACTTCCCGCTCGCCATTGCCTGCGCGCTGCTTTCCTCGGTGTGCCTCGCCTGGGGAGCGGAGCGGCAGGGCGGGGCCGTGCGCAAGGATCACCACGCAGGCGTCGGGCTCTCTGCCCTGGGCTCTCTCTTCAGGCATCCTCGGTGGCTCTTCGGCCTGGGTCTCATGGCCGTGGGCACGGTCCTCAACGTCATCGCGCTCGCGCTGGCGCCGATCACCGTGGTCCAGCCCATTGGCGCCCTGGCTCTCGTCATGACCGCCGTCCTCAACGCCCGGGCCACGTCGGCTCGGCTTGGCCCGCGGATGCTCGCCGCGATCGGGGCATGCCTGGTGGGCAGCGCAGCGTTCGTGATCCTGGGGCTGCGGGTGCGGAACGAGGCGGCGGGAATCGGCCATGCGGAGACCGTCGTCGTCCTCATCCTCACCTGGGCGGCCATCGCCGTGTGTGCGGCGCTGGTGGCCTTCGGGGCCCGCCGTCTGCCGGCGTTCGCCTGCGTCGTCGTTTCTGGTGTCCTCTACGGACTCGTGGCGGTGCAGGTGAAGGTGCTGGCGACGAGCGTCATGGGGCTCGACGGACTCAGCCCGGATCGCTTGTGGGGCTGGCTCACCGAGGATCTCCGCTGGGCGGTCCTCGCGGGGGTCGTCGTCGCGGCGGTCCTCGGCGGCTGGTTCGTTCAGAAGGCCTACGCCTCGGGGCCGCCGGACCTCGTCATCGCTGGTTTGACGGTGATCGACCCCTTCGTGGGCGTCGCCGTGGGCATCGCCGTGTTCCACGAGCTCCGCCCCGATGTGCCGCCCGCCGCGGCCATGGGCATGGCGCTGGCGGCGGTCGTGGCCATGCTCGGGGTCATCACGTTGGCCCGGCACCACCCCGATGTAGACGGCAGCAAGGCCTCCCATCGCCGCCCCGAACTCTTGTCCGACGACGTGGCCGCCACGTCGCTGCCATCCGACGACGTGACACGCACGTCCACGCCAGACGCAAGGAGCACTCGTGCACACCTCTGACCACGTGGCCCCCGAAGGTGGGCGACCGCTCAGGATCCTCATCGCCGCCGAGACGTACCCGCCGAACATCAACGGCGCGGCGCAGTTCTGCTATCGGCTGGCCAAGGGCATGACCGCTCGGGGGCACGAGGTGCGAGTGGTGACGCCTCGGGCCAGCGCGGGTGGGCCGCTCATCGAGCGTCGCCCGGAGGCCGTGGTCTACAGCGTCCCGTCCCATGCGGCGGCCACTTTCAAGGAGTTCCGCATCAGCATGTGGTGGGACGCCAAGGCGGGAGTCGCCTCGCTCCTGGACGACTTCCAGCCGGACGTCGTCCATTCACAGTCCCAGTACTTCGTGTGCGAGATGGCGGTGCGGGAGGCGCGCAAGCGAGGGATTCGCGTGGTGACCACCAACCACACGATGCCGGAGAACCTCTACCCCCACTTCCCGTTCCCGGAGTGGCTGAAGCGAGCGAGCGGCTGGATCCTGTGGCGGCACGCGGAGTTCATCCTCTCCAAGTCGGATGTCCTCACGGTGCCTACGCCCCTGGCTGCCCAGACGCACGAGCGCCTGACGCGCCTGCGCGGCATCCTGCCGATCTCCAATGGCATCGAGACGAGCGACTACGCGGCCCGGCCGGGGGACTCCGAGCCCGCACCCGGAACGCGCGAGATCCTCTTCACGGGCCGGCTCGCGGGGGAGAAGCATCTGGATCTCCTCATTCGGGCGTTCGAGAAGTTGTCCCACCCGGGTGCCCGCCTCGTCATCGCCGGGACGGGCGAGCTCGAAGCGGCGCTGCGCCAGCAGGCCGCCGAGTCCAGCGCGGCGGATCGCATCGAGTTCCTCGGCTACGTGTCGGAGGAGGACCTGCGCCGTGCCTACCGCCGCGCAGCGCTCTTCGTCATGCCCGGAACGGCCGAGCTCCAGTCCTTGGCTACGCTCGAGGCGATGAGCGCCTCGACCCCCGTTGTCGCTGCGGATGCCATGGCCCTGCCCCATCTCGTGGACGAGGGGGCCAATGGCTGGCTCTTCCAGCCGGGGGATGTTGATGACCTCGCCGAGAAGATGGCTCGCGTGCTGTCCCTGGACGACGACGCCCTGGCTGCGTTCGGCCGCCGCAGCCTCGAGATGGCCGAGGCCCATAGTCTCCATGCCACGCTGGACGCGTTCGAACGCCTGTACCGGGGGTAGCAGCGGCGGACGAGTAGGCCGTTGGGACTCAACCGTTCACTGGGAGTTCTGCCGGGCCGCGCGGAACGCTCATGCTCTGGGCCGTGCTGAGCGCTCATGCTCGGAGCCCCGCTGAGCGCTCACGCGCCGTGGACTCACGACTTACTCGCCACTTTGCCGCGCATCTATGCGTGTCTAGCACCATTGGCCCCGGTGGCGACCCGGGAAAATCGCCGGAATCTCGCGGTTCTGTAGGGCGGGTGGGGCTTGAACCCACGACCAAAGGATTATGAGTCCTCTGCTCTGACCGACTGAGCTACCGCCCCCTGCGCGTTCCGCTGCCTCGGTCTCGGCTGTCTTGCTCGGGCCGGGCGGGGCTGACGCGCACGTGCTCATCTTATCCCGGGTCGAGGGGTAGGATCGGAAAAGAACGTGCGGTGGGTCACATGCGCGTGGAGAGGCTGCGCGAGCCTCCACGTCGCGCCCGCCAGTGCACCTGAGGGTTGACCCTGCCGCCGTGACCATCCACGAAAGGACCTGACATGCAGCCCGAAGACTTTTCCTCGCTTGCCAGCGAGCACGGAGACTTCTACGGATTCGAGTCCCTCCTGACCGGCGAGGAGAAGGAGGCATTCCTCGCGGTGCGCGAGTGGCTGGAGACGCGCCTTCGTCCTGTGGCCGTGCAGAACTGGGTGGATGCGACCTTCCCGTCGGAGCTCATTGAGGAGTTCGCCGAGCTGGACATCATTTCGCCCGTCCGCCGCAAGGGCTGGTCCAATGTCTTCGCGGGCCTGGTCCACGCTGAGTTGAACCGCGTGGATGCGTCATTCGCCACGTTCCTCGGCGTCCATGACGGCCTGTTCACGGGCACCATCGAGGCCTTGGCCTCTGAGGAGCAGAAGGCAGAGTGGCTGCCTGCGATCTACGCGTTCCGGGAGATTGGCGCGTTCGGCCTCACAGAGCCGCTCGCGGGCTCGGACGTGGCGGGCGGCCTGCAGACGACGGCGCGCCGCGAGGGCGACTCGTGGGTGCTCAATGGCGCCAAGAGGTGGATCGGCAACGCGACATGGAGCGACTGGGTGGTCATCTTCGCGAAGGACGCCGACGAGGGCGGTGTCAAGGCATTCTTGGTCGACACGTCCTCGGAGGGGTATTCGGCGCAGAAGATTGAGAACAAGATCTCTCTTAGGACGGTTCAGAACGCCGACATCCAGCTCAAGGATGTCGTGGTCCCCGAATCCCGCCGCCTGGCGAACTGCTCGACCTTCAAGGACGTCAACAAGGTCCTTCGCGTCACGCGTCTCGCGGTGGCGTGGCAGGCCGTGGGGCTCCAGCGTGCCGCGTTCGACCTCGCCCGGTCGTATGCCGTGGAGCGCACCCAGTTCGGTCGGCCGCTTGCGTCGTTCCAGATGATCCAGGAGCAGCTGGTGCAGATGCTCGGCAATCTGACGGCCTCGACGGCGATGATGATGCGCCTCTCCCAGATCGAGGACGAGGGTGTCGCCAAGGACGAGCAGTCGGCGCTGGCGAAGGCGTTCACGACGGCGCGCATGCGGGAGACCGTGGCGATGGGCCGCTCGATCTTCGGTGGAAACGGGATTGTCGCCGACTACGAGATCGCCAAGGTGTTCGCGGATGCGGAGGCGATCTACACGTTCGAGGGCACGCACGAGGTCAACACTCTTGTGACGGGGCGCGCGATCACCGGCGTCTCGGCGATCGTCTAGCGGCTCGGGCTCTCTGAGGCCCAGCCCCGCGTGCCGGCCCCGGGCGGTTCCCGGAGCATCGGATCTCGGAGAGAGAGCCGTGTTGCCCTGCCGGGGCCGGAGCACTGAGGGGCGGGAGTCCTCGCCGATGAGCGCCAGTGGGTCCGTGTAGTCGCCATTGCGGCGCACGCCCCAGTGGATGCCGACTTCCCGCCCGTGGGCGAGCCCGTCCACGCGTCCGATCACCTCTCCCTGCCTGACGCGCTGTCCCCGGCGGGTCTCGCTCGCCACGGGCTCGAACGCCGAGACGAGCCCCTGGCCGTGATCGACGACGACGACGGGCCGCCCGGCCACCATCCCGCGAAACGTCACCGTGCCAGCTGCGGGGGAGCGCACCGCTACGTGGGGCCTTGCGGGCAGATCGACCCCGCGATGGCCTGCGAGCCAGCGCTCCTTCGGCGGGCGGAATGCGCGCAGCCGCCCGGCCCCGCCCGCCCCGTGGCGGGGAACAGGCCGCACCCATGCGGGGGGACGAGCCGACCGGGCTTGCGCGCTGGTCGCAGAGCCCTCCTGGCGGCGCGTGCTCTCAGGCGGGCGCGCGGCCGACCCCGGCGGGGTGAAGACGGCCAGACCGGCCGCCACCAGGCCGGCGGTGAGTCGGTGGAGCCAGGTGCGGCGTCGAGCATTCATGAGGACATGGTGATCCGAACAGGGAACGGCGCGTGCCCGGCAGCCTCACTACGTGGATAACTCCCGCTGCGTCCGCGCCATGTATCATTGATGGAGCAGCGCGTTCAACGCGCTGACTTCGCGTGGCCTCTTCTATCTTTTGAGATTCCTCGTCGGCAACGGTCCGGGCTCGCCCGGCTGCCGCGAGGCGCCTGAAGGCGGAAGACCACCAGGGCCGGACCCACCCGGGGCCGGCGTGAACCGTGAACATCAATGGACAAGGGCCCGGCGCCACTTCTTTGCACCCGGGGTCCTACCCTTGTCTGGAAGGAGTGACGACATGCCCGTCGTTACCATGCGTCAGATGCTCGACTCCGGCGTCCACTTCGGACACCAGACCCGCCGCTGGAACCCGAAGATGAAGCGCTTCATCTTCACCGAGCGCAACGGCATCTACATCATCGACCTGCAGCAGTCCCTCTCCTATGTGGACCGCGCCTATGACTTCGTCAAGCAGACCGTTGCCCACGGCGGCACGGTCCTCTTCGTCGGCACCAAGAAGCAGGCCCAGGAGGCCATCGCCGAGCAGGCCAACCGCGTCGGCCAGCCCTACGTGAACCACCGCTGGCTCGGCGGCATGCTCACGAACTTCCAGACGGTCTCCAAGCGCGTCCAGCGCATGAAGGAGCTCGAGGAGATCGACTTCGACGACGTCGCGGGCTCCGGCCACACGAAGAAGGAGCTCCTCCTTCTGAAGCGCGAGCTCACGAAGCTCCAGTCGAACCTCGGTGGCATCCGCAACCTCACGAAGTCGCCGTCCGCGATCTGGGTTGTCGACACCAAGAAGGAGCACCTCGCCATCGACGAGGCGCAGAAGCTCGGCATCCCCGTTGTCGCCATCCTCGACACGAACTGCGACCCGGACGAGGTCACCTACCCGATCCCGGGCAACGACGACGCGATCCGCTCCGTCAACCTCCTGACGCGCGTCATCGCTGACGCCGTCGCCGAGGGCCTCATGATCCGCAACGGCGGCTCCAAGGATGCCCCCGCGGAGCCCATGGCCGAGTGGGAGCGCGAGCTTCTCGCTCAGGGCGAGTCCGCCTCCACCGAGTCCGCTGCCGCAGAGGCCCCCGCAGCAGAGGCGTCGGCCGCCGCTGAGGCGCCCGCTGCCGAGGCCAAGTAGCACCGGTCCTCCCGATTCACGACAGGACAAGAAGGGATTCACATGCCGAACTACACTGCTGCTGACATCAAGGCGCTCCGCGAGCGCACTGGTGCGGGAATGATGGACGTCAAGAAGGCTCTCGACGAGGCCAACGGCGACGCCGACAAGGCCGTTGAGATCATTCGCGTCAAGGGCCTCAAGGGCGCCACGAAGCGCGAGGGCCGCTCGACCGCCGAGGGCCTCGTGGCCGCTCGCGTCGAGAACGGCGCCGGTTACATGATCGAGGTCAACTGCGAGACCGACTTCGTTGCGAAGTCCGCCAAGTTCGTTGAGCTTGCCGACAAGGTTCTCTCGGCCGCCGTCGCCAACGACGTTGCTGATCTCGAGTCGCTCCTCGCCGTCGAGGTCGAGGGCAAGAAGCTCTCCGACGTCGTCGTCGAAGAGGGCGCCGTCCTCGGCGAGAAGGTTGTCGTCCGCCGCATCGCCCGCGTTCAGGGCGCCACGGTTGACGCCTACCTCCACAAGACGTCCAAGGACCTCCCCGCTCAGGTTGGCGTCCTCATGGCCGTCGACGGCACGGGCGAGCAGGCTCAGGCCGTTGCCCACGACGTCGCTGTCCACACCGCCGCTCTGGCCCCGACCTACCTCTCCCGTGACGAAGTTCCGGCCGAGACGGTCGAGAACGAGCGCCGCATCGCTGACGAGACGGCTCGCGCCGAGGGCAAGCCCGAGGCCGCGCTGACGAAGATCGTTGAAGGCCGCCTCACGGGCTTCTTCAAGGAGATCGTCCTCGTCGACCAGGCGTTCGCCAAGGACGCCAAGCAGACGGTGGGCAAGGTCTTCGAGGCCGCTGGCGTCAAGCCTGTCGCCTTCGCTCGCTTCCGCGTCGGAGCCTAACTCTCTGTGGCGTGAGCCTGCCGTCGACGCAGGCGCAGCGCACGGTCGCAAGGCCGGTCACCCGCGAGGGTGACCGGCCTTCGTCGTCCGCTAGAGTGGATTCACGGTACCGAGTTCCAGGACCGCGCCGGCCATGAGCGTCTGAGCGCCGTCCCCACATCATGAGGAGAGCGTCCGTGGCGAACCCCCAGACGACACAGCATCGTCGCCGAGTCCTGTTGAAGCTGTCGGGCGAGGTGTTCGGCGCCGGCAAGCTCGGCGTGGACACCGCGACGATCAAGGGGATTGCTCGCCAGATTGCAGACACGGTCGGCGAGGTCGAAGTCGCAGTCGTCGTCGGTGGAGGCAACTTCTTCCGAGGGGCCGAGCTCAGCCAGTCAGGCATGGACCGCTCCCGCGCTGACTACATGGGCATGCTGGGGACGGTCATGAACTGCCTTGCCCTCCAGGACTTCCTTGAGCAGGCCGGGGTGGACACGCGCGTTCAGTCTGCCATCACGATGGGCCAGGTCGCCGAAGCGTACATTCCCCGCCGTGCCATCCGGCACATGGAGAAGGGCCGCGTCGTCATCTTCGGAGCGGGAGCGGGTCTGCCGTACTTCTCCACGGACACGGTGGCCGCCCAGCGCGCGCTCGAGGTGCACGCTGATGAGGTCCTCATGGCCAAGAGCGGTGTGGACGGCGTGTACACCGCAGACCCCCATAAGGACCCGACAGCGGTGAAGCTTGACGCCCTGACGTATGACGAGGCGCTCCAGCGTGACATCCGCGTCATGGATCAGACGGCTTTCGCCTTGTGCAAGGACAACCGCCTCGCGATGCGCGTCTTCGGCATGGAGGGGGAGGGCAACGTCACGAAGGCCATCCTCGGTGAGAACATCGGAACCTCCGTGACTGTCTGACCGTCTTCCACACACACTTTCTCGGGGCCGGCTGGCCCCGCCCACCTTCGAGCGAGGAGCACCCAATGATTGACGAGACTCTGAACAATGCCGGCGACATGATGGACCGGTCCGTGGAGGCGGCACGCGAGGACTTCGCGACAGTCCGCACCGGCCGCGCCAACCCTGGCCTCTACAGCAAGGTCATGGTCATGTACTACGGCTCGCCGACCCCGCTGCAGCAGCTGGCGCAGTTCGCGACCCCTGATGCGCGCACGATCCTCATCACGCCGTTTGACTCCTCGGCGCTCCGCGACATCGAGAAGGCCCTCTCGGACTCCGAAATCGGAGCGAACCCGTCCAACGACGGCAAGGTCATTCGCGTCGTCATGCCGGAGCTGACGGAGGAGCGCCGCAAGGAGTACGTGAAGATTGTGCGTGGCAAGGCCGAGGACGCCCGCGTCTCTGTCCGCAACGCTCGCCGGAAGGCCAAGGAGGCCGTCGACAAGCTCGTCAAGGACAAGGACTCCGAGGTCTCCGAGGATGACGGCGCTCGCGCCGAGAAGGACCTTGACGCCCTGACCAAGAAGCACATCGAGATCATCGACCACATGCTCAAGCGCAAGGAAGCCGAGCTGCTCGAAGTCTGAGCATCCCGGACCTGAGGAACGCCGTACACCCATGACACAGACCCATGCCCATGCGCCTGCGCCGAAGAACTCCAAAGCCGGCCGGGACCTTCCGGCTGCCATTGGCGTCGGCGTCGGCCTGGGGGCGCTCGTGCTTGTGGGCGTCATGTGGTTTCCGCCGCTCTTCGTGGTCACATGCTGCCTCTTCGCGGGGCTGGGCGTGTGGGAGGTGTGTCGGGCGCTCCGCCTGGCGCGCATCCGGGTTCCTCAGGCGCCGCTCTTCGCCGCGGCGGTCCTCATGCCGCCCGCGGCGTATGCCGGTGGGGAGCAGGTCCTGACGTTTGTCCTCGTGGCCACGGCTGTCGCAGTCGTGCTTGTGAGGGCGATGGACCCGGAGCCGGGAAGCTTCCGCGCCGTCTTGGCTGCGTTCTTCGTGCTCTTGTGGGTGCCGTTCTTCATCTCGTTCGCGCTTCTGCTCATGCATTTGCCGGACGGCAAGGAGCGCCTTCTGGTGCTTCTGTTGCTCGTCGTGGCCAACGACACCTTCGGCTACATCGCGGGCGTGAGGTTCGGGCGTCACCCGATGGCCCCCACCGTGAGTCCCAAGAAGTCCTGGGAGGGCTTCGCGGGCTCCGTTGTGGGCGCGTGCGCGGTGGGCGTGGTCTCCGGCCTGGTCCTGCTGAACGCCCCGTGGTGGTTCGGCGTGGTCCTGGGCGTCGCGGTCGTCATTGCCGCGACGTCGGGGGATCTCGCGGAGTCCATGGTCAAGCGCGAGCTCGGCATGAAGGACATGTCCAACATTCTTCCTGGGCACGGCGGGGTCATGGACCGCTTGGACTCCATGGTGTTCGGCGTCGTGGTGGTCTATGCCGTGTCCCTTTTCTATCTCTCGGCCGTCTGAGGTGCTCGTGGATCCTGACCGGATGACTTTCTCCCGTGTTTCGTCCCAGCGGACGGGCTATGAGCCCCAGGACGTCAAGCGGTATGTGGCCGGGCATGCGGGGCCGACGTTCCGCTCCGTGAAGGGCGGGTTCAACCCCGTGGAGGTGGACGAGTTCGTCGACCTCCGCGAGGACCGTCGCGCCGTTGCGGCTGCCCGCGGGGACGAGCGCGAGGGTCGCCTGACGGGGGAGACGGGGCGCCTGGCTGTCGAGGTGCTTGCGCGGGCCCTTCGGCCGGCGGGGCGGCGCTTCAGGGCCCCGTCCCGCGCGCGTGGCGCCGCGTATGCCCCGAGGGGAGTGGATGAGCTGTGCGAGCGTCTCGTTGAGGCGCTTGGCTGGCCGGGCGGGTCATTGCCCGACGACGGTGCGCCTGGCGGCGGCCCGTTCGCCTCCGATCATAGGGCCCCGCGGGGCTGGCCCGAGCCTCACGCCGTGTTGACGTCCACCGGGGTGCGCACGAGCGTCTTTGAGGCGGCGCCGAGCTCCAACGGGGCCATCCGGGGGTATGAGGAGGCCCAGGTCGATGCCTTCCTGGAGGACGCCGCGCGCCTCCTGGCGGTGTTCGAGGGGCTGCGGCTGGACCCGCGCGTGGCCATTGACGCGGACGCGGTGCGGCGGCAGCTGGGCGGCGCGACGCCGGACGCGCCAGTGGCGGCCGATGCTCCGGATGCCCCCGTTGCCGCCAGCCCGGGGGTCGTCGAGGCCCGGCGAGGGATTGAGTCGCTCGCGGCGGGGCCGCATGCGGCGGCGCCGGCCAGTCCACAGGATGCAGCGCGGGAGGCGCCTTCCGCGCCAGAACCGACCGTGGCTGAGCCCGCGACCACGCGCGTGCCGGTCATCTCACCGGACGTCCGCGCGGACATTCGGCGGCCCAGCCGCCAGGGGGCATCGGATCGGCCCCGTCGCGCGGCCGAGCCCGGCGGGGAGTCCGACTAGTTCAGCTCGAGGATGACCTCGCGCACCACTTCGCCGCGGCTCGTGGAGAAGGACCGGGTCTCGTCGGTCTCGACGAAGCCGTGGCCCGTGAGGATGCGGATGGATGCCTCGTTGTCAGCGACGGCGCGGGCGCGCAGGGGTCGCTCGGGGAACTCCTTGAGGAACTGGCCCACGGCCTCGGTGGTGATGCCGCGGCCCCAGAACTCGCGTCCGAGCCAGTAGCTGAGCTCGAGGCCGTCGTTCTCGGTGTAGCGCAGGACGTGTCCGGCGACGGTGCCGTCGACGTCGATCGTGCGGGCAGAAATCGACTCGTCGTCGAGGATTCCCTGCCAGTGCAGATCGAAGACGCCGCGGTCGTGGGGGTTCTTGGCGCCGAAGGCGGCCATGTGGTTTGCGTCTTGGTCCTTCTGGTGCTCGAAGAACGCGTCGAGGTCGGGGGCTTCGACGGGGCGCAGGTGCAGCGAGAAAGTCATGTTCACCACATTAGTGGACCGGCCTGCCTGCAGGCTGGACGCGTCGGCTCCGGCGTTCGGGCGGCGTCCAGACGGGGCCTGAGATACTGGGCGGGTGACTTCTCTTCCCTTCCCTGGTCCTCTCCCACGCGGGGCACGGCGCACCGTTGCGATTCTCGGGTCGACGGGCTCGATCGGCACCCAGGCGCTCGACGTCATCCGTCGGAACCCGGACGCCTTCGAGGTCGTGGCGCTCGCCGCCGGGGGCTCGTCGCTGGGCCTGCTCGGTGAGCAGGTCGCGGAGTTCGGCCCGAGGCAGGTGGCCGTGGCCCGCGGCTCCGTTCCCGAGGTCCGGGCCGTGCTGGAGGCCGCCGGCGCTAGCATGCCGATGGACCTCGGCGTCGGGGAAGAGGCCGTTGTGGAGCTGGCCGGCTGCGGCGCGGACGTCGTGCTCAACGGCATGACCGGGTCCATCGGCCTGCGCCCCACGCTCGCTGCCCTCCGGGCGGGGTCCATGCTCGCCTTGGCCAACAAGGAGTCGCTCATTGTGGGCGGTCGCCTCGTCGTCGACTCCGCAGCGGAGGGGCAGATTGTCCCCGTGGACTCGGAGCACTCGGCGCTGGCGCAGGCCCTGCGGTCCGGGGCGCCGGACGAGGTGGAGCGCCTCGTGGTGACTGCCTCAGGCGGGCCGTTCCGCGGATACACGGCGGAGCAGCTGCGCTCCGTCACGCCCGCCCAGGCCCTCGCGCACCCGACGTGGGACATGGGGCGCGTCGTGACGACGAACTCCGCGTCGATGGTCAACAAGGCCCTCGAGGTCATCGAGGCCCACTATCTCTTCGGCATCCCGCTCGAGCGGATCGACGTCGCGGTGCACCCGCAGTCCATGGTCCACTCGATGGTCGAGTTCGTGGACGGCTCCACGATGGCGCAAGTGAGCCCCCCGGACATGCGTCTGCCCATTGCCCTCGGCCTCGCCTGGCCGCACCGTGTCCGCGGGGCGGTGCCGCCGGCCACGTTCGCGGAGCCGTCGAGCTGGACGTTCGAGCCGCTCGACGAGTCCGTCTTCCCCGCCGTGCAGATCGCCAAGGACGCCTGCCGCGCGTCGGGGACCCACCTGGCCGTGTTCAACGCGGCGAACGAGGAGGCCGTGGACGCCTTCCATGAGGGCCGGATCTCCTTCCCCGGCATTCTCGAGGTCGTCCGCGCCGCCCTCGACGCGCACTCGGGGGTTCCAGAGCCCAGCCTTGAGGACGTCCTCGCGGCGGAGCGGGACGCCCGGCGCCTCGCCCAGGAGCTCATCACCCGTCAGGGGGACGCGGCGTGAGTGTCCTCCTCTTCCTCGTCGGCGTCCTGCTCATCGCCCTGGGCGTCTTCGTCTCGGTGGTTCTCCACGAGTTCGGCCACTTCATCCCCGCGAAGCTCTTCGGCGCACGGATCCCGCAGTTCTTCTTCGGCGCGGGGCGCACACTGTGGTCCTTCCGACGGGGCGAGACCGAGTTCGGCATCAAGGCCATCCCGCTCATGGGCTACGTGCAGATCGTGGGAATGATCCCGCCCCGGCCCACCGACCCGGCGGGCACCGTCCCCGCCGCCACGACCTCCCTTCTCGGCCGCTTCGTCGAGGACACCCGGCAGGTGGACCTGGAGCAGGTCAAGCCCGGCGATGAAGACCGCCTGTTCTACCGGATGCCCGTCTGGAAGCGCGTGGTCATCATGCTCGGCGGGCCCCTCGTCAACCTGGTGGTCGGGACGGCGCTGATCCTCACGGCCGTCATGGGCTTCGGGATCGCTACGCCGACGACGACGGTGGCCGCCGTGTCCGAATGCGTCAAGACGGGGCCAGCAGCCCAGAACGACGGGGCCGGCTCGTGTGCGCCGGGCGACCCGAAGACGCCCGCCCTCGCGGCAGGGATCAAGCCGGGGGACCGCATCGTGGCCTTCGCCGGCGCGCGAGTGTCCGGGTGGAACGAGGCCCAGCAGGCGATTCGCGCTGCCGCCGGGACGCGCTCGCCCGTCGTCGTCGAACGCGACGGGAAGGAGGTCACGCTCGAGGTGACGCCGATCCGCTCCGCGCGCCCGGCCGTCGACGCCCTCGGCAAGCCCGTGACGGACGCGGCCGGCAAGCCCGTCTACACGGACGTGGGCTTCATTGGCGTGGCGCCGGTACAGACGATCCAGCCGGCCACGCTGGGGCAGGGCCTCGACATGACCGGAGAGAACATCAAGGCCGTCGCCAACGTGGTCCTGCACCTGCCGCAGCGGCTCTACCAAGTGGGGCGCGTGGCACTGGGGCTCGAGGAGCGGGACCCCAATGGGCCCATGAGCGTGGTCGGGGTCGGCAGGATCGGCGGCGAGATCACGGCCGACCACGAGATCCCGTGGAAGTCGAAGATCGCCTCGGTGATCATGATTGTGGGCAGCCTCAACATTGCGCTGTTCGTCTTCAACCTCATCCCGCTCACGCCGCTCGACGGCGGCAACATCGCCGCCGCCCTGTGGGACGGACTGCGGCGGCTGTGGGCCAAGATCCGGGGCCGCCACGCGCCCCCGCCGTTCGACACGGCCAAGCTCGCGCCGCTCTCCGCCGCCGTCTTCGGCGTGTTCGCGCTCATGAGCGTCCTGCTCATCTTCGTGGACCTGGTCCATCCCGTCTCGCTCCGATAGCGAAATCGCCACCGCCGGGCGGGAGCCCGGACTACGCTTGAATCAACCCGCCTTCACGAAGAGGAGCTCCCCTGATGACCTCGGTCAACCTCGGCATGCCCGCCGCCCCGCCGCCCGTTCTGGCCCCGCGCCGCAAGACGCGTCAGATCAAGGTGGGCAGCGTCGGCGTGGGCAGTGAATCGCCCGTGAGCGTCCAGTCCATGACGACGACCCCCACCACCGACATCAACGCGACCCTCCAGCAGATCGCCGAGCTCACGGCCTCGGGCTGCGACATCGTCCGCGTGGCCTGCCCCTCCCAGGATGACGCCGAGGCCCTCCCGATCATCGCCAAGAAGTCGCAGATCCCGGTCATCGCCGACATCCATTTCCAGCCGAAGTACGTGTTCGCTGCGATCGACGCCGGCTGCGCCGCCGTCCGCGTCAACCCCGGCAACATCCGGAAGTTCGATGACCAGGTCAAGGAGATCGCCAAGGAGGCCAAGGACGCCGGCGTCTCGATCCGCATCGGCGTGAACGCCGGTTCTCTCGACAAGCGCATCATGGAGAAGTACGGCAAGGCCACCCCGGAGGCCCTTGTTGAGTCGGCTGTCTGGGAGGCGTCCCTCTTCGAGGAGCACGACTTCCATGACTTCAAGATCTCGGTCAAGCACAACGACCCTGTCATCATGGTCCGCGCCTACGAGCTCCTCGCGGAGCGGGGCGACTGGCCCCTCCACCTCGGCGTGACCGAGGCCGGCCCCGCATTCCAGGGCACCATCAAGTCCGCGACCGCCTTCGGCGCGCTCCTCTCGCAGGGCATCGGCGACACGATCCGCGTCTCCCTCTCCGCTCCGCCGGCGGAGGAGGTCAAGGTCGGCCTGCAGATCCTCCAGTCGCTCAACCTGCGCGAGCGCAAGCTCGAGATCGTCTCCTGCCCGTCCTGCGGCCGCGCCCAGGTGGACGTGTACACGCTCGCCGATCAGGTCACTGCGGGCCTGGAGGGCATGGAAGTGCCCCTGCGCGTCGCTGTCATGGGCTGTGTCGTCAACGGCCCGGGCGAGGCCCGCGAGGCCGACCTCGGCGTGGCCTCCGGCAACGGCAAGGGCCAGATCTTCGTCAAGGGCGAGGTCATCAAGACCGTCCCCGAGGACCAGATCGTCGAGACGCTCATCGAAGAGGCCATGCGCATCGCCGAAGAGATGGGCGAGGACGCCCCCGAGGGCGCCCCCTCCGTCTCGGTCAGCTAGGGTGCATGCGGCCGTTCCGCCGGGGGAGCGCGCCCCGAGTTCGCGAGCTCACCGCCGCTGACGCACCGGCCCTTCGCGCGTATTGCGCAGGGGACCCGGTGGGGACCGCGCTCCTCCTCGACCGCCTTGCGGCTGCGGGGCACTCGGGGCGGACCTCGGCCGACGCCCGCTTCTACGCCCTCGTCGACGGCCCCGCGGGCGGCCCTGAGCCCCGGCTCAGCGCGGTCGCGTTCGCGGGCGTCAACGTCTTCCCTCACGGGGACTGGAGCCGCGCCTTGGGGCCCCTGGCGGAGAGGCTCTTCGCCCCGCACGAGCGCCGTCCCGCCTCGATCTACGGTCCTTCCTCGGCGGTCCTGCCGCTCTGGGACGAGCTGGAACGGGGCGGTTTGCGCGCTGCCGAGGAACGCCGCCACCAGCCCTTGCTCGCCATGGACGGCGACGACCTTGAGCTTGCCGAGCCCTACCAGACGGGACCGGCGCGCAAGGTGGCGCCGTCTCGACTGGAGGACGAGGCCGCCCTCCTGCGAGCGAGTGTCGCGATGTTCACCGAGGAGGTCGGCTACTCTCCAGTGGAGCCCTCCGTGTGGGCGGGGCGCGTCATTCGTCCGGACGCCGCCTCATACGTTCAGCGGGTCCGCCAGCTCATCACCCAGGGCCGCTCCTTCTCCCACGTAGAGAACGGGGAGGTCCTCTTCAAGGCCGAGTTCGCGGCCGTGACGCCGGAGGCGGCATTCGTGCAGGGCGTGTGGCTGGCCCCCCGGCTGCGTGGGCGGGGACTCTCCTCGGGGTACATGCGGGCCCTCGCCGTCCACGGGCTGGCCTCGAGCCGCCGCGTCTGCCTGTACGCCAACGGCTACAACTACGCCGCGCTCGCCTCCTATGCGCGGGCAGGCTTCCGTCAGGTCGGGACCTTTTCGACGATCATGCTCTAGGGCCGCGCGAGCCACAGCGTTGCATCGCTGGTCGCCCCGCGGCGCCCCGTTGGCGCCAGCCGCCGTCGTCGTCCGCCGCCCCGTGGGGGCCACGGCGCACCGTGGGGGCCACGGCGCACCGTGGGGGCCACGGCGCACAGGGAGCCGCACGGCTTGCTATGTTGAGTGGAGCACACGGGCGCGCCCCGCGCCCCGTCCGCCGCGCCGTACACGTTCTAGCAAAGGGTTCCCATCGTGGTCTTGAGGATGTCGCATTTGTTTCTCCGCACTCTGCGAGAGGACCCGGTTGACGCGGAGGTGATGAGCCACAAGCTCCTCGTCCGCGCCGGGTACATCCGCCGCGCCGCACCGGGCGTCTACAGCTGGCTGCCGCTCGGCCTCGCGGTGCTGACCAAGATTGAGCGCATTGTCCGCGAAGAGATGAACGCGATCGGTGCCCAGGAGGTCCACTTCCCGGCCCTCCTGCCGCGAGAGCCCTACGAGGCCTCGGGCCGCTGGACCGAATACGGCGAGAACCTCTTCCGACTCAAGGATCGCAAGGACGCCGACTACCTCCTGGCGCCCACCCACGAGGAGATGTTCACCCTCCTCGTCAAGGACCTGTACTCCTCCTACAAGGACCTCCCCGTCTCGCTGTACCAGATCCAGACGAAGTACCGTGACGAGGCACGTCCGCGCGCGGGCCTCCTGCGCGGGCGCGAGTTCATCATGAAGGACTCCTACTCGTTCGACGTGAGCGACGAGGGCCTGGACGCGTCCTACGAGGCGCACCGTCAGGCCTACCTGCGGATCTTCGAGCGACTGGGGCTCGAGGTCGTGCCGGTCTTCGCGACCGCCGGCGCCATGGGCGGATCGAAGTCCGAGGAGTTCCTCCACCCGTCCGAGGCCGGCGAGGACACGTTCGTGCGCTCCGCGGGCGGGTACGCCGCAAACGTCGAGGCCGTGGCCACAACGGTGCCGGAGCCGATCGACTTCACCGACGCCCCGCCGTGCCGTGTCGTCGACACCCCAGACACCCCGACCATCTCCTCCCTCGTCGAGTTCGCCAACGCCGAGTTCCCGCAGGCCTCGCGCGACTGGACCGCGGCCGACACGCTGAAGAACGTCGTCCTGGCCGTGACGAGCGCCGAAGGGGAGCGGCAGATCGTCGTCGTCGGCATGCCGGGCAACCGCGAGGCCGACCTCAAGCGCATTGAGGCGAACATCGGCGCCCTCCTTGGGTTCGCTGGCGAGCCCGACGTCGAGGCCGCCACGGACGCCGACTTCGCCAAGCACCCGGGCCTCGTGCGCGGGTACATCGGCCCCGGCACCTCCCTCGACAGCCCCGTCCTCGGTGAGAAGAGCACGACGGCGCTGCCGTACTTCCTCGACCCCCGTGTCGTCGACGGAACCACGTGGATCACGGGCGCCAACGAGGCCAGGAAGCACGTCATCGGCCTCGTGGCTGGACGGGACTTCGCCGCGGACGGGTACCTCGAATGCGCCACGGTCCTCGCGGGGGACCCCGCGCCGGACGGCTCTGGCCCGCTCGAGATTGCGCGCGGCATGGAGATGGGCCACATCTTCCAGCTGGGCCGCAAGTACGCGGAGGCCCTCGGGCTCAAGGTGCTGGACGAGAACGGGAAGCTCGTCACGGTGACGATGGGCTCGTACGGCATCGGTGTGTCCCGCGCGCTCGCGGCCATCGCCGAGCAGGGGCACGACGAGCACGGCCTCATCTGGCCCGCGTCGCTCGCGCCGGCCCAGGTCCACGTTGTGGCAGCCGGCAAGCAGGCCGAGATCCTCGACGGGGCCGCCGAGCTCGCGGAGTCCCTGGAGCAGGCCGGGCTCGAGGTGCTCCTCGATGATCGTCCCAAGGTCTCCCCGGGTGTGAAGTTCGGGGACACCGAGCTCCTCGGCATGCCGGTCATCGTCGTGGTCGGGCGCGCGTTCAAGGACGGCCGTGTCGAGGTCAAGGATCGCCGCTCGGGTGAGCGGACCGAGGTCGAGCTCGCCAACGTGGAGCAGGCCGTGCGTCAGCTGCTGGTCGGCTGACGCTGATGGAGGCCTTCCTCGGCGACATCAGCCCGTGGCTCCTCCTGCTCGTCTTTGCCGCGGGACTCGCGGCCGGGTGGGTCGACGCGGTGGTCGGCGGGGGAGGCCTCATCCAGCTTCCTGCGCTCCTGCTCATACCGGGGTTCTCGCCGATCCAGGCGGTGGCGACGAACAAGGTCGGGAGCGTGTTCGGCACAAGCGTCAGCGCGGTGACGTACGCCCGGCGGATCCGCCCGGAGCCCAAGCCGCTCGTGCTCATGGGCGCCGGCGCCCTTGCGGGCTCTCTTGCGGGCGCCCAGGTGGCCAAGCAGCTGCCGTCTGAGCTGTTCACCCCGATCATCCTGGCGGCCCTGTTCTGCATCCTCGTCATCACGATCCTCCGCCCGTCCCTGGGGCAGGTCGAGGCCCTGCGCCACACGGACCGGGGGCGCACAGGGCGCGGTGTCGTCCTCGCGACGGGCATCGGCTTCTACGACGGGGTCCTGGGGCCGGGGACGGGGTCCTTCTTCGTCATGGCCCTCGTCGGGTGGCTCGGCTACTCGTTCCTCAACTCGAGCGCGCGCGCCAAGATCCTGAACTGGTGCACGAACGTCGGCGCGCTCCTGATCTTCATTCCTAGCGGTGCGGTCCACTGGGGCGTGGGTCTGGTCCTTGCCGCTGGCAACATGATCGGGGCGCGTCTTGGTGCGGGCACGGCCATGAACCGTGGCTCGGGCTTCGTTCGCGTGGCGATGATTGTTGTGGTCTCGGTTCTCCTGGTCAAGCTGGGTGCCGACTGGGCCCGGAGCCTCTCCTCGTAGAGCTCACCGGGGGCCACGAGCCCAGCAGGCATGCGTCAGGCATGCGAAAGGGGCCCGGCATCAGCCGGGCCCCTCATCACATCCCGCTTCTACGGGCGGGACGCCTCACGCCCCGCAGGGCAGTGTGGGTTAGCGCTTCTCCTTGAAGTTCTGGACCTCCTGGGCCGCGAACTTCTTGAGGCGGCCCCAGAAACCGACGGCGTACTGCTTGTACTCCTCGGCCTTCGGTGCCACGTTGGCGCGGACTTCGTCGACCTTGGCCCGGGCGGCCTCGACCTTGTCGGCTGCGGCAGCCTTGACCTCGTCCGACTTCGCAGCGGCAGCGGCCTTGGTCTCCTCGGCCTTGGCCTTGACGTCCTCAGCCTTCTCGGCTGCGGCGGCCTTGACGTCCTCGACCTTGTCGGCGGCGGCGGCCTTGGTCTCCTCGGCCTTGGCCTTGACGTCCTCGACCTTGTCGGCGGCCGCGGCCTTGGTCTCCTCGGCCTTGGCCTTGACGTCCTCAGCCTTTTCGGCTGCGGCGGCCTTGGCGTGCTCGACCTTGGGCTCAAGGTCCTCCTTGACGCCCTCAGCCTTGTACTTGGCCGTCTCGGCCGCGTCCTTGGCCGCGGCAGAGGCCTTCTCAGCCGCGTTCGCCTCCGGGACGACGGGTGCGGGGGACTGGTCCTGGTCCTTCTTCTGCTCCGCGTTGGCGTCCGAGACGATCGGGCCGTTGCCCTCAGCGGTCTTCGAGGACTCGCCGAGGCCCGCAGCGCGGTTCGGGGTCTGAGCCGCAGCGTCCTTGGCACGTGCCGGCGAGGCATCGCCCGCGGCACCGGCAGCCGCGCCCGTGGCAGCACCGGCGCCAGCCGCGGTGGCGGCGTCGTGGCGAGCGGCACGGCGAGCACGGAGCTCAGGCGTCTCCTCGTGAGCGGGGGCCGGGTTGGTGGCGGGGGTGACGTCGAGGTCGCGGGCCTGCTTCGGGGCGGCGCCGGCGGTGAGATCCGAATCCGTGGACGCTGCAGGAGCAGCTGCGTTCGCCGTCTCCGCGCCGGCGGCCTCGGCATCCTGGCGGCCGCCCTTGTTGCGGACGCCCGCGTAGTACCCGCGGAGGGTCTCTTCTTCTTCGGCGGTGAGGGACTTGTCGTTCGTCATCTTGGGCGACTGGACAATCGAGTCCTTGGTGTACGGCGCGCGGATGGACTCGCCGTCAATGGTCACGTGATCGAGGGGGATGAAGACCTCGCGATCCGTGGCGCCCGTGGTGTTGACCGTGACCCAGGTTGCTTCGCCGGTCTTGTCGTTGGCGAAGACCTGCTGGACGTCGTCCACCTTCTCGCCGTTGAGGTCGAAAACAGTCTTCGTGAACAGGGATGCTGCGTCGATCGTGGACATAAGAGACTCTCCTTGAGGTCCGGGACCAGTGGGAATGAGACGTTCGCGCGGTCTCGTCCCGGAATGCTTTCCTTGGTGATAGGCGCGCTTATGTACTTGTCTACCCGTTTGGGGCGGCGTTCACAAGGCAGGAGCCTGTTCGGCACCCGAGAGTTCTCCGGATTCAGTCAGGGAGGTTCCTGAATGCCGAGAGTGAGGATGTCACGACGTCCTGCGGCGCCTGGCCCGGCGTCTGGCCCAGGGCAGCGGCGAGGGAGCGGGCACAGCGAGTCTGCGCGTCCGTCGCCTCCGCTGACGGGGCGGCACCGGCGGGGAGCCCCCACCCCAGGGGGATCTCGGCGCCTCGTCCTGTCGCGTCCGCGAGCCTTTCGGAGATGAGGGAGTACGACGACGCTGCGGCTGCCGCCCGCGAACGGGCCGCTTGGCCGCCTCGGGCGGCCTGGGCCGTGAGCCACCACGAGGCTCGCGACGATTCGACCATGGCCTCGACGAGGTGAGACTCCCCGCCAGACAGGGCCTCGTTCGCTGACCGCGCCTCGGCCAGGTCGCCGAGTGCGTCTGTGAGTTGCCTCTCGTTCGCCCCGAGCGACGCCGCGCACAAGAGGAGCCACTGCCAGGCTGGGCCCGCCGCCCCGGGCTGTGTCCCCTGCCGGACGATGTTGACGGCAGCGCCCAGCGGGCCCGGCGAGGGTACGCCAGTCACGGCGGTGCTGGACTGCGCGGCGGCGGAGCGCGGGGCACTCGATGCCGTCGGGCTGGCCGCGGGGGCTGCAGATGACGGAGGCGCCGACGGCGCGAGGGCGGGCAGCGCAATTCCGAGGCGGGAGGCCAGGGCAGCCGTCGAGGCCTCGGCTCGCGGGTCGGATGCGCGAAGGTCCGCGCGAGCAGCCGCGATTCTCTCCGCGACGTTCTGAGCTGCGTCGCGAGACTCATCCTGGACCATGCCGCGCCGCCACTGCGCGACACCCCACCACGATCCGGCGCCGGCCAGGCCAGCCGGGATCAGGGCCGCCGCCACGAGTGCGGACCGGCGTCCGACGGGGCGGTCCCGGACGGGGCCCTGCGTCGGCACGGAGCCCCCACGGGGCCGGGCGGAGGCTGGGCGATGGGTCATGTCGCAATTCTTCCACGATGGCCGCACCGGCCGGCGTGTGGGGCACGGGGCGCTGGTGTGGCTTCGACGGAGCACGGGGCGCTGGTGTGGCTTCGACGGGGCACGGGGCCAGCTCGGGGCAATGGGGGACATGGGGCACGGGGCACGGGGCATGGGGCACGGGGCGCGCGCAGGGGTGGAGCGGCGGAGGGCTGGGCGGAGCGGCGCGAACTGGGTACCCTTGAAGGACGCGCAGGCCCGCTTTTCGTGGCCGCCCACAACTGAATGGAGATGCTCAGTGCCCTTCCCAGGTGAGGACTTGGACTTCGAGAGAGTCGTCGGGGTCGAGGACGACGCCCCACAGCCGAGCCAGGCGGAGGCCGCCGTCGTTGCGGCCGTCGCCTCCGCGGCACACGCCCACGGGGCCTACCTGGAGGACGTCTCCTTCCGTGAGTCGGGCGGGCACCGTCTGCTGCAGATTGCGGTCGACGCCCTCGAGAACGAGGATGCTCCCCTTGACCTGGACGCCGTGGCCCGCATTTCTGAGTCGATCTCGGCCGCGCTGGACGCAGCTGATCCCATCGGCGGCGAGGCGTACGAGCTCGAGGTGTCCACGCCCGGGCTCTCCCGGCCGCTGACGCACCGGCACCACTTCGAGCGGAGTGTGGGTCGTTGGCTCACCGTCAAGACCGCCGACGGTGTCGTGGAGGGGCGGCTCAACGCCGTCGGCCCCTCACAGCTGGAAGTCCAGGGCGAGCTGCCGGCGAAGAAGGGCGTCAAGCCCAAGGCGGCAGAGCCCCAGACCATTCCCTTCGCGGAGATCCGCCGCGCAAAGATCAACGTTGACATGTCTGCCCGCGACGCGCAGACCGAGGTCGAGGAGGCCTGACATGGATATCGACATGAGCGCACTGCGCATGCTGGAGACGGAGCGCGACATTCCGCTCGAACGCATCATCCCCGCCATTGAGCAGGCCATTCTCACGGCCTACCACAAGTCCCCCGGAAGCATTTCTCGGGCACGGGCCGAGCTGGACCGCTCGACAGGCAAGGTGACGATCTGGGCCCCAGAGGTCGAGGAGGACGGCACCGTCATCGGGGAGTTCGACGACACCCCGAACGGCTTCGGGCGGGTGGCGGCCTCGACGGCTCGTCAGCTCATCCAGCAGCGCCTGCGCGAGGCGGAGGATGACACAATCCTCGGCGAATTCAAGGACAAGGTCGGCGAAATCCTCTCCGGTGTCATCCAGCAGGGGCGCGACCCGCGCGTGATCAAGGTGGACCTCGGCTCTGTCGAGGCGTCGCTGCCCCCGAGTGAGCAGGCCCCGGGCGAGGACTACCGCCACGGGCGCCGCCTGCGCTCCTTCGTCGTCCGCGTGGAGCGAGGCTTCAAGGGGCCGCAGGTGACGCTCTCCCGGACGCACCCGGGCCTCGTGAAGAAGCTCTTCGAGCTTGAGGTGCCGGAGATCCAGTCGGGACAGGTCGAGATCGTCGCGCTCGCCCGCGAGGCCGGCCACCGCTCCAAGATCGCGGTGTCCGCGCGGGTGGCGGGCATCAATGCCAAGGGTGCGTGCATCGGCGAAATGGGCACGCGTGTGCGCGCAGTGACGGCGGAGCTCAACGACGAGAAGATCGACATTGTGGACTTCGACAAGGACCCTGCCGCGTTCATCGCCCACGCGCTCAGTCCGGCCAAGGTCACGAGTGTCACAATCCTCGACGAATCGCTGCGCGCGGCCCGGGTCATCGTGCCCGATGACCAGCTGTCCCTCGCCATCGGCAAGGAGGGCCAGAACGCACGTCTCGCGGCGAAGCTCACGGGGTGGCGGATCGACATCAAGCCCCAGTCGCGCGCCGAGTCGGCCTCGGCTGCTGCTGCGGGCTCGGGCGACGGCGAGCGCTGAAATCCGCGGGGGGTCGGCCCTCGCGGGAAGCGGCAAGGCGCGTTTCGGGTTAGAATGAAGGGTGACTCAATCTGTGGACAAGCCGTCGGAGCGCCCCGCGCGCTCCAGGACGGCCCCACAGAGAACATGCATAGGCTGCCGGGCCGTCGTTGACGTCTCGGAGCTTGTGCGGTTGGCCCTCGCTCCGCGAAGCGCGGGGGCCCCGTCCGAGATCGTCATCGACGAGAGCCGCTCCCTCCCCGGGAGAGGCGCCTGGATCCACCGGGATCCTCGCTGTGCAGCTCTCGCGGTGAAGCGGAAGGCCGCGAGCCGTGCGTTTCGCGAGGGCGTCAATCACGCCCCGTTGTCCGAGTGGCTTGCCGCATCGGAACACCTGACCAGGAATCCAGCATGAAAGCGGGTCTGACACCAATGGAAACCCGATGAGCAACCAGCGATGAGCACTTCACGATGAAGTCCATGCTGCGCGTCCAAGACTGCTGCCCCGCGCCTGCCATTCAGGCCGCGAACAGCGAAGACTAATCGGCCCCGCCTGTCGGGCAGGGCCCAGACAGGAGAAGAGTGGCTAAGGTCCGCGTTCACGAGCTCGCCAAAGAGCTCAACATCACCTCGAAAGAGGCGCTTGAAACACTGAAGGGCATGGGCGAGTTCGTTCGCTCTGCCAGCTCGACCATCGAGCCCCCCGTCGTCAAGAAGCTCCGGGGCGCCTACGCAGGCAAGTCCGGCGGCAGCGAGCAGGCCGCTGAGGCCAAGCCGGCTGAGGCCAAGGCCTCCGCGCCGAAGCCCGCGGCTGCCAAGTCGGCCCCCGCTGCCCCGGCTGCGCCCAAGTCCGCCGAGGCCTCCACTGCGCCGGCCCCGGGTCCGCGCCCGAGCAAGTCGCCTGCCGAGCCGCAGGCCCCTGCCGCTCAGCCGACGTCCCCCAAGGGCCAGGCGCCAGCCGCTCCGGCTGCTCCGGCTCAGCCGACGGACAAGCCCGCCGCGCCGGCCGCCCCCAAGGCCGCATCCGCGCCGAGCCCGGCTCCGGCCGGTCAGGGCGGTCCCCGCCCGGGAGCCCCGCGCCCCGGCAATAACCCGTTCGGCGTCGGCCAGGGTGCCCGCAGCGCGGCCCCGCGCCCGGGCCAGGCAGGCCAGGGCGGTCCCCGTCCCGGTGGCCCTCGTCCCGGCGCACCCCGCCCGGGCAACAACCCGTTCGCCGCGTCCCAGGGCATGCCGCGCTCCGGCGCGCCGCGTGACGGCCAGGCAGGCCAGGGCGGTCCCCGCCCCGGCGCCCCGCGTCCGCCTCGCGGGGACGCCCGTCCGGGTGCTCCGCGTCCGGCCCAGGCCGGTCAGGGCGGTCCCCGCCCGGGAGCCCCGCGTCCGAACCCGAACATGATGCCCGCGCGCCAGGAGCGCCCGGCGCCCACCGGCGGCCGCCCCGGCCGTCCCGGCGGCGCACCCGGTCGCCCGGGTGGTGCTCCCGGCGGCGCGCCGGGCGGCGGCTTCCGCCCCGGTGGCGGCGGTCGCGGCCGCGGCGGCACAGCCGGCGCGTTCGGCAAGGGCGGCGCCAACCGTGGCAAGCAGCGCAAGTCGAAGCGGGCCAAGCGGCAGGAACTCGAGCAGATGAGCGCCCCGTCGCTGGGCGGCGTGAGCGTGCCCCGCGGCAACGGTGAGACGGTCGTCCGTCTCCGCCGCGGCTCGTCGGTCACGGACTTCGCCGAGAAGATCGGCGCCAACCCCGCGGCCCTCATCACGGTCCTCTTCCACCTGGGAGAGATGGCCACGGCCACGCAGTCCCTGGACGAGGCAACGTTCGAGGTCCTCGGCGCCGAGCTCGGCTACAAGATCGAGGTCGTCTCGCCGGAGGACGAGGAGCGCGAGCTCTTCGAGGCCTTCGACATCAACCTCGAGGATGAGCTCGAGGGCGAGAGCGACGAAGACCGCGTGCCGCGTCCCCCCGTGGTCACGGTCATGGGCCACGTCGACCACGGTAAGACGCGCCTCCTCGACGCGATCCGCAAGTCCAACGTCATCGAGGGCGAGCACGGCGGCATCACCCAGCACATCGGCGCCTACCAGGTGTCCGCTGAGCACGAGGGCGAAGACCGCGAGATCACGTTCATCGATACACCGGGTCACGAGGCCTTCACGGCCATGCGTGCCCGTGGTGCCAAGGTCACGGACATCGCCGTGCTCGTGGTGGCCGCCGATGACGGCGTCATGCCGCAGACGGTCGAGGCGCTCAACCACGCCCAGGCCGCAAACGTGCCGATCGTCGTCGCTGTCAACAAGATCGACAAGGACGGGGCCAACCCGGACAAGATCAAGGGCCAGCTGACGGAGTACGGCCTCGTGCCGGAAGAGTACGGTGGCGACACGATGTTCGTGCCCGTCTCCGCTCTGCGCGGCGAGGGCATCGACGACCTCCTCGAGGCTGTCCTCCTCACGGCCGACGCTGCGCTTGAGCTCACGGCGAACCCGGACAAGGACGCTCGCGGCATCGCGATCGAGGCCAACCTCGACAAGGGCCGCGGCGCCGTCGCGACGGTTCTCGTCCAGTCCGGCACGCTTGAGGTCGGCGATGCGATCGTCGCCGGCGTGGCTCACGGCCGCGTGCGCGCCATGTTCGACGAGAACGGCGACAAGCTCAAGACCGCCGGGCCGTCCCGCCCGGTCCAGGTCCTCGGCCTGTCCACCGTCCCGCGCGCTGGTGACACGTTCATCGTGACCGACGACGAGCGCACCGCCCGTCAGATCGCCGAGAAGCGAGAGGCTGCGGACCGCGCGGCCCTCCTGGCCAAGCGCCGCAAGCGCGTCAGCCTCGAGGACCTTGACCAGGCCGTGGCCGAGGGCAAGATCGACACCCTCAACCTCATCCTCAAGGGTGACGTGTCCGGTGCCGTGGAAGCCCTCGAGGACTCGCTCCTCAAGATCGAGGTGGACGACTCAGTGCAGCTGCGCGTCATCCACCGCGGCGTTGGCGCGATCACGCAGAACGACGTCAACCTGGCGACGGTCGACAACGCGATCATCATCGGCTTCAACGTCCGGCCCGCCGAGCGCGTTGCGGAGCTTGCGGAGAAGGAAGGCGTCGACATGCGCTTCTACTCCGTCATCTACGCGGCACTCGACGAGATCGAGGCGGCCCTCAAGGGCATGCTCAAGCCGGAGTACGAGGAAGTGCAGCTCGGTTCCGCCGAGGTGCGCGAGGTCTTCCGCTCGTCGAAGTTCGGCAACATCGCCGGCTCGATCGTCCGCGACGGCATCATCCGCCGCAACTCGAAGGCTCGTCTTGTCCGCGACGGCAACGTCGTCGGCGACAACCTCGCCATCGAGTCGCTGCGCCGCTTCAAGGACGACGCCACCGAGGTCCGTGAGGGCTTCGAGTGCGGTATCGGCCTCGGCTCGTTCAACGACATCAAGGACGGCGACGTCATCGAGACGTTCGAGATGCGTGAGAAGCCGCGCGACTAGCGCTCTCAGCAGTCCGCGCCCGCTGGCCTAGCCGGAGGCGCGGGGGAGGCCCGGTCCCGCCACGCGCGGGGCCGGGCCTCATGCTGTTGATTCGCTGCGGCGCGGCCTCCGGGCCCCGCCGCAGCCCCCAATTAGACTGACTATCAAGCGTCCCGCGCCGCCGCGCCGGGGCCAGACCACGCTTCCGGGAGGAACCCCATGGCAGATCCAGCACGCGCCGCCAAGCTCGCAGACCGCATCAAGGCCATCGTGGCCCGCGCCCTCGAGACGCGCATCAAGGACGAGCGGCTCGGGTTCGTCACCATCACGGACGCCCGCGTGACGAATGACCTTCAGCACGCCACCGTGTACTACACGGTCTTCGGCGACGAAGAGTCGAAGGCCCGCTCTGTGGCGGCCCTCGAAGCCAACCGCGGTCGCCTGCGCAAGGCGATCGGCGACAACATCCGCACGCGCCTGACCCCGACCCTGACCCTCGTCGCGGACGAGGTCCCCGAGAACGCCCAGGCGGTCGAGGACCTGCTCCGCGCGGCCCGTGAGCGCGACGCCGAGGTCGCGAGCCTCGCCCAGGGCGCAGAGTACGCAGCCGGCGAGAACCCGTACAAGAGCGACGACGAGGCGGAGGAGGACGAGCACTAGATGGCACGCGGTTCTCGAACTCACGACGGGGCTGACGCCCATCACGGCCTCGTCGTCGTCGACAAGCCGAAGGGGCTGACGAGTCACGACGTGGTCTCGCGCGTCCGGCGGCTGGCCGGCACGCGCAAGGTAGGCCACGCGGGCACGCTGGACCCCATGGCCACGGGCGTGCTCGTCGTCGGCATCAACAAGGCCACGCGCCTCCTGACGTTCATCGTCGGCACGGGCAAGGAGTATGAGGCCACGCTGCGCCTCGGCCAGCGCACCGTCACGGACGACGCCGAGTCCGAGGTCGTCGAGGAGCGGATCGCCGCGGCGGTCACGCCGGAGTCCTTCGAGGAGGCCGCGGCGGCGTTCCGCGGCGAGATCGAGCAGGTGCCGTCCTCCGTCAGCGCCATCAAGGTCAAGGGCCAGCGGGCGTACGACATGGTCCGCAAGGGCGAGGAGGTCGAGCTCGCCGCGCGCCCCGTCACCATTTCGGAGCTCGAGGTCCTCGACTTCCGCAAGTCCTCGACGGCCAAGACCATCGACGTCGACATCCGCGTCCGCTGCTCCTCGGGCACGTACATCCGCGCTCTCGCGCGGGACATCGGGGAGGCCCTCGGCGTCGGAGCGCACCTCACGGCGCTGCGCCGCACCGAGGTCGGCCCGTACACGCTCCAGCAGGCCCGGACGCTTGAGGACCTGGCGGACGAGTTCTCGTTCGTGCCCCTCGACGACGCCGCGCGCGCCCTCCTGCCCAATCGCAGCCTGACGGAGGCGGAGACGGTAGAGCTGGGCTTCGGCCGCCGGATCCCGGCGAGCGGCTGGGAGGGGCCCACGGCCGCCGTCGCCCCGAGCGGCGAGGTCGTGGCCATCGTCGAGGACAGGGCCGGTGCGGCCAAGTCCCTCGTCGTCTTCCGCCCGGGCGAGGCCGCGTGATGTTCGATCTCTGGTTCTGGGTCATGGCTGTCGTCGGCACCCTGTGCGCGGCGGCAGGCATCTGGTTCGCGCTGCGCAACGACCCGCCGAACGACGTGACCATCGTCGCGGCCGGCCTCGTCTTCCTCGCCACCGTGGTCTACGCGGCGGCGAGCGTCATCCGCCCGCTCGTCGGGGACCCCGCAACGGGCAACGTCGCGGAGTTCTGGGCGTACATGCTCACGCAGCTGGTCCTGCCGGTCGGCGGCATCTGGTGGTCGCTCGTCGAGCGGACCCGCTGGTCCAACCTCGTGCTGGCCGCCGTCGGCCTTGTGGGCATTGTCATGGCGGCCCGCATGAATCAGATTTGGTACGGAGTAGCGGGGTACGGAGCGTGAGCGCGGGGGAGGGAGCGACGACGGGGCCGCGGGGTCGCGTGCCCGCTTCCGAGCGGGAGGCCGCCTCGGGCAAGACCCGTGGGGCCGGGCGCCTTCTCGTCTTCGTCTACGCGATCTTCGCGGCGGCCGCCACGGCGCGGGGCCTGTTTCAGGTCTTGACGAAGTTCTCGGAGGCTCCGCTCGCGTACATCCTCAGCCTCGTGGCGGGGGCGGTCTACATTGTCGTCACCGTGGCGCTGGCCAAGCGAGGCGCGGGCTGGGATCGGGTCGCGGTCGGGGCCCTGCTCGTGGAGCTGGTCGGCGTCGTCGGCGTGGGGGCCCTGAGTGTGGCCGTGCCGCAGGATTTCCCGAAGGACACGGTCTGGTCCGGGTTCGGCCGCGGCTACGGGTTCATCCCGCTCGTGTTGCCCCTTCTGGGGCTGTGGTGGATGCGGCGGTCCCACCGGAGCTGAGCGGCCAGCCCGGCGCGGTCTCCGCCGGGTCCAGAGAGGCCGCGAGAGAGACGTAACAATACGTCATAATCATGACGCATGATCTACTTTGCTCTAGTCTGTGATCACAGCCACACGGTTGAGCTCGAACCGAGCGCTTCACAGAAAGGAGCCTTCCGAATGAAGGTGTTTGCCAAAGTTGGCGTCGCGGCCGTCCTGACGGCATCGCTGTCGGTGTACGGTGTAGGACTCGGTGCCACGCCGGCTTACGCGGACGCGCAAATGTCGTCTGCGCAAGCAGCATCTGACACGGCGTTCGATATGGAGGAGCTTGAGGTCTACCAGGCTCTGTCCTTCGTGAACTCGATCCCAGACGAAGTGCTCGAGAGCGGGGATGCGGCTACGCGTGCGTGGGCTCAAGCAGCCTTGTCAGAGGAGAACGCAGGTTCGTGGTTCGGCTGCTCGATGGCAGTGGCGAAAGCCGTGGCCGGAGTCGCCGTGCCTGCTGCGAAGATTCTGAAGCTCAAGCGTCTCGTGAGTGCAGTGGGGGGTGTAGGCAAGGCCGTCGACCAAATCCGACGGACCAAGGGCAACCTGCACATCGCCAAGCAGATGGGCAGCGCAACATACGATCTCGTCAAGATCTTCTTCGGGATCGACAAGGTCGAGCGAGAGTGCTTCTCGTGATCGAACGTATGCGCGAGTGGGGAAGTCGCCACAAGGCATTGCTCTGGGGGATCGACTTCGCCCTCTTCGGACTAGGCCTGTTCCTGATGTTCGGGCCGCCGAAGAACGACTCCCTCGGATACACGGTCATGCTGATCGGAAGCGTGTTCGGGTTCGCGGCGTGGCAGCTGAGTATCGGAAAAGTGGACCTCGATCTGTCTCCCGAGGAGAAGGATCGAATTGACCCCGATGCCATGGCGCGGTACCTAGAGGAGCATCCGCACGCGTCCTGGACGGAGACTATCAAGGAGACGACGCGCGCTCCCGATGCCAAACGATGAACAGGTGGGTGTGACCCTGAGGCCCACGATCTGAGAGGCGGCGCGCACCCCTTGGGCATGAGGGGGTGCGCGCCCTTCGCTCTGGGGTTAGCGGCCAAAAAGTGTGTTTTTCTCGGGCGTGTCATGGCCGTCCTGCCCACCCTTGCTGGGTTCCGTTCCCGTCCTCCCAGCTGAATCCGTGGCCCCACAGCTCGGGCCCGATGACCTCCTCGACGCCCGCGATGGTGTCCTCCCGGGCCTGGTAGTGCTCGGCGCGGATGAGCTCGCTCGCTGGTCGAGTGTCCACGCTCAAGGACCGGAAATACCAGGCCGCCGCCACGGGGGCCCGGTGCTTGGGGATCCCGCGATGCAGTCGGAAGAGCTCCTTGAGCCCGGCATTAACCCCACCCTCGAGCGGACTTGTCGTACGCGGCAGCACTTCCCCGGGCCTGGCTTGTTCCAACCACGTGAAGAGATGCCCGGCTTTGCGAACGCGTTCCAGGGTGAAATACGCCCGCCGAAGACGCTGATGCGTGTACCACCACGCCGCGCTCACAGGCACGCTCGAGGGCCTCACCAGGCCAGCACGGGCGTACGTGCGCTCCGTCAGAAACGCCCGCCAGGCCCCATGCCACGCGGCCAACGAAGCCTCCCACGAGGCCGCCTGGTCCAGGGAGGAGACCTTCGGCAACGCCCGGGCCAGCGACCGAAGTTGCCGCCCTGCCTGTAGCACGGGCCGGCGAGTGAGATGCTCATCCACCCGGTGAAGCAGATGAAAGAGACACCGTTGAACCCGGGTGGCGGGCCACAGCTCGCCGATCACGGTCAGAGCCGCGGCGTTCCCGTCGACGATGACGATGTCCGGGGCCGGGATCATCTCCAGCAGCGCGGCCCAGGACGCGCGCTTCTCCCGGTCGCAGAACTGCCACGCCACGACATGCTCACCGGTGTAGGCCACGAGCGCGCACCAGGCGTTGAAGTACGTCCCATCCAGCATCAGCACCCGGTGGACTTCCCCGGTCAGTACTGGTTCCGGGGCCACGTTCCAGCACCAGGCATGCTGGCGGCGGAATGTGCGAGCGGGCCCGTGCTCGCCCTGGGTCGTACGTCCAAGGAGCCAGTCCTCGAAGCGGTGGATCTGGTGGGCCCGCGTCAGGTCACCCCGGCGGGCTGGGGTGGTGGACGCTCCGCAGGATGAGCATCGGTAGCGCGGGCGTCCTGCGCTGGTCGTGCCGTTCTTGATCAGGGGCTGGGCGCATACACCACAACGGGGCCGATTCGCGGGAAGGGGCATTCATCATGCTTGCAGAGTAAGTCAACGGGCGTATAGCCCTACTGCCGACTGGGAAGCAGGCCCCTGCCACACACACTTTTTGGCCGCTAACCCTCGCTCTGCGTGGGCCGACGTGCTCCTCAGTCTCATGAAGGCCTGTGGTGGATGCGGCGGTCTCACCGACGCTGAGCGTCCAGCCCGGCGGCGGCGCCTGGGATAAAGTGGCCAGGGTCAGTCAAGCGGCAACAACGAGGAGCGACGTGCAGTATTTCGAGGGTCTGGATGCCCTTCCCGAGGGTTTCGGGCCGAGCGTCGTCACCCTCGGAAACTTCGACGGGGTGCACCGCGGGCACCAGCGCGTCCTCGCGGAGGTGTTGAACCGGGCCGAGCGGACCCAGGCCACCTCGGTCGCCCTGACCTTCGATCCGCACCCGGCCACCGTGCACCGCCCTGACCAAGACCATTCCCAGATCATGGCGCTGGGGGACAAGGTCGCGGCACTGGATGCCCGTGGGCTGGACGCCGTCGTCGTCATTCCCTACTCGCTTGAGTTCGCCGCCCAGTCTCCCGAGGAGTTCGTGTCCTCGACGTTCGTGGGCCGACTCAACGCCGCGTGCGTCGTGGTCGGGCCGGACATGCGGTTCGGCGCCGGCAACTCGGGCGATGTTCGCACGCTGACCGAGCTGGGGTCCAAGCACGGCTTCGAGGTCGTCGTGGTGGACGAGTACGAGGCGGCCGACGGGGACGGGAGTCGTCGCTGCTCCTCGACATGGATTCGCTCCCTCCTCGCCGCAGGCGACGTGGAGCGCGCCGCCGAAATCATCGGCGCGCCGCACCGCGTGAGCGCCACCGTCGTGCACGGGTTCGCGCGAGGGCGTGAGCTCGGCTTCCCCACCGCGAACCTGGCGCCCGAGGTCCAGGGGCTCATCCCCGGCGAGGGCGTCTACGCGGGCTGGCTGACGGACGAGGCGGGGGAGCGGTGGCCCGCCGCGATCTCCGTGGGCCGCAACCCGACGTTCGACGGCGTCAAGCGCGTCACCGTCGAGGCCCACGTGCTCGGGCGCCCCGAGGGGGAGGACGTCGAGTCCTTCAACCTCTACGGTCAGCACGTCTCCCTCGAGTTCGTCCACCGCCTCCGCGGCATGGTCGCCTTCCAGGGAATCGACCTGCTCGTGGCCCAGATCTCCGAGGATGTGGCCCGTGCCAAGGCCCTCCTCGACAACGACGCCGCGAGCGGCAGGGACAAAGCCTAGGGTCGCGCGGCCGCGGTGTAGACTGGTCGGTGCGTCTGGCTGCGGTCCGTGGCTGCTGGACGCCGCAGTCTCCACGGCTGCGCCCCCGGCAGGGACAACCCTGGCCGGGCCTCACGGCACAACCGCAAGGAGCAGCTCATGGCACTTGACCCCGCTGTCAAGCAGGAGATCATCAAGGAATACGCCACCCACGAGGGTGACACGGGTTCCCCCGAGGTTCAGATCGCGGTCCTCACGCGCCGCATCTCTGACCTCACCGAGCACCTCAAGATGCACAAGCACGACCACCACACGCGCCGTGGCCTCATGGCGATGGTCGGTCGCCGCAAGCGCATGCTCGCGTACCTCTCGGACACCGACATCGACCGCTACCGTTCGCTCATCGAGCGCCTCGGCCTGCGTCGATAACTGAGTTCGAGCCCCACGCGGGTAGACTGAAGAGGCGGCACCCTGTTGGGTGTCGCCTCTTGCCGCACCCGGCGCCCCGTGATTGATTCAGGGGCTCGCGCCGCACGCAGCTTGACCCATCCGCCGAGCGCGGCCCATTCGCGGTCCTCGGTAGTGGCCTCCGGGACCCCCGGCCCAGACGAGCAGTCTGGCGCCGCAGAGGAGCCCGTGGGCCTCGATCGAAGACCGGATGGCGTGCTCGTCGTGTGGGGACACCCCATTCGACCAACGAAAGGCAGGCCTCCATGGAGGGCACCGACGTTCAGTTCACCGAAGCCGTTATCGACAACGGCCGCTTCGGACAGCGCACCATCCGATTCGAGACCGGTCGTCTCGCGAAGCAGGCGGCCGGCGCCGCCCTCGTCACCATCGACGACGACACCACGCTTCTCTCGGCCACCGCCATCGGCAAGTCGCCGCGCGAGGGCTTCGACTTCTTCCCGCTCACGGTTGACGTCGAAGAGCGCATGTACGCCGCGGGCCGCATCCCGGGCTCGTTCTTCCGCCGCGAGGGCCGCCCCTCCACGGACGCGATCCTCGCGTGCCGCCTCATCGACCGCCCGCTGCGCCCCGCGTTCATCAAGGGCCTGCGCAACGAGGTCCAGGTCGTCGTGACGGTCCTCGCGATCAACCCTGACGAGCTCTACGACGTCGTCGCCATCAACGCGGCCTCGATGTCCACGACCCTCACGGGCGCCCCCTTCTCGGGCCCCATCGGCGGCGTGCGCGTCGCCCTCGTGACTGAGGACGGCGCGAACCAGTGGGTCGCGTTCCCGACGCACACCCAGCTCAAGTCGGCCGTGTTCGACATGGTCGTGGCCGGCCGCGTGGTGGGCGACGACGTCGCCATCATGATGGTCGAGGCCGAGGCCACCGACGACTCCTGGACGCTCATCAAGGAGAACGGCGCCACGGCCCCGACCGAAGAGGTCGTCGCCGAGGGCCTCGAGGCTGCCAAGCCCTTCATTCGCGCGCTCTGCGAGGCCCAGGCCGAGCTCGCCCGCGTTGCCGCCAAGCCGGCGATGGAGCTCCCGACCTTCGGCGACTACGACGACGAGATCCTCGCCGCCGTTGAGGAGAAGGCCGGCGCCGAGCTGTCCCGCATCTTCCAGATCGCCGACAAGCTCGAGCGCGAGGCTGCCTCGGACCAGCTCATCCAGGCCACCATCGACGAGCTCACCGGCGAGGGCGCCCGCTTCGAGGGCCGCGGCAAGGAAGTCTCTGCCGCCTTCAACTCGGTGACGAAGAAGACGATCCGCCAGCGCATCCTCCGGGATCAGGTCCGCATCGACGGCCGTGGCCTCACGGACATCCGCGCCCTGAGCGCCGAGGTCGAGGTCCTTCCCCGCGTGCACGGCTCCGCGATCTTCGAGCGCGGCGAGACGCAAATCATGGGCGTCACGACCCTCAACATGCTCAAGATGGAGCAGCAGATCGACTCCCTCTCCCCGGAGACGTCGAAGCGCTACATGCACAACTACAACTTCCCGCCGTACTCCACGGGCGAGACCGGCCGCGTGGGCTCGCCCAAGCGCCGCGAGATCGGCCACGGCGCCCTCGCCGAGCGCGCCCTCGTGCCGGTCCTTCCGACGCGCGAGGAGTTCCCCTACGCGATCCGCCAGGTCTCCGAGGCTCTCGGGTCCAACGGCTCCACGTCGATGGGCTCCGTCTGCGCCTCGACGCTCTCCCTCCTCAACGCGGGTGTCCCGCTCCGCGCGCCTGTCGCGGGCATCGCCATGGGTCTCGTCTCTGACGAGGTCGACGGCGAGACGCGCTACGCCGCCCTGACGGACATCCTCGGCGCCGAGGACGCGTTCGGCGACATGGACTTCAAGGTTGCCGGCACGAGCGAGTTCGTCACGGCCATCCAGCTCGACACGAAGCTCGACGGCATCCCCGCCTCGGTCCTCGCCGCCGCGCTGACCCAGGCTCGTGAGGCCCGCCTCCACATCCTCGACGTCCTCAACCAGGCCATCGACGCCCCGGACGAGATGAGCGAGTTCGCACCGCGCATCATCTCGGTCAAGATCCCCGTGGACAAGATCGGCGAGGTCATCGGCCCCAAGGGCAAGGTCATCAATCAGATCCAGGAGGAGACCGGCGCGGACATCTCCATCGAGGACGACGGCACCGTGCTCATCGGCGCCACGGCTGGCTCCTCCGCCGAGGCCGCGCGCTCCGCGATCAACGCGATTGCCAACCCGCAGGTCCCCGAGGTCGGCGAGCGCTACCTCGGCACGGTCGTCAAGACCACGACCTTCGGCGCGTTCGTCTCGCTGACGCCGGGCAAGGATGGGCTCCTGCACATCTCCGAGCTGCGCAAGCTTGCCGGCGGCAAGCGCGTTGACGATGTCGACGACGTCGTCGAGGTCGGCCAGAAGATCCAGGTGGAGATCACCAAGATCGACGACCGCGGCAAGCTCTCCCTCTCGCCCGTCGTGGCGGACGAGGACGCCGAGTCCACGTCCGACGAGGCCTAAGGGCCTGCCGGCTTGGGGCACGTCGCCGCTCTGCCGCTCCTCGCCGAGCCAGGCGCCGCGGACATGACGCTCCACGCGGGGGAGAACGGCGCGCGAGTCATGCGCACCGTCCTCCCCAGCGGGGTCCGCGTCCTCACGGAGCACATGCCGAGCATGAACTCCGTGTCCGTGGGGTTCTGGCTGGGCGTGGGCTCCCGCGACGAAGCCCCGGGCCACGAAGGCTCGACCCACTTCCTTGAGCACCTCCTGTTCAAGGGCACACGGCGTCGAACGGCTCTCGAGATCGCCGAGACGTTCGACGCCGTGGGGGGCGAGTCCAACGCCGCCACCGCGAAAGAGAGCACGTGCTACTACGCGCGCGTCCTCGCCCGTGACCTGCCGAGCGCAGTCGACGTCATCGCCGACATGGTGGCAAGCCCCGAGCTCAACGGCGAGGACCTCGAGCAAGAGCGCGGCGTCATCCTCGAAGAGCTCGCCATGGACGCCGACGACCTGACGGATGTCGCCCACGAGCGATTCGCGCAGGCCGTCCTCGGCGAGCACCCCCTCGGCCGGCCCATCGGCGGGACCGAGGCCGTCATCCGCTCCATCTCCGCGGACGCCGTCCGCGCCCACTACGAGGCCTCCTACCGGCCCCAGGACCTCGTCGTCACGGCTGCCGGCGCGGTCCACCACGAGGAGTTCTGCAACCTGGTCGCCGAGCGGCTCGAAGAGGCGGGCTGGGACCTCTCCGTGCCTGCCGCGCCGACGCCACGGCGCCCCGTCGCTCCCGCGGGGATCGAGCCCGTCGGGGGTCTGACCGTCGTCGAGCGCGAATCTGAGCAGACCCACGTGCTCCTGGGGGTCCCGGCGATCACCGCCACCGACCCCCGGCGCTACACACTGAGCGTGCTCAACGCGATCCTCGGCGGGGGCATGTCCTCCCGCCTCTTCCAGGAAGTGCGCGAGAAGCGCGGACTGGCCTACGCCGTCTACTCGTTCGCGAGCTCGTACTCGGACGCCGGCTTCGTGGGGGTCTACGCGGGGTGCTCTCCGGCCCGGCTCGTCGAGACCGTCCAGGTCATTCGCCGCACGCTCCGAGAGGTCGCGCAGAACGGCGTGACCCAGGAGGAGCTCGTGCGGGCCCGCGGACAGATCGGCGGCGCGTCGGTCATGGCCCTCGAAGACTGCGGCTCGCGCATGACCCGGCTGGGCCGTGCAGAGCTCGTCACAGGAGAATTCGTTGACGCGGCAGAAGCGCTGCGCCGCATCGACTCGGTGACCCTCGACGAGATCCGCGATCTCGCCCGGGAGCTCATCGGCCAGCCGCCGACGGCCGTCGTCGTCGGGCGCGTCCCTTCCCTGGACACCCTCAGAAACGCTTTGGAGGAAGAACTCTCATGACGGACATCTCCCGCCCCGTGCGCATCCTCATCGTCTGCACGGGCAACATCTGCCGCTCCGCGTACGCGGAGCTGCTGCTTCAGGCTGAGCTCGACGCGATGGCCCCGGGCGAGTTCGAGGTGGGGTCCGCCGGGACGATGGGTCTGCGGAACAAGCCCGTCAACCCGCCGCTCGACTCGTACCTCGAGAAGCGGGGGATCGACCACACTGACTTTGAGTCCCGCCGCATGACCACTCCGCTCCTGGAGATGGCGGACGTCGTGCTTGGGCTGACGACGGAGCACCGCGACGAGGTGCTGCGGCGCACGCCGTCGCTCTTGAAGCGCTCCTTCACGCTCCGCGAGTTCCAGGCGATCCTCCAGGGGATCCTCGACGGCGACTCCTCGGCGTACGAGGGGCTCTCCGCCGCCGAGCGGTGGCGGACGGTGACGCAGCACGCGGCCCGCGCGCGGTCCCGCGTCAACGCCGAGCTCGACTCCCCGGACATCGAGGACCCGTACGGCCGCGAGATCGAGATGTACGAGACCGCCGCCGCGGAGATCGAGGAAGCGGTCGCGACCATCGCCGGGTTCGAGCGCGCCATGCGCGGCGTCTCGGCAGTGGCGGCCGAACGGTCCGAGGCGTGAGGCCCCGCGTCGCCGTCCTCGGCGCCACGGGGCGCATGGGCGCGGAGGCCGTCGCCGCCGTGGAGGCGGCGGCGGACATGGACCTTGTGGCCCGCCTCGGCTCCAAGGACTCCCTGGAGAGCGTGGTCGACGCCGGGGCCACGCACGTGGTTGACCTGACCGTCCCGGGCTCGACCGAGGCCAACGTTCGCTTCGCCGTGGAGCACGGCCTCCATGCGGTCGTCGGGACGACGGGCTGGGACGAGTCCCGCCGGGGGCGCCTCGAGGACCTCCTCGCGAGGCACACGGGGGTCGGCGTGCTCATTGCCCCGAACTTCGCGCTCGGCAGCGTGCTGGCCACCGCCTTCGCGGCGACGGCGGCCCGGTACTTCGAGTCCGCCGAGATCATCGAGCTGCACCACCCGGACAAGGCGGACGCCCCCTCCGGCACGGCCGCCCGCACGGCGGAGCTCATGACGCGCTCGCGCTCCGAGGCAGGCCGGGAGGCCATGCCGGACGCCACCGAGTCCGGCCTGGACGGCGCCCGCGGCGCGATCGTGGGGGACGTCCCCGTGCACTCGGTGCGCCTGCGCGGGCTTGTCGCCCACCAGGAAGTCCTCTTCGGCGGGCCGGGGGAGCAGCTGACGATCCGCCACGACTCCTTCGACCGCGCCTCGTTCATGCCGGGCGTCCTCTTGGGCCTGCGGACCGTGGCGAGCCGGCCGGGCCTGGCCTACGGGCTCGACGCCTACCTGGACCTGGGTGCCTGATGGCCTCCAAGATCGGCGTCGCCCTCATCACGGCCCTGGGCCTGTTCTTCCTCGTCCTCATCGTCCACCGAGGCGTGCTCTTCATGATGCAGCCGGACTGGGCGGCGCGGGGCATCGGGGCGGGCGTCGTCGTCGTCGCGCTCGTCGGGGCCTGGGTCAGCGGGCGCGAGCTCCTCTTCGGCTTCCAGTCCCAGCGCCTCGGGCGCCGGCTCGAGGCGGAGGGCGGCCTGCCCGTCGACGACCTGCCGCGCAGCCCCGGCGGCCGGATCGACCGCGCGGTGGCTGACGAGCAGTTCGGCGCCTACCGCGCCGAGACCGAGGCCGCGCCGGAGAGCTGGAGGGCCTGGTACCGCCTGGCCCTCGCCTACGACGCCTCCGGGGACCGCCGACGCGCCCGGGAGGCCGCACGCCGGGCCATCTCGCTGGAGCGAGCCGACGCCTCCTGACGGTAGGCTGGAACCCATGACTAGCACGGACTCGCTCTCGCAGGCGAAGGACATCTTCGGTACCCTCGCCACGGCGATGGTGACACCCTTCACGGCCAGCGGCGCCGTGGACTACGCGGGCGCCGAGGCCCTCGCGGACTATCTCGTGAGGCAGGGGAACGACTCCCTCGTGGTCTCGGGCACGACCGGAGAGACCTCGACGCTCGAGGACTCCGAGAAGGAAGACCTGTTCCGTGCCGTGGTCAGCGCCGTCGGAGGTCGCGCCCGGGTCATCGCGGGCACGGGCACCAACCACACGAGCCACTCGATCGAGATGGCGCACCGGGCTGTCAAGGCCGGCGTCGACGGCCAGCTCGTCGTCACGCCGTACTACAACAAGCCCACGCAGTCCGGCGTGATTGGCCACGTCAAGGCCGTGGCCCAGGCCACCGAGCTGCCGATCATGCTCTACGACATCCCCGGCCGCGCCGGGATCCCCATGCGCACGAGCACCCTCATCGAGCTCGCCGGCGTGGACACCGTCCTTGCCCTCAAGGACGCCAAGGGCGATATCGCCGCGACGAGCGAGGTCATCTGCAAGACGGACCTCGCCGTCTACTCTGGAGAGGACGCTCTCACTCTCCCCTTGATTTCGGTCGGCGCCGTCGGCGTCGTCTCTGTGACGGCTCATGTGGCCGCCCCGCTGTTCCGCAGGATGATCGACTCGGCGCTGGCCGGGGATTACGCTGCGGCCCGCGAGGCCCACTGTGAACTTGAACCCGTCGTGCGCGCGGTCATGACGCACATTCCAGGAGTCATGGCGGCCAAGGCCCTCCTCGCCCGCGCGGGCGTGCTCGCCCGCGAGGACGTGAGGCTTCCCTTGGTCACGGCGAGCGAGGCGGAACTCGCCCCCGTGCTGGCCGCCATGGCCGAATCGAGCTGGGAGATCCCAGCAGACAACGGCTCACGCCAGAAGTAGAGGATTCCATGCAGGAAGCACCCGTAGGACTCCAGCGTCCCCCGAAGCTCAAGGACGACACCCTTCGGATCGTCCCCCTCGGCGGCCTGGGGGAGATCGGCCGCAACATGACGGTGTACGAGCTCAACGGCAAGCTCCTCATCGTCGACTGCGGCGTGCTCTTCCCTGAGGAGGAGCAGCCGGGCGTCGACCTCATCCTCCCTGACTTCTCGTACATCGAGAACCGCCTCCAGGACATCGTCGGCATCGTCCTGACCCACGGTCACGAGGACCACATCGGCGGCGTCCCGTACCTGTTGCGCCTGCGCAAGGACATCCCGCTCATCGGCTCCCGCCTGACGCTCGCGCTCATCGAGGCCAAGCTCCTCGAGCACCGCATCAAGCCGCTGTGCCTTGAGGTCGTCGAGGACCAGATCGAGCAGATCGGCCCGTTCGAGTGCGAGTTCGTGGCCGTCAACCACTCCATCCCGGACGCCCTCGCGGTCTTCCTGCGCACGAGCGCGGGAACCGTCCTCCACACGGGCGACTTCAAGATGGACCAGCTGCCGCTCGACGGCCGCATCACCGACCTGCGCGCCTTCGCCCGGCTGGGCGAGGAGGGCGTTGACCTCTTCGTCCCGGACTCCACGAACGCGGACGTCCCCGGCTTCACGGCTGCGGAGAAGGAGATCGGCCCCGTCCTCGAGCGCCTCTTCGGACAGGTGAAGAAGCGCATCATCGTCGCCTCGTTCTCCTCCCACATTCACCGCGTGCAGCAGGTCCTCGACGCCGCCGCCGTCCACAAGCGCAAGGTCGCCTTCGTGGGCCGCTCCATGGTCCGCAACATGCAGATCGCGGAGAAGCTCGGCTACCTCAACGTTCCGCCGGGAATCCTCGTCGACATCAAGAAGGTAGACGACCTCCCGCAGGACCGCGTCGTCCTCATGTCCACGGGCTCGCAGGGCGAGCCGATGGCCGCGCTCTCGCGCATGGCCAACGGCGACCACCGCGTCCAGGTGGGCAAGGGAGACACGGTCATCCTCGCCTCCTCCCTCATCCCGGGCAACGAGAACGCGGTCTTCCGCGTCATCAACGGCCTCCTCAAGCTCGGCGCTGACGTGATCCACAAGGGCATGGCCCGGGTCCACGTCTCCGGCCACGCGGCCGCGGGCGAGCTCATCTACTGCTACAACATCCTTCAGCCGAAGAACGTGCTGCCGGTCCACGGCGAGACGCGCCACCTCATCGCCAACGGCAAGCTCGCCATCGAGACAGGCGTCGACCCGAAGAACGTCCTCCTCGGCGAGGACGGCTCGGTCATCGACATGCGCGACGGTGTCGCGCGCTTCGTCGGCCAGGTCGAGTGCGGCTACGTCTACGTGGACGGGTCCACGGTCGGCGAGATCACCGACGACGACCTCAAGGACCGCCGCACGCTCGCGGAGGAGGGCTTCATCTCGGTCATCACCGTCGTGAACCGCTCCACCGGAAAGATTATCACGGGCCCGGAGATCCACGCCCGCGGCTTCGCCCCGGACGAGGACGTCTTCGACGAGATCCGCCCGAAGATCATCGAGGAGCTCGAGAAGGCGGCGCAGGTCCACGACCACACGACGCACCAGCTCCAGCAGACGGTCCGCCGGGTCATCGGCACGTGGGTCAACCGGCGTCTGCGTCGTAAGCCCATGATTGTGCCGGTGGTCCTCGAGGCCTAGGCACCACCGCCCCGCAGTGCGGGGTGAGAGCGCGCGTGTGAGGCGCCCGAGGAGCACTGCTTCTCGGGCGCCTCACACGCGCGACTGGTAGTTTGGAGATCATGCCGACCAGTTCTTCCTCCCGGTCGCAGCAAGGCCGAACCACCAAGACGTCCAACGTCAAAAAGAAGTCCTCTGCCGCTGCCTCCCCCCGCTCTCGCACAGCCGCCGAACCTCCCGAGGAGACGTCGGCCGCAGCCCGCGTGCTCTATGCGGCGTGGATGGTGCTCGCGGCGCCCACGGGCGCGCTTGTGCGCCAGCTCGGGGTCAACCTGCGGGTCCCCAAGGCCGAGCGCCGGGACGGGACGGGCTTCTTCCTTCTCCTGTGCGCGGTCTTCGTGGCCGTCGCGTCCTGGTGGGGGAGCGATCTCGCCCTTTTCGCCTGGCTCCGGGGCGTCCTCGCAACACTCTTCGGGCTCGGCACTGTGCTGCTGCCGATCGGCCTCGGCCTCAACGCCTGGCGCCTCTTCCGGCACCCCGTCGACCACCGCGCGAACACGCGCATCGCCATCGGCGAGTTCGTCATCCTCGTGGCGGCCTGCGGTTTCCTGGACGTCGTCAAGGGCGTCCCTGCGCTGCTCTCCCCGGCGGCGGCGGACGCGGGCGGACTCCTCGGCGGCCTGGCGGGCGGCGCACCGGCGGCCGTCATCACGCCGATTCTCACGGGCATCCTCATGGTGGCCGTCGGGCTCATCGGCCTCCTCATCCTGACGGCCACGCCCGTGCGCCACGTCCCCTTCCGCATCTCCCAGGCGGTTCACCGCCTCATGGGCGAGGACCCGCGCGGCCCCAAGAAGGCCAGCGGCGTGGACGTCACCGCCCCCGAGCACGACCAGTCCTACCTTGACCAGCACACCGGGCACCCGAGCGAGCCGCCCGCGCGCCGGCAGAGCCTCCTCTCGCGGATCTTCGGCGGGCGGGACGCCTCCGGCTCAGGGGAGGAGGGCAGTGAGTCGCGGACGCGCGCCTTCGATTCGGCGGCCATGGTGGAGCGCGCGGAGGACCGGCGCCTCGGCTCCGGACCGCACGACGACGATGCCGCCCGCGAGGCCGTGGAGGGGCGGCGCACGGCGGCCTCACGCCGCGGGGACAAGCGAACCCCCGTGTTCTTCGACGCGGAGCGCCCGGCCGAGGAGCCGGCTCCCGCCCACGGCCTCCCGTTCGATGCCGCCGAAGTCTTCCCCGAGGACCCGGAGGAGGGCCGCGTGCACTCGGGCTCGCACCGGGCCGCCCCGGCCGATGACGCCCAGCCGCACGATGGCGCCCGCACCGAGCGGGACCCCCTCGGGGACGTCGCCGAGCGGAGCGCCTTCGGTGCCGCCGCGAGCGAGGTCTCCGCTGAGCCCGCCCCCGCCGGCCCCGCTGACTCCCATGAGGCTGCAGTGCCCCCGGGCGTGCGCCGACCGACCCGCGACGAGCTCGCCACCCAGGCGCTCCGCCGCCAGCAGGGGCTCGACGGGCCCGCGGGGCAGGGCGCCGCGGCTGCGTCGTCGTCCGCACCCGACGACGTGGCGACCACGGCGCTCGCCGCCGTCTCCGCGCCGGCCGCCCCCGCGCCCCTGCCGGCACGAAGCGAGCAGCTCAGCTTCGACGGAGAGGTGACGTACGTCCTCCCCAGCCCCGAGTTCCTCCCCGCAGGCCCCGCGCCGAAGGAGCGCTCGGAGGCGAACGACCAGGTCGTCAACGCCCTGACCGAGACGCTCAGGCAGTTCAAGGTGGACGCGCAGGTCACCGGGTTCTCGAGGGGCCCGACCGTCACGCGGTACGAGATCGAGCTCGCGCCCGGCACGAAGGTGGAGAGGGTCACGGCGCTGTCGAAGAACATCTCGTACGCCGTCGCCTCGTCCGACGTGCGCATCCTCAGCCCCATCCCGGGCAAGTCCGCCATTGGCATCGAGATCCCCAACGCGGACCGCGAGACCGTCTCCCTCGGCGACGTCCTGCGCTCCAACGTGGCGCGGAAGACTGAGCACCCCATGGTCATGGGCGTCGGCAAAGACGTCGAGGGCGGCTACGTTGTGGCGAACCTCGCGAAGATGCCGCACATGCTCGTCGCGGGCGCGACAGGCGCGGGCAAGTCCGCGTTCGTCAACGCGATGATCACCTCCATCCTTATGCGGGCGACGCCCGACGAGGTCCGCATGGTCATGGTGGACCCGAAGCGCGTGGAGCTCACCGCCTACGAGGGCGTGCCGCACCTCATCACGCCGATCATCACGAGCCCCAAGAAGGCCGCTGAGGCCCTCCAGTGGGTCGTGCGCGAGATGGACACCCGGTACGACGACCTCGCGGCGTTCGGGTTCAAGCACGTCGACGACTTCAACAAGGCCGTGCGCGCGGGCAAGGTCACCCTGCCGCCGGACTCGAAGCGCGTCCTGCGTCCCTACCCGTACCTCCTCGTCATCGTCGACGAGCTCGCCGACCTCATGATGGTTGCGCCGCGGGACGTCGAAGACTCGATTGTGCGCATCACCCAGCTCGCCCGCGCAGCCGGCATCCACCTCGTGCTCGCGACCCAGAGGCCGTCCGTGGACGTCGTCACGGGCCTCATCAAGGCGAATGTGCCGTCCCGCATGGCGTTCGCCACCTCCTCCGTGACCGACTCCCGTGTCGTCCTCGACCAGCCCGGCGCGGAGAAGCTCATCGGCCAGGGCGACGCGCTCTTCCTGCCGATGGGCGCCTCCAAGCCGATGCGCGTTCAGGGCGCGTGGGTGAACGAGTCGGAGATCGAGCGCGTCGTCGAGCACGTGCGGGGCCAGATGAAGGCCGAGTACCGGGAGGACGTCGCCGCCGAGGCCCCGGCCAAGCAGATCGACGAGGAGATCGGCGACGACCTCGACCTGCTCCTCCAGGCCGTGGAGCTCGTGGTCACGAGCCAGTTCGGCTCCACGTCCATGCTTCAGCGCAAGCTCCGCGTGGGCTTCGCGAAGGCGGGGCGCCTCATGGACCTCATGGAGTCCCGTGGCGTCGTGGGCCCCACAGAGGGCTCCAAGGCGCGCGACGTGCTCGTCAAGCCAGACGACCTCGCCGCGACCCTTGCCGCCATCAACGGCACCGGCGCGGGGGCAGAGGCGGAGGCGCTGTCCGAGAACGCGGCGGCCAACCACGCCGGGCCCCGGGACGCGGAGGCCGATCCGTACGGCTCGGACGCCGTCGCCCGCGACTTCGACGCGCGCACCGCAGGGCTCGAGGAGGTCGAGGCGGAGGAGAGCACCGACGCCTGGGACCTGACGGGGCGGTAGGCTGGGCGCGTGACGAACCCCACCGCTGACACGCCCCGTCCTGCCCAGGACCCCGCCCGCAGCTCGCAGGTGTGGAACCTCCCGAACGTGCTGACCATGCTCCGCATCGTCATGGTGCCGTTCTTCGTCTGGGCGCTCCTCGCGGACCGGGGGGCGGACGGCGCGCCTGAGTACGCGGCGGCGCGGTGGGTGGCCTTCGGGCTCTTCGCCGCGGCGATGTACACGGACATGCTGGACGGGCAGATCGCCCGCAAGCGCAACCTCATCACGGACTTCGGCAAGATCGCCGACCCCATCGCCGACAAGGCGCTCACGGGGGCGGCGATGATCGTCCTCTCCGTGCTCGGGGACCTTCCGTGGTGGATCACCATCGTCATCCTCGTGCGGGAGTGGGGCATTACGTTCATGCGCCTCGGCGTGGTCCGGTATGGGGTCATGGCCGCGTCCAAGGGCGGCAAGCTCAAGACGGTGCTCCAGACCCTGGGTCTCGGCATGCTCCTCATTCCCTTCACGGCCAACCCGGTGTGGCACCTCGTGGCGATGATCGTCGTTGCGGCGGCCCTCATCGTCACCGTGGTGACGGGCGTGGACTACGTCATCAAGGCGGCGCGGCTCGTGGCCGCCTCGCGGCGGGCACCGGGCGGCCGGGGCGCCTCGCGGGCATGAGCCGGGGCAGCGTCTCCCTCCCGCTCGGGGCCGCGGCGACGGCCGCCCCCGGCGGGGCTCCTGGGTCCACGGCGGAGCAGGGCCCTGACGAGGCCATGGAGGCCGAGGGTCTCTCTGAAGCTCTCGTTGCCGAGGCCACCGCGGCCGGACTGACGGTGGCCGCATGCGAGTCCCTGACGGCCGGCCTCGTCTCTGCGCGCATCGCTGACACGCCGGGCGCGTCGGCGGTGCTGCGCGGCGGATTCGTCGTCTATGCGACACAGACCAAGGCGACCGTGGCCGGGCTCGACGCCGACGACCTCGCCGACGACGGCCCGGTCCACCCGCGGACGGCCGAGCGCATGGCGGAGGCGGCGCGGGAGCGCTTCGCCGCGAACCTCGGGGTCTCGACGACGGGGGTCGCGGGGCCCGGACCTGCGGACGGCGTGCCAGCGGGCCGCGTGTGGCTCGCCGCGACGGGGCTGGAGCCGCGCGTCGTCGACCTCCCGGGTGACCGGGCCGAGGTGCGCCGACGGGCGGCAGATGCCGCCCTGGCCCTCCTGCTGGAGGCCGTGCGGGGCGCCGCAGGGCGATCCTGAGGGGTCACTGTCCCGAGCCCGTCAGTTGGCCGTGAATGAGCGGAGAACCCCGCAGGGACGGGGCCAAGCGGCACGGCGAGCCGGTAGGCTTGACGAACAGGAGTTGAGTCGTCCTCGCTCAGAGCCGGGCGGGGAACGCCACCGGGAATGAAATGCCGTCGCCCGCGGTTGAGGAGAGTCAAGCGGCTTTCGCCGCTGAAGCCCCCAGGGGCTGGCACCACGAAATGCACAGGAGTGAGCACACACATGGCTAAGCAACCCGTGTCCGTGAACGGCGTCGTTCGTTGGCGAGATGTGGGCATGCCGCAGGAGCGTGCGGCGGTGCCTGCAGAGCCCAAGGCGATCATCCTCCGTCACGAGATCGGCGAGGTTCTCCGCGAATCCCGTCAGCGCCAGGGCCGGACCCTGCGCGAGGTCAGCCACGACGCCCGCGTGTCCCTCGGGTACCTCTCCGAGGTGGAGCGCGGCCAGAAGGAGGCCTCGAGCGAGCTTCTGGCCTCCATCGCGGAGGCGCTGGACGTCCCGATGTCCAACCTGCTCCGCGACGTGTCGGATCGCATCGCGCTGCAGGAGGGCGTCCCGCTCGGCATGACCGTCCCCGACACCGTGCCGGATCAGATGGCTCGCAACTACGGCGGGCGCCAGGCCGCGACGACCGCGTAGCGGCCACCCACCAGGCCGCCGGCCCGCGAGACGGGGCGGCGGACCACATGGCACTGACAGGCCCCTAGGCTGAGCCGGGGGGCCTTTTCAGTGCCCTGACCCGCGAACGCCGCACGAGTGCGGTGGCAAGGAGGAGCCGTGAGGCGAAGCGATTTTCAGCGCCTGGTGGCCGACGAGTTCGGCGTGGCCTATGGCGCGCATGTTCGCGCCAGCGTCCACCTCGCCGGGGTGGGCGGGCTGACGGCCGACGACGCCTTGGCCGCCGGCCGTGACCCCCGCGACGTCTGGATGGCCCTGTGCGAGCAGCAGGACGTGCCCGTGGAGCGCCGTCTCGGCAAGGATCGCCCTCCGCGCAGGTAGGGCGGCGCGCCGGGGGACGCCCCGGTATCGAACACGTGTTCGATCCGCGCTATAGTTGGACTTCAGAGCGCCAGTTGTCCACGTTTGGGCCGTGTGCGCTCATCGTGTCCAGGGCTACTTATAGCGTTGAGTGCGAATCGAATTGACGTCCCCGCCTCCGCGGGGCAACCAGAAGCAGGGGGAGTCCCATGGCAGCAGGAATGGACCGCGAGAAGGCGCTGGAGACAGTTCTCGCGCAGATCGACAAGCAGTTCGGCAAGGGCTCGGTCATGCGCCTTGGCGAGGAGACGCGCGCGCCGATCGAGACCATTTCCACGTCCTCCATCGCGCTGGACATCGCCCTCGGCATTGGCGGGCTTCCGCGTGGCCGCGTCGTCGAGATCTACGGGCCGGAGTCCTCCGGCAAGACCACCGTCGCCCTCCACGCGGTGGCCAACGCACAGCGCAATGGCGGCATTGCGGCCTTCATCGACGCCGAGCACGCCCTTGACCCGGAGTACGCCAAGAAGCTCGGCGTGGACACGGACGCCCTCCTCGTCTCCCAGCCGGACACGGGCGAGCAGGCGCTTGAGATCATGGACATGCTCGTCAGCTCCGGGTCGCTGGACATCGTCGTCATCGACTCCGTCGCCGCCCTGGTCCCCAAGGCGGAGATCGAGGGTGAGATGGGAGACTCCCACGTTGGTCTCCAGGCGCGCCTCATGTCACAGGCCCTGCGCAAGATCACTGGCCGCCTGAGCCAGACCAAGACCACGGCCATCTTCATCAACCAGCTCCGTGAGAAGATCGGCGTCTTCTTCGGCTCCCCGGAGACCACCACGGGCGGCAAGGCGCTGAAGTTCTACGCCTCGGTGCGCATCGACGTCCGCCGGATCGAGACCCTCAAGGAGGGCACGGACGCGGTCGGCAACCGCACGCGCGCCAAGATCGTCAAGAACAAGATGGCTCCGCCGTTCAAGCAGGCCGAGTTCGACATCCTCTACGGCCACGGCATTTCTCGCGAGGGCGGCCTGCTGGACCTGGGCGTGGAGCACAACATCGTCCGGAAGTCCGGTGCGTGGTTCACCTATGAGGGGGACCAGCTCGGCCAGGGCAAGGAGAAGGCCCGCAACTTCCTCAAGGACAACCCCGAGCTGGCCGCCGAGATCGAGCGGCGCATTCGCGAGACCGTGGGCATCGACGCCCCCGCCGCCCAGCCGGAAGGCGCCGGGGCACAGACGCCGGAAGGCGCGTCCTTCTGAGCCCCGCAGATGGCGCGGCGGGCCCTGACCGGCTCGCCCGCCTTCGCCAGGCGCTCGAGGCTCTCGAGAAGAACGGCCCCGGGGAGCGGGATCTCGCGTGGGAGCAGGCTGCTGAAGCAGCGCGGCAGTCCGCCACGCGGTCGCTGAACGCCGCGCCCCGGACCCGCTCACAGCTGGAGACCAAGCTCCTGGGCGAAGACATCCCGGCTGACGTCGTCGCCCACGTGCTGGACCGCTACGAGGACGTCGGACTCATCGACGACGCCCGCTTTGCCCGCGTCTGGGTGGCCGAACGCTCCCGCCTGAAAATGGTTGGCGCCACGGCCCTGCGAGAAGAGCTTCGCCGCAAAGGCGTGGCGGCGGCAGTGATCGAGGCCGCGCTGGCCGCTGAACTGCCGCCCGAGACCGAGGAGTCCCAAGGGGAGGAGCTGGCCCGCGTCAAGGCACGAGCCGCAGTCCGAAGGATCGGGGCCTCGGCCCTGGAAGAGCGGGCGGGGCGGGACAAGGCGCTGCGCAGCATCGTCGCGGCCGTGGCCCGCAAGGGGCACTCGCCCTCGCGCGCCTTCGAGTGGGCCCGCCGCGCCCTCGACGCCGAGCTCGAGGCCCTTCGCTAGGCTTCGGGCTGGACCCAGCTGACTAGACTTGAACGGTGACTTCCTCTGTGACCGAAACCCCTGCCGCCCCCGCTGGGCAGGCTCGCCCGCGTACCTACGACGTGCGGACGTTTGGCTGCCAAATGAACGTCCACGACTCCGAGCGCATGTCCGGGCTGCTCGAAGAGGCCGGTCTGGTCCCGGTCAAGGAGGGCCTCGCCGACGTCGTCGTCTTCAACACCTGCGCAGTCCGGGAGAACGCCGACAACAAGCTGTACGGGCACCTCGGCCTCCTCGCCCCGGAGAAGGAGCGCAGGCCGGACCTTCAGATCGCCGTCGGCGGCTGCCTCGCGCAGAAGGACCAGGCTGCCATCGCGGAGCGGGCGCCCTGGGTGGATGTCGTCTTCGGGACCCACAACGTCGGCTCGCTGCCGGTCCTGCTGGAGCGCGCCCGGCACAACCGCCGCGCCCAGGTGGAGATTCTCGAGTCCCTGGACGTCTTCCCCTCGACCCTGCCGACCAAGCGCGAGTCCACACACTCGGGATGGGTGTCCATCTCCGTCGGCTGCAACAACACGTGCACCTTCTGCATCGTTCCGAGCCTCCGCGGCAAGGAGCGGGACCGCCGCCCGGGCGAGATCCTCGCGGAGATCGAGGCCCTCGTCGCGGAGGGCGTCGTCGAGGTGACGCTGCTCGGGCAGAACGTCAACTCGTACGGGGTGGAATTCGGAGACCGCCTCGCGTTCGGGCGACTCCTGAGGGCCTGTGGCGAGATCCCTGGGCTGGAGCGCGTCCGCTTCACCTCCCCGCACCCCGCCGCGTTCACGGACGACGTCATCGCCGCCATGGCTGAGACGCCCAACGTCATGCCGCAGCTGCACATGCCGCTGCAGTCGGGCTCGGACCGGGTGCTCAAGGCCATGCGGCGCTCCTACCGCTCTGCCCGCTTCCTCGGCATCCTCGAGCGCGTCCGCGAGCGAATCCCTGAGGCCGCCATCACGACCGACATCATCGTCGGCTTCCCCGGCGAGACGGAGGAGGACTTCGAGGAGACGCTGCGCGTGGTCGAGGCCTCCCGCTTCTCCAGCGCCTTCACGTTCCAGTACTCCAAGCGCCCGGGCACTCCCGCGGCCGAGCTGCCAGACCAATTGCCCAAGGCCGTCGTCCAGGAGCGCTACGAGCGCCTCGTCGCCCTGCAGGACCGCATCTCTCGGGAGGAGAACGAGGCCCAGGTCGGCCGCACCGTCGAGCTGCTCATCACCGCGGACACGGGCCGCAAGAGCGCCGAGACGGGGCGCCTCGCCGGGCGCGCGCCGGATCAGCGGCTCGTGCACGTTCGGGTGCCGGAGGGCTGCGAGGCCCCGCGCCCCGGGGACATGGTGACGGCGCCCATCACCGAGGCGGCAGGCTTCCACCTCCTGTCCGATCCGCGCCCGGAGGACTACCGCCTGCGTCGCACCCGGGCCGGCGACGCGTGGGACCGCGCCCAGGCCGAGTCGTGCGGCGTCCCCGTCACACCCGGCACGCCTCGCCAGGACGGGGCCGGGCGCGCCGTCTCCCTGGGGATGCCGGCCCTGCCCCCGCGCGGGTCCGCCTCAGCATGACGACGACGGTGCTGGCGCCAGCCGAGCCCGTCGTCGCCATTGTGGGCGCCACCGGGACCGGGAAGAGCGATCTCGCGATGGACCTCGCCGAGAGACTGGGGGGCGAGATCGTCAACACGGACGCCATGCAGCTCTACCGGGGCATGGACATCGGGACCGCGAAGGTTCCCGTGGGGGAGCGCCGTGGCCTCCCGCACCACATGCTGGATGTCCTCGACCTCCACGAGGAGGCGAGTGTCGCCGTGTTCCGGGACGCCGCACGTCAGGCCATTCGCGACATCCAAGGGCGGGGCAAGAGGCCGATCCTCGTGGGCGGCTCGGGCCTGTACACGCGGGCTGTGCTCGATGTCATCGAGTTCCCTCCGACTGACCCCGCCGTGCGGGCGCGTCTCGAGGCTGAGGCAGAGGAAGACGGGCTTGAGGCGCTCCGTGTCCGGCTCGCGGAGGCTGATCCCGTCTCGGCCACGGCCGTCAAGGACGCGCGGCGCATCATCCGTGCCCTCGAGGTCGTGGAGCTCACGGGGCGGCCGTTCTCCTCGTTCATGCCGGAGCGGCGCTACGCTGCGCCGGCGGTGCAGATCGGGCTGAGCATGGACCGGGCCACGCTTCACGAGCGTCTCGAGCGTCGCATCGGCCGGATGATGGCGGACGGGCTCATCGAGGAGACGGAGCGGCTCGAGGAACGGGGCCTCTCGCGGACGAAGACGGCGGCGCGGGCCATCGGATACGCCCAGGCGCTCGCGGTGCTCCAGGGTGGGATGACTCGGGACGAGGCGGCGGCCGAGACGCTCGTCAAGACGAGGCAGTTCGCGCGGCGTCAGGAGACGTGGTTCCGCGCGGACCCGAGGGTCCTCTGGTTGCCCGCCGAGTCCCGCGAGCGGGAGGCACGCGCCGCCGCCTGGGCCACGGGGGCTGCCTAGCGCGGAACGGGCCTGGGCCCGGCGTCATTCAGGCCGCTGGCGCGCCGTTCCCTATAGGCTGACTCTCATGACCCACGCGAATCTTCAGGCCTTCTCCAAGGGGCACGGAACCGGCAACGACTTCGTTCTTCTCTCGGACCCGGAGGGGCGCCTCGACGTCTCTGCGGCGGATGTCGCGCGCTGGTGCAACCGCCGCACGGGCATCGGCGGGGACGGCTTCATCCGGGCTGTGCGCACGGAGAACGTCCCGGAGGTCCAGGACCTGGTGGAGGCGGACCCCCGCGCCGAGTGGTTCATGGACTACCGCAACGCGGACGGGTCCGTCGCGGAGATGTGCGGCAACGGGGTGCGCGTGTTCGTCCACTTCCTTCGCCAGGCTGGCCTCGCCGAACTTGCCGAGGGCGAGTCGATGCATGTGGCGACTCGCGCCGGGGTCAAGGCCGTGGCGCGGGTGGCGCCGGCGGCTGTGGATCCCCGGGCCGCGCAGGCCCACACCGGTGCGGCCACGCGGGTGGAGCCGGCAGGCCCCGGTGCCGGAGCGCCCGGGGACGATGCCACAGGCGCCCGCGTGCCTGCCGGCGAGGCGTCCGTCCAGCTCGGCGAGGTGGCCTACTATGCGGTGGACCTCGGGCCGTGGACGCTGCCGGCCGGCTCCGACTCGGTCTCGGACAGCCTCGTGACGACGGCCGGTCTGGACGTCCCGAGGCCCGCCCTCTCCGTGGACATGGGCAACCCCCACACCGTCGTGGCTCTCGCCCGCGACGAGGAGCTTGAGGCCCTCATCCTCTCGCAGGCCCCCCACGTTGAGCCCCGGCCGGACAACGGGAGCAACGTGGAGTTCGTTGTCCCTGCGGACCACTCGGACCTCAGCGGGGTGGGCGAGTTCCGCATGCGTGTCGTCGAGCGCGGCGTCGGTGAGACGATGGCCTGCGGCACGGGCGCGGCCGCAGCAGCGGCAGCGACGCGCGTGTGGGGCGGGGAGGCGGCCCCGAGCGACTACATCGTCGAGATGCCCGGAGGCCGCGTGCGCGTCTCCTTCCAGACGGGGCGCAACGGGGCGGAGCACGCCGTCCTCGCGGGTCCGGCCGTCATCGTCGGCTCGGGGACCGCGGCGCTCTGAGGGCCGACGGCGGCCGGCCCCGTCTCAGCGGGGCGGGCAGGGGTCCACGGCGGCCCGCCCCGTCCGGGCGGGGGAGGGCCAGGCGCTAGCCGCCCGTCGTCGTCCGCTCCGCCGTGAGGATCCTGAAGCCCTTGTCCGTTGAGTGGCGGCGGATGGCGAGCTCGCCGGCGAACTCCGCCTCCATCCACGCCTGGAGCGAGTCGGAGCCGAGGTTCTTTTGGACCACGAGCCACGCCATTCCGCCAGGTGCGAGCCGGGGGAGCCAGGTGCGGAGGATGTCGTGAAGGACGGCCTTGCCCACGCGGATCGGCGGGTTGGAGTAGATCCGCTCGAAGCGCAGGTCCGGGTCGATCTCCTCCGGCAGGCCGGCCGTGAGGGCGAGCCCCAGCGCTGAAGCGTTCTCCCGCGCGAGGGTCAGTGAGCGCTCGTTGACGTCCACCGCGACGAGGCGCGCCTCCGGCGTGTGGAGCCCCGCTGTGAGGGTGATGGGACCCCACCCGCAGCCGATGTCGAGGACCGTCTCGTCGGGGCGGATCAGCGGGCCCCACGGGGCGTTCTTCAGGAGCACCTGGGTGCCTTTGTCCACACCTCCTGGCGAGAAGATGCCGGACGCCGTCGTGACCGTGACGGTGCGCCCCGCGAGCTCCACGGTGAGGGTCTTCCGGAGCAGCGGCCCCTCGGGAGTGCCCGTGAAGTAGTGATCTTGGGCGGGCGTCTGCGCGGACGGGGCATGGGGCGCACGTGCGGACGGAGCGGGGGACGGGGCCTGGGGCACGGAGCGGCCCTCGCGGGGTGTGGCGGGCATGGGGCCATCCTATCGGCGCGCTTTCACCGAAGTGGTAGAATTGTCTCAATCACTTTTCGCCCCGGCCGGCCACGCCCGGTGCACCCGGCGGCGGGATGGAGGAATAGCATGGCAAGTAGCACTCGCGCGTCAATCGCACGACACCATCACTACGCAAAGGACACCGTGGCGGAACTCCCCGATCAGGGCCAAGGCGAATCCTCGCCCCGCGCCTCGTCGCTCGACCCCATCGACCGCATCCTGGCCACCGAGGACGCCCCGCGCGGCTCCGTCTTCGCATCTCGCCGCGCACTCGCGCTGAGTGAGCTTGACCGCGAGCACTCCGAGTCAGACGGCGACCAGGCGGATCTCGCCGAACGCCGCGCCCTGCGCCGAGTCGCGGGGCTCTCCACGGAGCTCGAGGACGTCACCGAGGTCGAGTACCGCCAGCTGCGCCTGGAGAAGGTCGTCCTCGCGGGGCTCTGGACCGAAGGCACCCTCGCGGACGCCGAGAACTCCCTCCTCGAACTCGCCGCCCTCGCCGAGACGGCGGGCTCCGAGGTCATGGACGGGATCGTCCAGCGCCGCACCAAGCCGGACCCGGGCACCTTCCTCGGCTCCGGCAAGGCGGAGGAGCTCAAGGACATCGTTGCGGCCACGGGCGCGGACACAGTCGTGATCGACGCCGAGCTGGCGCCGTCACAGCGCCGCGCTCTAGAGGATGTGGTCAAGGTCAAGGTCATCGACCGCACCGCGCTCATCCTCGACATCTTCGCCCAGCACGCCAAGTCCCGCGAGGGCAAGGCCCAAGTGGAGCTCGCTCAGCTCGAATACCTCTTGCCGCGACTGCGCGGCTGGGGAGAGTCCATGTCCCGCCAGGCCGGCGGCCGCGTCGGCGCAGCGGGCGGCGGCATCGGCTCGCGCGGACCGGGTGAGACGAAGATCGAGCTCGACCGCCGACGCATCCGCACGCGCATGGCCAAGCTCCGGCGCGAGATCGAGGGCATGAAGCCGGCCCGCGAGGCCAAGCGGGCCAACCGTCGGCGCAACTCGGTTCCCAGCGTCGCCATCGCCGGCTACACCAACGCGGGCAAGTCCTCCCTGCTCAACCGGCTGACGAGCGCAGGCGTCCTCGTGGAGAACGCCCTCTTCGCGACGCTCGACCCCACGGTCCGCCACACGCAGACCCCGGACGGGATCGGGTACACGCTCGCGGACACGGTCGGGTTCGTTCGCTCCCTGCCCACGCAGCTGGTGGAGGCCTTCCGCTCCACGCTTGAGGAGGTCGCGGACTCGGACCTCATCCTGCACGTCGTGGACGTCTCCCACCCGGACCCCGAGGGCCAGATCCAGGCCGTGCGCCAGGTCCTCGCCGAGGTGGACGCCCACACCCTCCCTGAGATCATCGTTCTCAACAAGGCGGACGCGGCGGATCCGTTCGTCGTTGAGCGCGTGCGGCAGAAGGAGCCGCGCAGCATCCTCGTCTCGGCGCGCACGGGGGAGGGCATCGACGAGCTGCTCGAGCTCATCTCGGTGTCCATTCCCCGCCCGGACGTGACCCTGGAGCTGCTCGTGCCGTACACGCAGGGCCAGGTCCTGGCGAGACTGCATGAGGACGACTCCGAGATTCTCGAGCAGGAGCACTTGGCGGACGGCACGCGCGTCGTCGTCCGCGTCCGGAAGTCCCTCGCCGCCGCGCTCAAGGAATTCGAGACGAAAGCCGCGCCCACGACGTAGCGCCAGCGGCTTCCGTCTGCGCGAGAGCGGGACACCGAATGCCGCCTCCGCGAGCCCGGCTCGGGGAGGCGGCATCCGGCCCCTTCGGGGCGACTCGCGGAAGGCCCCTGCGCGCTTGTGGCTCGGGGCGCCCGCGGGATTGAATAGAGGTCCGCACCCGCCACCCGTCTCCCGACCCCGATGAATGAGGCCCGTAACCCATGCCTGCCCCCGAAGAGCGCGCCCTGACCCTCCTCCGGGCTGCTGTCAAGGCTCTCGGAGGCTCCCAGCGGGAGGGACAGGAGGAGATGGCCGCGGCCGTCGCCAGGGCGCTGTCTCGCAAGGAGCACCTGCTCGTCCAGGCCGGCACGGGCACTGGAAAGTCCCTCGGGTACCTCGTGCCGCTCATCTCCCACGCTCAGCGGGAGGACGGCCCCATGGTCATTGCGACGGCGACGCTGGCGCTCCAGTCCCAGATCGTCCGGCGGGACGTGCCGCGGCTGCTCGACGCCGTGGAGCCGCACCTGGCCCGCCCCGTGGACGTCGCCCTCCTCAAGGGCCGGTCCAATTACGTATGCCTCAACAAGCTCGAGGGCGGATACCCGGAAGACGAGCAAGACCCCCTCTTCGAAGACCCCGCCGAGCATGCGGTCGCGCACCCGTCCGCGCCCCGGATCACGAACGTCACAACCTTCTCCGCCGGACCGGACCGCTTGGGGCAGGAGGTCCAGAGGCTGCGCGCCTGGGCAGAGACCACGGACACCGGAGACCGGGACGAGCTGACGCCGGGCGTGTCCGACAAGGCGTGGCGGCAGGTGTCCGTCACGGCGCAAGAGTGCCTTGGGGCGCAGCGGTGTCCGCTCGCCGAGGCCTGCTTCAGTGAACTCGCGCGGGAGAGGGCGGGGGAGGCGGACATCGTCATCACGAACCACGCGCTGCTGGCGATCTCCGCGTTCGAGGGTATGCAGGTGCTCCCCGAGCACAGCGTTGTCGTGGTCGACGAGGCCCACGAGCTTCAGGACCGCGTCACGGCCGCCGTCACCGGCACGCTCAACGCCGCGATGATCACCGCCGCCGCGAGTGCCGCCAGGAAGGCCGCGAAGGTCGACGACGAGCCCATGAACGGGGCGGCCGAGGCCCTCCAGGCCGAGCTCGCGCTCATGGAGGAGGGCCTCCTGCACCGCGGCCTCACCCCGAACCTCGGCCGGGCGGTGGAGCTGGTCCGGGACTCCGCGCGCGCCGCGTTCTCCGACCTGAAGCCCAGTCCCGGCGAGGACCCCGACGCCGCCGCGCAGCTGGCCCGATCCCGCGTCCAGGACGTCTTCCAGGCGGCCGAACGGCTCATCGGCGCCGCCGACTCAGGCGAGATCGCCTGGGTCACCAGGCCCAGCGAGTTCACGCCCGGCCAGGGGTACTCGCGTGATCGCAACGCGGAGGCCACCCTCAACGTGGCGCCCGTCTCCGTGGCCATGCGCTTGCGCGAGGGCCTCTTCGAGGACAAGACCGTCATTCTCACGAGCGCCACGCTGGCCCTCGGGGGCCGCTTCGACGCGGTGGCCGGCGACCTCGGTCTGGCTGGGCCGGACGCGCCTTCTCACGCGGAGCTCGACGTCGGATCCCCCTTTGCCTACGAAAGGCAAGGCATCCTCTATACGCCGCGGCACCTGCCGAAGCCCGGCATGCACGCGGCCCCCGAGACGCGCGAGGAGCTGCTGCGCCTCATCACGGCCTCCGGCGGGGCGGCACTGGGCCTCTTCTCCTCGAAGCGCGCGGCCCAGGAGGCGGCCGAGTGGGTGCGCGAGCGCGTCGACTTCGAGGTGCTGTGCCAGGGTGACGGCGCCACGGCGGCGCTCATCAAGGAGTTCGCCGAGACCGAGTCGACGTGCCTCTTCGGCACGATGACGCTGTGGCAGGGCGTGGATGTGCCCGGGCGCGGGTGCCGGCTCGTCGTCATTGATCGGATCCCGTTCCCGCGGCCCGACGACCCCCTCGCCACGGCTCGCTCCCGTGCCATCACGCAGGCGGGCGGCAACGGGTTCATGGGGGTCGCGGCGGCGAGTGCGGCGATCCGCCTGGCCCAGGGCGTGGGCCGGCTCATCCGCTCGACGGACGATCGCGGGGTGGTGGCCGTTCTGGACTCCCGCCTCGCCACGGAGCGCTATGGCGGGTTCCTCCTGCGCAGCCTCCCGCCCCTGTGGCGCACCGAGAAGCTCGAGGTGGCTGAGGGGGCGCTGGCGCGCCTCCGGGACGACGACGGAGCCTAGCGGCCGCTCCCGAAGCCCGCTGCGCGGAGGCGAGCGGGCGCGGAGGCCAGACGGGCTGAGGCTAGAGGGCGCGGAGCACCGAGACGACCTTGCCCATGATGACCGCATGGTCACCGAGGATGGGCTCGTACTGCGAGTTCTGGGGCAGCAGCCACGTGTGGCCGTCCCGCTGGCGGAAGGTCTTGACGGTGGCCTCGTCGTTGAGCAGCGCCGCGACGATGTCGCCGTTCATGGCCGTGTTCTGGCGGCGAACCACGATGAGATCCCCGTCGCAGATCGCGGCGTCCACCATCGAGTCTCCGCGGACCTTGAGCATGAAGAGCTCGCCCTGGCCCACGATGCTGCGCGGCAGCGTGACGATGTCCTCGATGTCCTGTTCGGCGAGGATCGGCCCGCCGGCGGCGATGCGTCCGACCAGCGGCACTCCGACGCTCGTACTGTCCTCCCGCGCCTGGAGCGGGGTCACGGGTGCGAGGCCCGCGATGTCGGCGGCGCCTGAGGCGCCGTTCGCCTCCTGCGAGGCCGACGACGCGGCTGCGGCGGGTGATCCTTCCCGTGCCAGGGAGCCCGCCTGCGGCGCCCCCGCCGAGGCGTGATCCTGCACGGACGAATCAGGCGCTGACGCCGTGGCCCGCTGCCCCGAGACGGGGCGAAGGATTTCGATCGAGCGCGGGCGGTTCTCGGGGCGGCGGATGTAGCCGAGCTCCACGAGGCGCTTGAGCTGGTAGTTCACGGAGGACGTGGACGTGAGGCCCGTGACCTTGCCGATGTCACGCAGTGAGGGTGCGTAGCCGTTCTCCGCATGGAACGCTTCTACGCACTCCATGACCGCGCGCTGAGTGGGGGTCAGTTCCGGCGCCCGGCCAGTGGTCATCTGCGCGTCTCCTTATCGTGTCCACCCCTCCGTGTTGAGTGGATCGTGAGTTCTTCTACAGCCCAGCTTAGGCGCTGAGATGTGGGGAATCAAACATAGTTTCGACAACCACTGGACACACCTCGAACATAGGTGCTAGAACTGATGTATCGAACAGGCGTTCGAGTCAGCCGGGTTCTTGGAGCTCGTCGCACCCCCGATCGCCGAATGTGTGTTCGAGTCGCCGCCCGGAGCGAGAACGTCTGGATCGGTGACCAGCGCAGGAAAGGAATCTGCAGCCATGTCCGCTCTTACTCTCTCGTCCGTCTCATCGCGTTCATCCGTCTCCCCTCGCCAGCCCGAGGTCTCCGTCTCGAAGCCCTCGGCCCTCCGGCTGACTCGGCGCGGCCGCTTCGTCCTGGTCGGACTGCCGCTGTTTGCGCTTCTCCTCGGCCTCATCGTGGGCGGCTCGTTCATGGCGACTCAGGCCGACGCCTCCACGAGCGCAGCCCCGTCCGTCGCCGTGGTGACCGTCGAGCCGGGGGAGTCTATGTGGGAGGTTGCCCAGCGCACCAACCCGGGTACGGACCCGCGCGAGGTCGTTGCGGCGATCGTCGAGGCCAACGGGCTGGCTTCCAGCGCCCTTGAGCCTGGCCAGGAGCTGAGCGTCCCCCTGTTCAAGTAGGCCCGGCAGGAGGGCGTCCTCCGGGGCAATCCTCGGGTCAGCGTGCGTGAACTCCGTCACTCCGGATCTCGGTGGGGTGTCTCAAGCCCCGGTGACAGGGTCTGCCTGTCCGTGGGGAAGACTAGGCTGGTGCGTGTGAACGACCGTCGAGATTCCCTTTCCGCCCTGCCCCTCCGGGAGAACCTCAGGGGAAAGTCGCCCTACGGCGCACCCCAGAAGAGTGTTCCCTTTGCGCTCAATGTCAACGAGAACACCCATCCCCTGCCGGAGGCGGTCCAAGAGACCATCGTGGGCAAGGTTGCCAGTGTTGTGGGCGGGCTCAATCGGTATCCAGACAGGGATGCGGTGGAGCTTCGCTCAGAGCTCGCGGACTACCTGAACGCTCAGGTCCAGGGCATTGACCTCGCGTACGAGAACGTCTGGGCCGCCAATGGCTCCAACGAGATTCTCCAGCAGATCCTCCAGACCTTCGGCGGTCCGGGCCGGGCCCTCCTCTCGTTCACCCCGACATACTCGATGTACCCGCTCCTCGCAGCGGGGACGGACACGGACTACGTGGCCGGAACGCGGGGGTCCGATTTCAGCCTCACGCAGGAATCTGCCCTCGAGCAGCTTGCCGAGGCCGAGCCGGCCGTGGTCTTCCTCGCCTCGCCGAACAATCCGACCGCCACGGCCCTTGGGCCTGACGTCATCGAGGCCCTCTACGAGGCGAGCGAGCCGTACCGGACCATGATCGTCGTTGACGAGGCCTACGCGGAGTTCGCCCGCGACTCCACGCGCAGCGCCCTGCGGCTCCTGAAGGGCCGGGAGCGGCTCATCGTCACCCGGACCATGAGCAAGGCCTTCGGCCTCGCCGGCGCGCGCCTCGGCTACCTCGCCGCTGCCCCTCACGTCGTCGACGCCCTCCAACTGGTCCGGCTGCCCTACCACCTCTCCGCCGTGACCCAGGCGGTGGCGCTGGGGGCTCTCGCTCACGCCGAGGACCTCCTCGCAACCGTCGACGACATCCGGGCCCAACGGGACCGGATCGAGGCCACCCTCCGAGAGCTGGGCTTCTCCCCGGCCGTCTCCGACGCGAACTTCGTCTTCTTCACGGGCGTCCGCGACTCCCAGGCGCTGTTCGAGGCGCTGCTCGACGACGGCATCCTCATCCGAGACGTCGGCATCCCGAATTCGCTCCGCGTCAGCGCTGGAACCCGTGAGGAGACGGACGCCTTCCTCACAGCGATGCGCCGCCTCGCCCCCGAACACGTCCTGCCCGCCGGGAACGGGGCCTCGGCGGAACCGCCCGCCACAGACTCACCCACTCCTGACATCGCAAAGGACACCACCCGATGACCTCCCCGACACCCCAGCGCACGGAGCAGCAGACCGGCCGGCGCACGGCCTCCATCGAGCGGCGCACGAGTGAGTCCCACGTGAGGCTCAGCCTCGACCTCGACGGAACCGGGCAGTCCTCCATCTCCACGAGCGTGCCGTTCTACGACCACATGCTCACGGCGCTGTCCAAGCACTCGCTCATCGACATGACCGTCGAAGCCACGGGCGACACGCACATCGACGTTCACCACACCGTCGAGGACGTCGCCATTGTCCTCGGGGAGGCGCTCCGAGAGGCGCTGGGGGACAAGCGGGGGATCTCGCGGTTCGGACAGGCGGCCGTGCCGCTGGACGAGGCCCTCGCGTCAGCCGTCGTCGACATCTCCGGCCGCCCCTACCTCGTCCACAGCGGCGAGCCGGCAGGCCTGGAGCATCACCTCATCGGCGGCCACTTCACGGGCTCGCTGACCCGTCACGTCTTCGAGGCCATCACCCTCCACGCGCAGATCTGCCTCCATATGACCGTCCTCGGCGGCAGGGACCCCCACCACATCGTGGAGGCCCAGTTCAAGGCCCTTGCCCGTGCGCTCCGGGCCGCCATCGAACCGGACCCCCGCGTCACGGGGATCCCCTCGACCAAGGGCGCACTGTGAGGCGGCCCGACGTCGTCGTCCTTGACTACGGCTCGGGGAACGTGCGCTCCGCCGTCCGAGCCCTGGAGCACGTGGGCGCGCAGGTCACGCTGACGCGGGACCGAGACGCCGTGCAGAACGCGGACGGCCTGTTCGTCCCCGGCGTGGGCGCCTTCGAGGCTGTCATGAATCAGCTCACCGCGGTCCACGGCGGCCGCATGATCGGCCGCCGAGTGGCGGGCGGGCGCCCGGTGCTCGGCGTCTGCGTCGGCATGCAGATCATGTTCGAGGAAGGCTCGGAGCACGGCACCGCCGCGAAGGGGCTCGGCGAATGGCCGGGCGTCGTCGAGCGGCTCCAGGCCGAGGTCGTGCCCCACATGGGGTGGAACGCAGTTCGCCCGCCGGAGGACACGGTGCTCTTCAAGGGCATTGAGGATGAGCTGTTCTACTTCGTCCACTCCTACGGGGTGCAGCGCTGGGAGTTCGACGTCGCCCAGCCCCTCATGAAGCCGCCGTCGGTCACGTGGAGCACGCACGGCGGGGACTTCCTCGCCGCCGTGGAGAACGGGCCCCTGACCGCAACCCAGTTCCACCCCGAGAAGTCCGGCGAGGCCGGTCTGGCTCTCCTGCGCAACTGGCTCGAAAGCCTGCGCTCATGAACGGCGCGCCCGCTGTCCTCCTCATGGCCCTCGCCGGCGTGCTCCTCGGCGGGGCGTACTCGCTCCGCCAGCAGGGGCTGCCGCGCTGGACGTGGATCTGCATGCTCCTCCTCGCGGGCCTGTCCCTTGTGGCCGCGTACCTCGTGATCCCCTCCTGACCCACCCTCCGTCTCTCGTGCTCGACCCAGAAAGGCCCCTCATGACTCGCCACCTAGAGCTTCTCCCCGCCGTTGACATCGCCGACGGTCAGGCCGTCCGCCTCGTTCAGGGGGAGGCCGGCTCCGAGACCTCCTATGGCTCGCCGCTCGACGCCGCGCGCCAGTGGGAGCAGGACGGGGCGGAGTGGATCCACCTCGTGGACCTCGACGCGGCCTTCGGGCGAGGCAGCAACCGCGCCGTCATCGGGGAGGTCCTCTCGGAGATCGGCGTGAAGATCGAGCTCTCCGGCGGCATCCGCGACGACGCCTCCCTCGAAGCCGCCCTTGAGCTCGGCCCCACGCGCGTCAACCTCGGCACCGCCGCACTCGAGAACCCCGAATGGACCGCGCGGGCCATTGAGGCTCACGGTGACAAGATCGCCGTGGGCCTCGACGTGCGCGGAACGACGCTCGCGGCCCGCGGGTGGACCCGCGAGGGCGGGGACCTCTGGGACGTCCTGCGCCGCCTCGAGGATGCTGGCTGCGCGCGCTATGTCGTGACCGACGTGACGAAGGACGGGACGCTGACCGGCCCGAACCTCGAGCTGCTCGCCTCGATCCTCGACGTGACGGACAGGCCCGTCGTGGCCTCGGGGGGCATCTCGTCCCTCGCGGACATCGAGGCGCTGGCGACGCTCGTGCCGCGCGGGCTCGAAGGGGCCATCCTCGGCAAGTCGCTCTACGCCGGCCGCTTCACCCTGCCGGAGGCGCTCGACGTCGCCGGCCGCCCCGCGTGACGGGGGCAGAGCGCCCCGGGGGCGAGGAGGCGCGCTCCCTGCCCGGTCACATCGCAGCCGCGCTTGAGCGTCAGAAAAACCGCATAGCAGGCGGCGAGAACGTCGCCGACACCGCGGGGCAGCCGTGGGCCGGGCGCTCGTTCGAGCACTCTCGTCCCCTGGACCCCGAGGACGACGGCCGCGCTGACCCCGCCTTCGCCTCCGTCCTCGCTCGCTGGAGTGCAGGCGAGGCGGAGGAGACCGAGGTCGCCCGGGCCCTGCCCGGCGTGCGCCTCTTCGTCGCGGTCCGCGCGGACCACGCGCCGGACCCGGGTGCCCAGTCGTCTCATCCGCACGACGACGCAGCCGCCGGGGACAAGGCCGCCGACATGTCGATCTGCTCCCTCGTCGCACCCGACGGTCGCCGCGCCCTGCCCGTCTTCACGGACTCGGCGTTCGTGGCGCAGTGGGCGTCGGACGCTCGCCCCGTGCCGTTCGACGCGCGCCGCCTCGCCCTGTCGTGCGTGCAGGACGGAGCCGCGCTGCTCGTCATCGACCCTGGGCAGGACGACGGCCAGTTTGTCCTGAGGCGACCAGCTGTCTGGGCGCTCGCCAAGGGCGAGGAGTGGACCCCGGCCTTCGACTCGGCGGATGTCTCGGACGCCCTGGCGGCCTGTGCCGCCCAGTTCCCGGAGGTGGCGGCGATTCGCCCTGCCAGGGGAGCCGGCGTCGACTCGACGGGCCCCCGCGGCACCCGCCGGGGCGGGGGAGCGGGCCCGGAGCTCCAGTGTCAAGTTTTTGTGCACAGTGGCTTGACGGCGGAGGCAGTGGCGCGTCTCATGGAACGTGTGTCCCAGGAGATCGCGCGCTCGAGCATTGTCGCCGAGAAGGCCGACTCCCTCTCGTTGAGAGTCCTGAACGCCGGTCCCGCCGCCTGACGGCGCGCCGGCTGGCGGACAGGCTGAGCACCTCGAACCCCTAGCCACCGCGCGCTTGAGCCGCGCACGCCGTCCTGGAGCCTGTACGTGAACCTTGGTCCTTTCCGCGAGGTCCTGGCGAGGCCGCCCCTCGTTCAGCTGATCACCGTCGGCATGATCGCGCGCCTGCCGCACGCTGCTGCGGGCATCCTGCTGACCCTGCACGTCGTGGACACGCTGGGACTCGGGTATGCGCAGTCGGGCATTGTCGCCGCCGCCGTGACCATCGGCATCGCCGTGGGCGGGCCGTGGCGCGGGCGGCGAATCGACCAAGTGGGGCTGCGGCGGGCGCTCATCCCGTCCATCGTGGCGGAGATGCTCATCTGGACGGCCGCGGCGCACGTGCCCCTGTGGGGACTCGTGCCGCTCGCGTTCCTGGGCGGCATGCTGAGCCTGCCCGTGTTCTCGCTCGTGCGCCAGTCCCTCGGCGTGCAGACCACGGGCCAGCTGCGGCGCACGACGTACACGGTGGACTCCATGGGCACGGAGATCGTCTTCATGATCGGGCCCGCCGCTGCAGTGGCCATCGCCGCATCCTTGTCCACGACCTTCGGCCTCATGGCCGTGGGCTGGTCGGCCGCACTCGCCGGCATCTGGCTGATGATCCTCAACCCGCCCACGCGATCCTCCGCGGCGAGGCGTCCGGACGCCGATCTCGACGCCGACCTCGAGTACTCCGTGAAGTCCGCGGTGGCGGCCGCCCCGGCCAACCTGGGGCAGGTCGCCGGCGACATCGAGTCCGCCGGCCAGCGGATCGCCCGCCGGAGGATGCGGGAGCGGCTGCGGCAGCGCAGGGACCGGCACGTGCCATGGCTGACCCTGCCCGTCGTGGCGACGCTCATCACCGCGGCCGCGAGCGGCTTCGTCCTCATCGGCACGGAGGTCTCCATCATCGCCAACCTCCGCGCCGTGGGGGAGGCGGAGGCGCTCGGCCTCGTGTTCGTCTTCTGGTGCGGCGCGTCGGTGATCGGCGGGCTTGTCTACGCCGTAGTGGAGCGGCCCATCTCCCCGATGATTCTCCTGGCTCTCATGGGCGTCACGGCCATCCCGATGCTGCTCGCACGGACCCCGTGGGAGCTCGCCTGGTGGTCCATTCCCACGGGGCTGTTCTGTGCGCCAACCCTCTCCTCGGCGAGCGAGCGTCTCAGCTCCCTCGTCTCGGAGGAGGTCAGGGGTGAGGCCATGGGCTGGTACGGCTCGGCCATGACGATCGGCACGGCCGCGGGCTCGCCGCTCGTGGGCCTCGTCATCGACGCTGGCCACCCCGCCGGCGCGTACGTGGTCACGGGCGTCGTCGGGCTCGTCGTCGGCGGTGCGGGCCTGCTTGCCCGCCAGCGGCGACGCACCGTTCTGACGCGCGGGGCGTAGGGCGTAGGAGGCTTGTCGATCCGCGTCATGCGTGGCGGCGCGACATGGTGAATGGGGCGTCGTCAAGCGGGAGAAAGCCCCAGGGGGTGAAGGGTTCGCCGAATGGTGCCGCCGTTCGGCGGGGAAAGAGAGCGGGCCCCGGCCTCGTGATGAGACCGGGGCCCAGCGGGACTAGTTGACGGGGCCTGTGAACTTCTCGCCGGGGCCCTGCCCGGGCGCGTCCGGGATGGTCGAGGCCTCGCGGAAGGCGAGCTGCACGGAGCGCAGGCCGTCTCGCAGCGGGGCCGCGTGCTGGCTGCCGATCTCGGGGGCGGCGGCGGTCACGAGTCCCGCGAGGGCGGTGATGAGCTTGCGGGCCTCGTCAAGATCCTTGAGCTCCTCGGCGTCCGGGCCGGCGGCGAGTCCGCACTTGACGGCGGCCGCGCTGAGCAAGTGGACGGCCGCAGTGTTGATGAGCTCAACGGCGGGTACCTCGGCGATGTCGCGGGCAGCCTGCTCGTGGCTGTTGGACTCGTGGTTCACGGATTCCTGTGTCATGGTGATAACATTATCTAAGCGAAGTGGAGATTCTCCCACCTAGGTGACCGCGAGCAGCGTTGGATCATCGGGTACATGCCCTGACGGGGCGCATCGGCAGAGACGGTGCGCAGACCGGTGGGCATGATTGTTGAGACCTCCGCTGAGCACCTGCCCGCGGAGGTCTTTTCGCGTGCAGTCCCAGTTTTCTCAGTCAAGGAGCAACTCACATCAGCGAGACACGCATTAATGATCGGATCCGCGTCCCGGAGGTCCGACTCGTCGGACCCAACGGAGAGCAGGTCGGCGTCGTGCGCATCGAGGACGCCCTCCGGCTTGCAGCCGAGGCGGACCTCGATCTCGTCGAGGTTGCACCCCAGGCAAAGCCGCCGGTGTGCAAGCTCATGGACTATGGCAAGTTCAAGTACGAGGCAGCGGTCAAGGCCCGCGAGTCGCGGAAGAACCAGACCAACACGGTCCTGAAAGAAGTGCGCTTCCGCCTTAAGATCGACTCCCACGACTACGACACGAAGACGGGCCACGCTCGCCGCTTCCTCGAGGCTGGCGACAAGGTCAAGGCCATGATCCAGTTCCGTGGCCGTGAGCAGCAGCGTCCCGAGCTCGGCATCCGCCTGCTCGAGAAGTTCGCTGCGGACGTCGCGGAGTTCGGCGCCGTCGAGTCTGCCCCGCGCATTGATGGCCGCAACATGGTCATGGTCGTGGGTCCGCTCAAGAACAAGGCCGAGGCCAAGGCTGCGGCCCGCCGCAGCCAGGCCCCTGAGGAGCCCGGCGCGCCGACTCGCCGCCAGCAGCGCTCATCCCGCATGGAGCGCGTGGACACGCAGAAGGTCCCCTCGAGCGGCCAGTCCCTTGCGGACGCGATGCCGGAGGGCCTGAAGCAGATGGCCTCGCAGGCGGCGGGTACGGATCAGGCCCCCGCGCCGGAAGCCCCGTCGACGCCTCAGTTCGGCATTCGCACTGAGGCCCAGAAGGCCGCAGACGCGAAGGCGGCAGCGGAGCGGGCAGCCGCCTCGCGACCCGCCTCCAAGGCTCCGTCCTCGAAGGCGCCGGCCCGTTCTTCCGCGCCGAGGTCCGCGTCCGGAGGACGCCCCGCCTCGGGTTCAGGCGAGCGCCGCCCGTCGTCGTCCGCTCCCTCGGGAGAGGCACGCCGCACTCCGCCTGCCGCGGCAGGCGAGCGACGCCCCGCCCCCGCGCGGACTCCGTCGGCCAAGCCGCCGGTCGCCCGGCCGGCAGCCGCGCCGAAGCCCGCATCAGACTCGTCCGCTGGAACGGGAAAGCCGGCCACCCCGGCGCCCCGCCCAGCAGGCGCGCCCAAGCCTGCGGCCACGCCCAAGCCGGCACCGGTCCCCAAGCCCATGGGGCAGCCGAAGCCCGGGGCAGGTCGTCCCGCGTCCTCGTAGCCCTCTTCGGAGAGCCACGAGCGTTCCATTGCCAAGAGCAGGCGCCCCCGGTGACGGGGCGCGCATGCTGATCAGCCCCCGCCGCGGCGCGTCCGTGGTTGGGAACACGTAAGGAGAACGGCAGACATGCCGAAGTTCAAGACTCACAGCGGTGCCAAGAAGCGCTTCAAGCTCACTGGTTCCGGAAAGCTCAAGCGCCAGCAGGCCAACCGCCGCCACTACCTTGAGCACAAGCCCTCCAGCCTGACGCGCCGTCTCGGCTCGGACAAGATCGTGGCTCCGGCGGATCGCAAGACCATCCGCCGCATGCTCGGCCTCTAAGGCTCACACCACCGTAACCAGCACGCCGTGGCGCGTTCAGCGCACGGTACCGCCTCCAGGACGAGCCGCCCACCGGGCAGGCCCCTGACAGATTCGAAGGAGTACACACGTGGCACGTGTGAAGCGGGCAGTCAACGCCCACAAGAAGCGCCGGGTCATCCTCGACCGCGCGTCCGGCTACCGCGGGCAGCGCTCGCGCCTCTACCGCAAGGCGAAGGAGCAGCTGCTCCACTCGTTCGTCTACAGCTACGGCGACCGCCGCAAGCGCAAGGGCGACTTCCGCCGCCTCTGGATCCAGCGCATCAACGCTGCGGCCCGCGTCAACGGCATGACCTACAACCGCCTCATCCAGGGCCTCAAGGCCGCTGAGATCCAGGTTGACCGCCGCATGCTCGCCGAGCTCGCCGTCTCGGACGCCAACGCGTTCGCCGGCCTCGTCAAGCTGGCGAAGGAGGCCCTCCCGGCCGATGTCAACGCCAAGCGCTCCGAGGGCTCCACGGCCGTGAAGGCGCCGAAGGCCGTCAAGGCTCCGAAGGCCGCGAAGGTCGCCGAGGCTCCCGCCGCTGAGGCCCCCGCCGCCGCTGAGGCGTCCACCGAGGCCGCGTCCGAGGGCGTCAAGGCCGTCCCGGGCGAGGAGCCCCCGGCTGGCTATGTCATCAAGGGCAACCGCCAGTCCGGCAAGTACCACGTGCCGGGTTCCACCTGGTACGAGCAGACGGAGGCTGAGTTCTGGTTCAACTCTGTCGAGTCCGCCAAGGCCGCCGGGTTCGCGCCCGCCGGTGGCGAGTCTCGCCAGAAGTTCCAGGGCTGATTTCAGCGTCTGAACGCTTTTCATGCGCGCGTGGGCGTCGGTGGAGACACCGGCGCCCACGCGCGTTTGTGCGTCGCCGTGCGGGCGGGCTGCGCCCCCCGGCGGGGCGCGCCTTCACCCACCGGCCCTCGAGCCCTACGCCTGAGAAAGGACCCCTCCCGTGGATCTTCTGAGCAACCCCAACGCTGACCGCATTCGGGGCATTGCGCGCCTGCGCACCCGCTCCCAGCGGGCCAAGGAGGGCCTGTTCCTCATCGAGGGGCCGCAGTGCGTCCGGGAGGCGCTCGGTCGCGAGTCGCGCCGGGTGGCCGGCCGTGCGGGTGGCGTGGCCTCCGGGGCGGCCTCGCCTGCGGCGGGGCGCGGGAGAGGGGCCGACGACGCCGGTCTGCGGGGCGTGACCGAGCTCTTCGCGACGGTCCCGGCGCTGGAGCGCCACGGTGACATTGCGGAACTGGCCTCGGTGGCGGGGGTGCCGGTCAGGCTGGCCGAGCCGAGCGTCATTCAGGCCATGGCGGATACGACGAGCCCGCAGGGGATGGTCGCCGTGGGGCGGATGCTTGACGTGCCCCTCGAGGCCCTGCTGGAGGCCCAGCCGTCGTGCGTGGCCGTTCTGGCGCGCGTCCAGGACCCCGGCAATGCGGGCACGATCCTGCGGGCCGCGGACGCGGCTGGGGCGGGGGGAGTCGTCTTCCTGCCCGGCACCGTTGACCCGTACAACCCCAAGGTTGTGCGCTCGACGGCCGGCAGCCTCTTCCACGTGCCCTTCTCCGTGGCGGGGGAGGATGCGCTCGAGCGCCTGCGGGCCTCCGGGCTGACCCTCCTCGCGGCGGACGGCTACGGGGAGACGGATCTCGACGAGCTCCAGGACGAGGCCCACGCGCGCCGGGGGACGTCGCTGCTGGAGCGGCGCGGGGCGTGGCTCTTCGGCAACGAGGCCCAGGGCCTCACCGTGGAGGAGGAGCAGTACGCGGACGCCAGGGTCAGGGTGCCGCTGTACGGGCAGGCGGAGAGCCTCAACGTGGGCACGGCCGCGACCCTGTGCCTCTACGCGTCCGCGCGGGCCCAGCGCCGGGCGTAGTCGGCGCGGACGGCGGCCCCGCGCCGGCGGCGCTAGTGGGCGGCGGCCCCGTCGTCGTGCTTCTTGCCGAAGGGGAGCACATGCATGATGGCGACGATCACCGCGCCCCAGATGACGCCCAAGACGAGGGCGAAGGCCGTCTCGACGAGCCAGGCGAGGAAGGCGCCCACGCCCGCCACCCCGTGAACCATCTCGGCGAGGTGGTGCACGAACCCGTACGGCGCGTGGAATCCGAGGGAGTCCATGCCGACGAGGATGATGTGGCCGCCGACCCAGAGCATCGCGAAGATGCCCACGGTGGAGATGACCTTGAGGACGTGCGGCATGGCCTTGACAAGGCCGCGCCCGAAGCGCTGCGAGCCCGCGCTCTTGCGGCGGGACAGGGCGAGGCCGATGTCGTCCATCTTGACGATGAGGCCCACGACGCCGTAGACGAGCGCCGTGATGCCGATGGCCACAACGAGCAGGATGAGCGTGCGCGCGAGGAGGGGCTCGTGGGCGACCTCGTTGAGCGAGATGACCATGATCTCGGCGGAGAGGATGAAGTCGGTGCGCACCGCGCCCTTGACGACCCGATCCTCGGCGTCCTTGCCGCGCTCGGACGTGGGGGCCTCGGCCTCGTGGTGCCCGCTGACGATCTCCCAGAGCTTCTCCGCGCCCTCGAAGCAGAGGTACGTGCCGCCGAGCATGAGGATCGGCGTGAGGAGCCACGGCGCGAACTGGCTGAGCAGCAGGGCGAGCGGCAGGATGATGAGGATCTTGTTGACGAGCGAGCCCTTGGTGATGCGCCAGATGATCGGCAGCTCGCGCTTGGGGTCAACGCCCTGGACGTACCGGGGCGTGACGGCGGTGTCGTCGACGACGACGCCCGCGGCCTTCGCGCTGGCCCGCCCGGCTGCCGCGCCGACGTCGTCCACGCTGGCGGCGGCCAGCTTCGCGAGGGCGGCGATGTCGTCGAGGAGGGCTGCGAGTCCGGCGCTCATGAGTCTCTTCCGTTGTGGGGGAACGGGCGGGGTGCCCGTGGAGAAAGCCTACCGGGTGCGGCGGCTGAGGCCCGGCGGCTGAGGCCCGGCGGGTCAGTGCGAGCGGGCGATGCTGCGGCGGTCCAGCGCGTGGGAGACGAGGGCCAGGAGGAGGCCGAGGAACGCAAGCCCCACGCCCACCCAGGCCGGCGCCTGCAGGCCGAAGCCTGCGGCGATGACGGCGCCGCCGAGGAACGCGCCGAGCGAGTTCGCCATGTTGAGCGCGGAATGGTTGAGGGACGCGGCAAGGGACGGGGCGTCCGGGGCGACGTCGACGAGGCGCTTCTGGAGGGGTGCCACGAGGAAGGAGCCCGAGGCGCCGATGAGGAAGATGAGGATGAACGCGGGCACCGCCCACGGGGACAAGAGCGCGAAGCCCGCCTCGAGGGCCATGATGCCGATGCAGGCGCCGAAGATCGTGCCCATGACGGACTTGTCGGCGAGGATGCCCGCGAACCAGTTGCCGACGACCATGCCCACCCCGTAGACGCCCACGGCGAAGGGCAGGGTGGCCTCGGGGATGCCGGTGACGGTGAGGAGCGTGGGGGAGATGTACGAGTAGACGGCGAAGAAGCCGCCGAACCCGACCGTGCCGATGCCGAGCGCGAGCCACAGCTGCGGGTGCTTGAGGCCGCGCAGCTCGCCGCGCATGCTCGCGCCCTCCGGTGCGGGCTCGTGGGGCACCGTGAGCGTCACGGCGAGGAGGGCGGCCATGCCGATGACGGCGACCGCGAGGAACATCGTGCGCCATCCGGCGGTCTGCCCGAGCCAGGTGATGAGGGGGACGCCGATGACGTTCGCGACCGACAGTCCCATGAGGACCATGGACATGGCCCAGCCGCGGCGGGTCACGGGCACGAGGGACCCGGCGATGACGGCGGCGACGCCGAAGTACGCCCCGTGAGGCAGCCCCGAGAGGAAGCGGGTGACGAGCAGCCAGGAGTAGTCCGCCGCCCAGAACGAGGAGGCGTTCGCGAGGGTGAACCACGTCAGGAGGCCGAGCGCGAGCGTCTTCCGGGGCAGCCGCGAGCCGAGCGCCGCGAGCGTGGGCGCGCCGATGACGACACCAAGGGCGTACGCGCTGATGACGTGGCCGCCCTCGGGGATGGTGATGCCGAGGTCGCGCACCATCGGGTCGAGGAGGCCCATGATCGTGAACTCGGTGGCGCCGATGCCGAATCCGCCGACGGCGAGCGCCGCGATGGCGATCTGGGTGCGGCGAGACAGGGAGGCGGGCGAGGCTGCCGGGCCGGGGGCCTGAGCGGTGCGGGTCATTCGCGTGGTTCTCACTCTCGCTTGGGTGGTTCGCGGGCCGTACTAGCCTGGAGTGCATGACTGACGTCCTACCGGCCGGCCAGGGCGGCCCGCTCATCGTCGCGGCTGCGCTGGTCCGCGAGGGAGCGTTCTTTGCGGCGCGACGCACGTATCCCCCAACGCTAGCTGGTCTCTGGGAATTCCCTGGGGGAAAATGCGAGCCGGGTGAGGACGCTCACACGGCCCTGCGGCGCGAATGCCGGGAGGAGCTGGGCGTCGAGATCGCGGTCCATGACGAGGTCCGGCCGGGCCCCGACGCTGGGCCCGGCGCCGCGTCCGGCGCAGGCAGCGCGGAGCGGGCAGACGGCCCGCAGGGTGCGGCCGGTGACTGGGCGGGGTGGACGCTGGCGAACGGCCTGCGGATGCGCGTCTTCCGGGCCTCTCTCCTCACCGGGGAGCCTCGCCTGACGGATGCGCACGACGACGGCGCATGGCTGCCACTCGACCCCGCCGCCCTGGAGGTGCCGTGGATCCCGGCGGACGTGCCGATCGTCGAGCGACTGCTCGCCCTCTGGGCCCGCCAGACCGCGCGCGGGCCTGGGCGATAGACTCGACCGAAGACGATTGTGACCGATGCACGACCCCCACGACGGAGGACGAAACCCATGACTGAGCCTGCGAGCCCGGGGGATCCCGCGGTTCCACACCCCACGGACGAGGCCGCCGTCGGCCAGGCCGTCGAGGCCGCACTCGCGGACATCGCCGGTGCCGCCGACCTGGCCGCGCTCAAGGACGTGAAGATCGCCCACACGGGCGACCGCTCCCCGCTGGCCCTCTCCAACCGCCAGATCGGCAGCCTCGACAAGTCTGAGAAGGCCGCCGCAGGCAAGATCCTCGGCCCCGCCCGCGGCCGGATCGCCCGCGCGCTCGCCGAGCGGCAGGTCGTGCTCGAGGAGGAGCGTGACGCCCGCATCCTCGTGGAGGAGGCCGTGGACGTCACGGCCCTGCCCGTCCGCCGCAAGGCCGGCGCGCGCCACCCCCTCAGCGTCCTCCAGGAGCAGGTCTCTGACGCGTTCGTCGCGATGGGCTGGGAGATCGCCGAAGGGCCCGAGGTCGAGTCGGAGTGGTTCAACTTCGACGCCCTCAACTTCCCGCCGGACCACCCGGCGCGGGAAATGCAGGACACCTTCTTCGTTGAGCCCGCCGACTCCCACGTCGTCCTGCGCACTCACACCTCGCCCGTGCAGGTCCGTGCGCTCCTCGAGCGGGACCTCCCCGCGTACGTGCTGTGCCCGGGGCGCGTGTACCGGACGGACGAGCTGGACGCGACCCACACCCCCGTCTTCCACCAGTTCGAGGGCCTCGCGGTGGACCGCGGGCTGACGATGGCGGACCTCAAGGGCACGCTGGAGCACTTCGCCCGGCAGATGTTCGGGGCCGAGGCCAAGATCCGCCTGCGCACCAACTATTTCCCCTTCACCGAGCCGAGCGCGGAGCTCGACGTCTGGCACCCCGGGGCCAAGGGCGGCCCCCGCTGGATCGAGTGGGGCGGCTGCGGCATGGTCAACCCCAACGTGCTGCGCGCCGCGGGCATCGACCCGGAGGAGTACCAGGGCTTCGCGTTCGGCATGGGCGTGGAGCGCACCCTCATGTTCCGCAACGAGGTCCCGGACATGCGGGACATGATCGAGGGCGACATTCGTTTCAGCCAGCACTTCGGGATGGAGATCTAGGACATGCGACTTCCACTTGACTGGCTGCGCGAGTTCACCGCGCTGCCCGCAGACGCCACCGCCGAACAGGTCTTGGCCGAGCTCGTCACCGTCGGTTTCGAGGAGGAGGCCGTGCATCGCCCCGGGGCTGAGCTCCGCGGCCCCATCGTCGTCGGCCAAGTGCTCTCCATGGAGCCCGAGCCGCAGAAGAACGGAAAGACGATCAACTGGTGCCAGGTGCGCGTTGCCCCGGAGGGGCAGCCCGCGCTGGAGGGCGAGGGGATTGACCCCTCCGGCGTGCAGGGGATCGTCTGCGGCGCGCACAACTTCGCGCCGGGGGACAAGGTCATCGTGACCCTGCCGGGCGCCGTGCTGCCCGGCGACTTCCGCATCAGCCCCCGCAAGACCTACGGGCACGTCTCCGCAGGCATGATCGCCTCGGCGCGCGAGCTGGGGCTCGGCGAGGACCACGACGGCATCATCGTGCTCGGCCGCATGGGCCTTGACCCGGAGGTCGGCACGGACGTGTTCGAGCTCTTCGGCCTCGCCGAGGAAGCGGCGGAGATCAACGTGACGCCGGACCGCGGCTACGCGTTCTCCCTGCGCGGAGTGGCTCGCGAGTACGCCCTCGCCACGGGCACCGAGGCGAAGGACCCCGCGGACGCCGTCACGCCCGCCCCCCTCGACGGCTCGTACCCGGTGACGGTGCGCGACGACGCGCCGGTCTACGGGGTGCCGGGCTGCGACCGCTTCGTGGCCCGCGTCGTCGAGGGCGTCGACCCCACGGCCCCGACGCCCGTGTGGATGGCGCGCCGCCTGCGCCTGGCTGGCATGCGCTCCATCTCCATCGCCGTGGACATCTCCAACTACGTCATGCTCGAACTCGGGCAGCCGAACCACTGCTACGACGCTGACCGGATCGACGGGGGCATCACCGTGCGCCGCGCCACCGAGGGCGAGCGCCTGACGACCCTCGACGAGAAGGAGCGGACCCTCTCGGCCGGCGACCTCGTCGTGGCCGACGACTCCGGCCCCCTCGGCATCGCCGGCGTCATGGGCGGGGCCGCGAGCGAGGTCTCCTCCGAAACCACGCGCATCCTCGTCGAGGCCGCGCACTTCGACCGCGTCTCCGTGGCCCGCTCCCGGCGTGCGCACAAGCTCTCATCCGAGGCCGCAAAGCGCTTCGAGCGCGGCGTGGACCCACTGCTCGCGCCCGTCGCGGCGCAGCGCGTCGTCGACCTTCTCGTGGAGCTCGCCGGCGCCCGGGACACGGGCCAGGGCACGGACCTCGTCGTCACGGCCGAGGGTCCGACGACGGCGGCTGGCGCCACGCCGGCCTCCGCGGCACGCCCCGAGGTCCGCCTGGGGCTCGAGGCCGCGTCCCGGCGGATCGGCCTGGAATACACGGCCGAGCAGCAGATCGGCTACCTCGAGGCGCTCGGCTGCGCCGTCCGCAGAGACAGCGACGCCCTCCTCGTCACGCCGCCGTCCTGGCGGCACGACCTGGCCACGCCCGAGGACCTCATCGAGGAGATCGTCCGCCTCGGCGGGTTCGAGGACCTGCCCTCGACGCTCCCCGTGGCGCCTCCCGGGCGCGGCCTGACGAAGGCCCAGCTGCATCGCCGCCGTGTCCTCCAGGGGCTTGCCGACGCCGGTCTGACCGAGGTGCTCAGCTACCCGTTCGTCTCCGAGGCGCAGAACGCGCTCTTCGGGTCCTCCGGGGACGGGGCGGCGCCGGCCGCCATCCGCCTCGAGAACCCGCTCAGCGCCGAGTTCTCGCTCATGCGCCGCTCCATCCTGCCTGGCCTCGTGGGCGTGGCGCAGCGCAACCTGGCCCGCGGCTTCCGCGACCTCGCGCTCTACGAGGGCGGCCTCGTCTTCCTGCCGCGCACCGGCGAGAAGGTCGGGACGAGTGAGATCCCGCCCCTCGGCGCGATGCCGGACGAGCAGACCCTCGACGCCCTGGACGCCGGGCTGCCGCCGCAGCCGTTCCACGTCGCCGGGATCTTCGTGGGGCACGACGTCCCCGCGGGGGCAGGCGTGGCCCGCCGCCCCGTCGACGTCTCGGATGCTCTGGACGCCGCCCGTCTCGTCGGCGACCTCCTCGGCGTGCAGCTCGTGCCGAGCCGCGCTCACCACCACGCGTTCCACCCGGGCCGCTGCGCCGCCCTGGCGCTCGCGGACGGCACCCACGTGGGCTACGCGGGCGAGCTTCACCCGAAGGTCGCCGCGTCCCTCGACCTGCCTGGCCGCGTGGCCGTGTTCGAGGTCGACGTCGAGGCCGTGAGCGAAGCCGCGCCGGACGTCGTCGTGGCACGCCCGCTGTCCGGGCACCCGGCGACAACCCAGGACGTCGCCCTCGTTGTGGCCGCGGACGCCCTGGCGGGGGATGTCGAAGGCGCCCTCCGCGAGGGCGCGGGCGAGCTGCTCGAGTCCGTGGACCTCTTCGACGTGTACGAGGGGCCGGGCGTCGAGGAGGGCCACAAGTCCCTCGCGTTCGCCATGCGGTTCCGCGCCCAGGACCGGACGCTCACGGCCGACGAGGCGAGCGAGGCCCGCGCCGCGGCCGTTCGCGTCGCGGCCGAGCGCTTCGGTGCGGTGCAGCGGTAGTCGCCGGTGTGATTCTGCGCCGCGTGCGCACCCAGGTTGGCGGCCTCGTGTTTCACGGGGCCGCCTTCCTGCTGCCCGGCGCCGGGCTTGACCGCCGCCGCGCGGGGCGGGGCGAGATTGAGGCGTGGGCCAGCGAGGTTCTCGGCCGCCCCGTCAGGCTGAGCACCGTCTGCCCGGCCTGCGGCTCCGTGGCGCACGGACAGCCCCGGCTGGAGCTTGATCCCCGCGGCGAGCCGAGCCCTGCGTCCCGAGCGGGTGGGGACCTGGCCCGCATCTCGTACGCGCGGGCTTCCCTCGATGGCGGCGGCCTGGCCATCGCGGCCGTCGTCGTCCTCTCCGCCGGGGGAGGGCCGCTGCCCGAGTGGGCCCGCGTGGGTGTGGACCTCGAGGCGCGGGGCAGGAAGGGGGCCCCGCACCCCCGAGGGTGGGGGGAGTACGCCCTGACGCCGGCCGAACGCGGGCGTGTGGCAGCGAGCGCGGACCCCGAGGCGGCCAGCTTGCGCGTGTGGACCCAGAAGGAGGCCCTGGCGAAGCTCACGGGGCGAGGACTCGAGATCGAGCCCCAGGCCCTGGACACGGCCCTCGTGCAGCCGCCTGACACGCACTAAACTCGAGCGGTGACGATTCCCCACCCCGACTCGAGCGGGAGCCCGAGCCCCCGCCCCGTGGCCGCCCCGTCCGCGTCGGATCTCGGGCCCGCCGCCGGGCTCTCCCCGGCGCAGCGCCAGTCCGTCCGCGTGGTCCTTCGCTCGCCCCGTCTCCTCTGGACGGAGACGATGGCCGGCCTCATCACCTCGCTCGCGCTCATCCCTGAGGTGCTCGCGTTCTCCATCCTCGCGGGGGTGGACCCTGCCGTGGGGCTGTTCACGTCCGTCATCATGGCCATCACGAGCGCAGTGGTCGGCGGCCGGCCGGCCATGGTCACCGCCGCGGCGGGGGCCGTAGCGCTCGTGACCGCGCCGCTCGTGCGCTCGCACGGGCAGGAGTACCTCGTGGCCGCGGTGCTTCTGGGCGGTCTCATCCAGATTGGGCTCGGCTTCGCGGGCGTCTCGCGGCTCATGCGGTTCGTCTCGCCGGCCGTCATGCGAGGGTTCGTCAACTCCCTCGCCATTCTCATGGCGGCCGCGCAGCTGCCCGAGGTCATCGGCGTGCCGTGGGCCGTCTACCCGGTCGCGGCGCTGGGTCTCATCCTCGTCATCGTCATGCCGCGCCTGACGCGCGCCGTCCCCGCCCCGTTCGCGGCGATCGTCGTCTGCACGGGCCTCGTGTGGGCGCTCGGCTGGCAGGTCCCGGAGGTGGGGGACAAGGGGAAGATGCCGACGGCGCTGCCGCTGCCCGGCCTCCCGGATGTGCCCCTGGACGCCGCCGCGCTCGGCGCCGTGGCCCCGTACGCCGTGGCCATTGCCCTCGTGGGCATTGTCGAGAGCCTCATGACGCAGCGTCTCGTGGACTCACTGACCCAGACCGAGTCGAACGCGCCGCGAGAGGTCAGGGGCCAGGGCATCGCGAACATCGCGGCGGGCCTCTTCGGCGGGATGGGCGGGTGCGCGATGATCGGCCAGACGATGATGAACGTCAAGACCGGCGGGGGCCGATCCCGCGTCTCGGCTGCCATGGCCGGGCTGTGGCTGCTGGGGCTCGTCATGCTCCTCAGCCCCGTGGTGGCCCACATTCCGATGGCCGTGCTCGTGGCGGTCATGCTCTACATCTCGGCGACCACCTTCGACTGGGGCAGCGTGGCCCCCGCGAGCCTGCGTCGGATCCCCTGGACGGAGACCCTCGTCATGCTCGTCACGGTCGCGATCGTCGTCCCGACGCACAACCTGGCCGCCGGCGTCGTCGTCGGCGCGGCCCTGGGGTGGGCGCTGGCGCGTCGGCGCGGGCGGCGCGGGGAGCGTTTTGCCCCCTGACCACGTTTGTCCCCCGGGCGCCGTTTGCCCCCAGACCCCGTTTGCCCGCAGGACGCCGTTCGCTCCGCGAGGGCCGTTTGCCCCCGTCCTTGGTGTTTGCCCCCGGCATTGCAGGGGGTAGACGCCAATCTGGGGGGCCATCGTGAGTGGGGACGCCAGCGTGAGTGGAGCGGGCCGTCGGGTCGGGGGCCGGGCCGGTGTGGGGGGCGGGGCGGCGGTCCCTAGGCCGCCCGCACGGGGAACGGGGGCAGCGCGGGCTCGAGGAGCCACGGGCTCAGGACTGTGCGCAGCTCGTCGTCGCCCGTGGCCTCCATGAGGACGGCCAGGACGTCGTCGGTCGAGGCCACCGCGTGACGGAAGGCCGCCTGCACCGCCCGCAGCGCCGCGAAGAAGCGCTCGTCGCCGAGCCGGACACGCAGGGCGTGAACAGTGAGGGCGCCGCGCTTGTAGACGCGGTCGTCGAACATGTCCTCGGCCCCGGGGTCAGCGAGGACGAGGTCCTGCGGCTTGGCCGCGAGCCCCGCATAGGCGAGGCGCGCCTCGGCCTCGACCGTCGAGCGCCCTGACTCCTCGGACCACAGCCACTCGGAGTAGCAGGCGAAGCCCTCATGAATCCACAGGTCCCGCCACTGCCGCAGCGTCACCGAGTTCCCCCACCACTGGTGGGACATCTCGTGCGCGATCAGCCGCTGGTTCTCCCAGGCGGCCGTCATGTGGTTGATGCCGAACAGGCTCATCTCCATGGCCTCGAGGGGGATCTCGAGGCTCTCCTCGCAGACGACGCTCGTGTAGCACTCGAACGGGTAGGGGCCGAAGCACCGCTCGAAGAGCGCGAACATCGCCTCCTGGTCCTTGAGCGCCGTCCGGGCCCGGCGGGTCAGGGCGTTCGAGGCGGCGAAGCCCACGCGCCCCGTGTGCTCCACGACGTCGTACCGGCCGATCTGCAGCGCTGCCAGGTAGGTGCTCGTGGGGAAGGCCTCATGGTAGACCCAGCGGTGCTGAGAGCCCTTGCGGGCCGTGGACTCCAGCGCGCCGTTGGCGATGGCGCGGTATCCCGCGTCGGTCCAGCACGAGATGTCGAAAGTGGCCTTGTACGCGGGGTGGTCAACGCACGGGAACCACGTCGGCGCGCCGTTGGGCTGGCCGGCCACGAGCACCCCGTCCGTGAGTTCCTCCCACCCCACCTCGCCCCAGAGGCCGCGGCGTGGGCGGGGGGCGCCGTCGTACTTGACGGTGAGGACGATCTCCTCGCCTTCCGGGACCGTGCGGGGCGCGGTGATCGTGATGGAGGAGCGACCCTGCTTGACCTTCGCCGCCTGGCCGTTGACCGTGGCCTTGCTCGCCTGGAGCCCCACGAGGTCGAGGACGAACGTGTCCGTGTCACGCTGGGCCTCGCCCGTGATCGTCGCCGTGCCCGTCAGCCGGTTGTTGGACAGGCGCACATGGAGGTCAAGGTCGTAGTGGCGCGGGAGAATGCCGGCCGCTGCGGCCCCGGGCAGGTAGGGGTCGTCCTCGCGGCGGGAGAGGACGCGGGCCAGGGGAGTGGGCAGTTGCACGGGGAGTGAGTCCTTGTCAGGTGGTCGGTTCGCGCCACACGGAGACGGGGTTGCCCATCCATCGGGTGGAGCCGGGGATCGAGTCGCCTCGCATGACGAGCGAGGCGGGGCCGATGGTCGAGCCCTCCCCGAGGCGCGCCGCAGGAAGGATGACGCTGTGGGGGCCCAGCGTGGAGCCCGCCTCGAGCGTCACGGCGTCAATGGACATGACGCGGTCGTGGAACAAGTGGGTCTGGAGCACGGTGCCGCGGTTGACCGAGGAGCCGTCCCCGAGCCGCACGAGGTCCGCCTCGGGCAGCCAGTAGGTCTCGAGCCAGACGCCGCGGCCGATGTTCGCGCCGAGGGCCCGCATCCACCATGTCATAGCGGGGGTCCCGAGCGCCGCATACGCGAACCACGGGGCGGCCACGAGCTCCACGAACGTGTCCTGGAGCTCGTTGCGCCAGATGAAGGAGCTGAAGAGCGGGTGCTCGCCGGGGCGGATGCGCCCCACGAACAGCCACTTCGCGGCGACGGCGGACGCGGCGGCCACGAGGGAGGCCAGGAACGCGATGATCCCGGAGGACAGGGCCGTGAGCAGCCATGCGGCCGTCTCGCCCACCCCGGCGGTGATGAGTCCGTGCCAGACGGCGGAGAGGCCGACGACGACGCCTGCGGCCAGGAGCGCTGTGACGATCACGGGAAGGCCGCGCAACAGCTCCCACGCGCCGCGGGCCCGCTTGAGCCGCGGGTCAGGGCGGAACGTCAACTCGGCGTCGGCCTCCACCGCGGTGCGGCGCAACCGTGCCGGGGGAGACCCGAGCCAGGAGGAGCCGGACTTCGCCTTGTCCGGCGCGGCCGAGAGGACCGCGACAAGGGAGTCCTTGGGGACCTTGCGCCCCGCCTGGGCCATGCCGGAGTTGCCGAGGAACGAGCGCTTGCCGACCTTCGCCGGCCCCACGTGCATCCAGCCGCCGCCGAGCTCGTAGGTGGCGACCATCGTGTCGTCCGCGAGGAACGCGCCGTCCGCGATGGTCGTCATGGAGGGGATGCACAGGACCGTGGAGATCTCCACGTTGCGGCCCACCTTGGCGCCGAGGAGCCGGAGCCATATCGGCGTGAAGAGGGACGCGTAGATGGGGAAGAGGCGCTCGCGGGCCACGTCGAGGAGGCGCTCCGTGGTCCACGCCTGCCAGGCCACGCGGGAGCGGACCGGGACGTAGCCGGGCGTCAGGCCGATGGCGAGGAGGCGGACGGTGCCGACGATGAGGGCCGCGAGGAGCACGAACCACATGAGGGCCGCGAGCGGGACGGACCAGGCGAGGGGAGCGAGGCGCGCGTGGAGCAGCCCCGTCTCCACGACGCCCGTGGCCCAGGCGACGAGGAGCAGGCCCGGGACAGCCGCGAGGAACGGCAGCAGCTCGAGCGCCGCGGAGGACGCTGCGAAGACCACGGCCCACGCTCGGGAGCGGGCCGGGCGCTGAGACGGCCACGAGGCCTTGGCCTTGCCCATGGGCACGGCGGGGGCGCCGGCTGCGCGCCGCTCTGCGGGGACGGTGCCGGTCACGGCGGAGCCCTGCGCCACGTGCGCGCCCCGGGAGACCTTGGAGCCCGGCAGGAGGACCGAGCGGGAGGCCACGTGGGCGCCGGCCCCGACGGTCACCTCGCCGATGTGGACGACGTCGCCGTCGACCCACCACCCGGTGAGGTCGACGTCGGGCTCGATCGAGGCGCCGTCGCCCACGCGGAGCAGGCCCGTGACGGGCGGGACCGAGTGGAGGTCGACGTCCCGGCCGATGCTGGCCCCGAGGGCTCGCGCGTAGTACGGGACGAGGAAGGCGGAGCCGAGGGACACGGGGGCGATGACGTTGGCGATCTGCTCCGCCGTCCAGAGGCGCATGTGCATGCGGCCGCCCCGCGGGTACTGGCCCGGCCTGATCCCGGCCAGGAGGGCTCGCGCGGCGAGGACGGACACGCCCATCCGCCCCACGGGGGACGCGATGACGAGCCAGAGCGCCGCCGTGACGAGGGGGTGCGGCACGGGAATGGGGGTCGGGGCGCCGGCCCACGCGAGGATCGTCAGGCCGATGCTCAGCCACGTGAACCACTTCAGGCCGACGAGGACGAGGGCCGGGATGCCCACGAGGGTCTGCGCCACCTGGCTCCGCACGGGCGTGGCCCGGACGGCGCGCGGCTCGGCGGCCGGCGCGGCGGGGTGCGTGCCCGCGAGGTGCTCGGCGAGGGCGCCGACGCGGGGCCTGTCGTAGACGTCCGCGACCGTCACCTCGGGGTAGCGCTGGCGGAGGACCGCGACGAGCTGCGCCGCCTGGAGGCTGCCGCCGCCGAGCGCGAAGAAGTCGGCGTCCAGGTTCCCCGGCGGGGCCGAGAGGGCGGCGCTCCACGCCTCGACGACCCAGCGGGCGTCGGGGGAGAGCGCGGCGAGCGCGGACGGGTCCGCCTCGTCATCCCCCGCACCGGCCAGCGGCCAGGGGAGCGCGTCGCGGTCCACCTTTCCGCTGGACTTCGTCGGGAGGGAGTCGACGACGGCGAGCCGCGGGACGAGGGCCGCGGGAAGGTCGGTCCGCAGGCGCGCGGAGGCCTCGTCCTCGGACCACTCGGCCCCGGACTCGAGGGCGAGGTAGCCCACGAGCACCTGGGGAGCGGCGCCGCCGCCCTTGACCGCGGCCGCGGCGCCCCGGACCCCGGGGAGGGCTTGGAGCGCGGCCTCGACCTCGCCCAGCTCGATCCTTCGTCCGCCGAGCTTCACCTGGTCGTCGGCGCGGCCGTTGAAGAGCAGGCCTTCGGGGTCGTAGGTGACGAGGTCCCCGGAGCGGTAGGCGCGGTCCCAGCCGAGCGTCGGCATGGGGGCGTACTTCTCGGCGTCCTTGTCCGGGTCGAGGTAGCGGCCGAGGCCCACGCCGCCGATGATGAGCTGGCCGCTCTCGCCGGGGGCCACGGGGATCTCGTCCTCGTCGACGACCGCGAGGTCCCACCCGTTGAGCGGCAGGCCGATGCGGACGGGGCCCGTGCCCGTCAGCGGGGCGGCGCAGGCGACGACGGTGGCCTCCGTGGGGCCGTACGTGTTCCAGACCTCGCGGCCCTCGACGGCGAGGCGCGTCGCGAGCTCGGGCGGGCAGGCCTCGCCGCCGAAGATGAGCAGGCGGACGCTCTCGAGCGCCTCGGCCGGCCACAGGGCGGCGAGGGTGGGGACGGTGGAGACGACGTTGATGCGGCGGGAGACGAGCCACGGGCCGAGGTCCACGCCGGAGCGCACAAGGGCGCGCGGGGCCGGGACGAGGCACGCCCCGTGGCCCCAGGCGAGCCACATCTCCTCGCAGCTCGCGTCGAAGCCCACGGAGAGGCCGGCGAGGACCCGGTCGCCGGGGCCGAGCGGGCGGTCCTGGAGGAAGAGGGCGGCCTCGGCGTCGACGAATGCGGCGGCAGAGCGCTGTGAAATGGCGACGCCCTTGGGCTTGCCCGTCGAGCCGGAGGTGAAGATGACCCAGACGTCGTCGTCGAGCTCCGGCGGGCGCTGAGTCAGCGGGGTGTCGCGCGGGCGCGTCACGGAGATGCCCTCCGCGGTGACGATTCCCGCCACGTCGGCCTCGGAGAAGACGAGGCGGGCGCGCTCGTCGGGGTCGTCCGCGTCCACGGGGACGTAGGCGGCGCCGAGGGAGATGATGGCGAGGATCCCGATGTACAGGTCCCTGGTGCCGGAGGGCACGCGCACGCCGATCCGGTCGCCGGCCCCGAGGCCCGCGGCGGCGAGCTCGGCCGCCCGCTCCGCCACGGCCTCGTGGAGCTGGGCGTAGGTGAGCGCCTGGTCCGAGTCGTCGAGGGCCAGGGCCTCCGGGTGGGCGGCGACGCTTGAGAGGAAGACCTCCCACAGGGTGCGGGGCGCGGGCGTGAGCTGCGAGCCGGGGAGCTGGGGCGCGTACGTCACGGCGTGAGCACCGTCTTTCCGGTCGTGGCGCGGCCTTCGAGGGCGGTGTGGGCGGCGGCGGCCTCGGCGAGCGGGTACGCGGAGTACTCGACGCGCAGCTCGCCGGTCGCGAGGGGGCCGAAGACCTCCTCGGCCCGCCAGCGGCGCTCCTCTGGGTCCGCGAGGAAGTCAGGGAGGGACGGGCGGCAGAGCGTGACCGAGCCGGCCTTGTTGAGCGCCTGCGGGTCCACCGGGGGGACGGGGCCGGAGGCGGCGCCGAAGAGGGCCAGTGTCCCGCGGCGGTCGAGGCTGCGGAGGGAGTCGTCGAAGGTCGCCCGGCCCACGCCGTCGAGGACAGCGCTCACGCCCCGCCCGTCGGTCAGCGTCCGGACCGTGTCTGCGAAGCCCTCGTAGCCGATCGAGTGCTCAGCGCCCGCGGCGCTCGCCAGCTCGCGCTTCTCGGGCGTCGAGGCTGTCGAGATGACCCGAGCGCCGAGGCGCGCGAGGAGCTGGATCGCCACCTGACCCACACCGCCGGCTCCCGCGTGGACAAGCACCCACTGGCCGGGCTCGACCCGGGCGACGCTCGTGATGAGGTAGTGCGCGGTGAGCCCCTGGAGGCTCGCGGCGCACGCCAACTCCAGCTCGAGCCCGTCCGGAACGGGAATGAGATGGCTCGAGGGCGCGAGGCAGTACTCTGCGTAGGCGCCTCGGGCGCTCGCGGTGGTCACGCGGTCCCCGACTGAGACGGCGTGGTCCCCGGGCCCCAGGGCGACGACGACGCCGGACGCCTCCGTCCCGAGCACCGCGGGGAACTCGACCGGGTAGGCCCCGGAGCGCTGGTAGGTCTCGATGAAGTTGACGCCGGTGGCCGCGACCCGGATGAGCGCCTCGCCCTCGCCGGGGGACGGGACGGGGACCGTCTCGGGGGTGAGGACGTCGGGCCCCCCGGTGCGGTGGGCGCGCACGGCGGTCATCGTCTCAGGCAGGGTGTGTGGCTCGGTCACGGGGGCTCCTCGTCGGGCGGGGGTGCGCGGTGTCGCCGGTCAAGAGGAAACCATAGTGGGCCTTGGTGAACAGAATGCATATATATGTGCATGAGTGCATAATTTTTCATATAGGCTGGTCCCCATGAAGATTCAAGTGGCCGTCGCGGGCGCCAGTGGGTACGCGGGCGGGGAACTCCTGCGCCTCCTCTCTGGCCATCCCGGCGTGAGCATCAAGACCGTCGCGGGCGCCTCGAGCGCGGCCCGCACCCTCGGCGAGGTCCAGCCCCATCTGCACTCCCTCGCGGACATGGTCGTCCAGGACACGAGCGCCGAGACCCTCCAGGGGCACGACGTCGTCTTCCTGGCCCTGCCGCACGGGGCGAGCGCGAGCCTCGCCGAGACGCTCGGCCCCGAGGTCCTCGTCATCGACGCCGGGGCGGACTTCCGCCTCGAGTCTGCGTCCGACTGGGGCCAGTACTACGGCGGTCCGCACGCAGGGGCCTGGCCCTATGGGCTGCCCGAGCTTCCCCGCACGGGCGGCGAGCGCCAGCGGGATCGCCTCCGGGGTGCGCGCCGAGTCGCCGTGCCGGGCTGCTACCCCACGTCCGCCGTCCTTGCGCTGGCGCCGGGGTTCGCCGCGGGCCTCCTTGAGCCGCGGGACGTCGTCGTCGTCTCCGCCTCGGGGGCGTCAGGCGCGGGGCGGGCGCTCAAGCCCCACCTCCTCGCCAGCGAGGTCATGGGCTCCATGTCCCCGTACGGCGTCGGGGGCGGGCACCGCCACACCCCGGAGATCGAACAGGGTCTCTCGTGGGCCGCCGGGGAGCCTGTTCAGGTCTCCTTCACGCCCACTCTCGCGCCCATGCCCCGAGGCATTCTCACGACGGCGACGGCGAGGCTGCGCGAGGGCGTCACCGCGGGCGAGGTCCGGGCAGCCTGGGAGGAGGCGTACGCGGGGGAGACGTTCGTCCGGCTCCTGCCGGAGGGCGCATGGCCCGCGACGAGCAGCGTCGTCGGCTCGAACCACGTCCTCATGCAGCTCGCCGTCGACGAGAGGGCGGGGCGCGTCGTCGTCACCGCCGTCGTCGACAACCTCACCAAGGGCACCGCCGGCGCCGCCGTCCAGGCCATGAACCTCGCCTTGGGGCTGGACGAGACGAGCGGCCTGCCTGAGACGGGGCTCGCCCCGTGACCGGCACCGAGAAAGGAAACCCGCCCATGAGCCACGGCATCCCCGCCGCACTCTCCCGCTTCTTCGCCTTCCCCGAGGCGGGCGTCTCCCGCGAGCCCGAGTCCTGGCCCCGCGGGTTCCTGGCCGCGGGCGTCGCGGCAGGCATCAAGGCCTCAGGCGGCAAGGACGTCATGGTCCTCGCCAACCGCGGGCCGCGCTTCGAGGCGGCCGGGGTGTACACCTCGAACCGGTTCGCGGCCGCCCCCGTCCAGTGGAGCCGCCAGGCGCTCTCCGACGGCCAGGCCCGCCTCATCGTGGCCAACTCCGGCGGGGCCAACGCCTGCACGGGGCCCGAGGGATTCGCGGACACCCACGCCACGGCGGAGCACGCCGCCGCGGAGGCCGGGGTGAGCGCGGCCGACGTCGCCGTCGCCTCGACGGGGCTCATCGGCGAGCGTTTGCCTCTCGAGCGCCTCCTCGCCGGGGTGGACGGGGCGCTCGGCGCCGCGCGCGAGGACAGCGTCCTCGAGGCGGCCGAGGCCATCATGACGACGGACTCCGTGCCCAAGCGGGCCGAGGTCCCCCTCCCGGGCGGGGCCCGGATCGTCGGCATCGCCAAGGGTGCGGGCATGCTTGCGCCCGCTCTCGCGACGATGCTCGTCTTCATCACGACGGACGCTGAGCTGAGCGGCGGCGAGCTTGACGCCGCGCTCGTTCGCGCGTGCGCCGTGTCCTTCGACCACGCGGATGCCGACGGGTGCATGTCGACCAACGACACGGTCCTCCTCGCGTCCTCCGGTGCGGCCGGCCCCGTGGACACGCACGCCTTCACCGAGGCGCTCACGGCCCTCTGCCAGGACCTCGCCTATCAGCTCATCGACGACGCCGAGGGCGCGCGCCACACGGCCGCCGTGACGGTCGCGGGCGCCGCCAGCCTGGCCGATGCGCGGGAGACCGCGCGCGCAATCTGCCGGTCCAACCTCGTCAAGACCGCGATCTTCGGCGAGGACCCCAACTGGGGCCGCATCCTCTCCGCGGCGGGCACATCGAGCGCCGCCTTCGCCCCGGAGCGCGTCAGCGTCTCCATCAACGGGGTCGAGGTCTGCCGGGGCGGGGGGCTGGGCGAGGACCGCTCTCTCGTCGACCTGTCCGCGCGGGAGGTGGAGATCGTCGTCGACCTCAACGAAGGCGAGGCGAGCGCCACGATCCTGACCAGCGACCTGACCCATGACTACGTCCACGAGAACAGCGCCTACTCCTCGTAGGCAGGGAGAACCCATGACTCACGCACCAGTCGCCGCAGAGCCGGAGGAGAGCGCGTCCGCCGTGCTCGCCGCCGCCGTGGAGCGCGCCGCCAGCCTCGTCGAGGCGCTCCCGTGGATCCAGCGCTTCGCCGGGACCACGGTCGTCCTCAAATACGGCGGGAACGCCATGGTCAGCGACGAGCTCCGCCAGGCCTTCGCCGAGGACGTCGTCTTCCTGCACCACGTCGGCATCCGCCCCGTCGTCGTCCACGGGGGCGGGCCCCAGATCACCGCGATGCTCGAGCGCGTGGGCCTCGCGAGCGAGTTTCGCGGGGGCCACCGCGTCACGAGCCCCGAGGCCATGGACGTCATCCGCATGGTGCTCGCGGGCCAGGTGGGGCGGGACCTCATCGGCCTCGTCAACCGGCATGGCCCCTACGCCGTGGGCCTCTCCGGGGAGGACGCGGGCCTGCTGCGCGCGGAGCGCCGCGGCGTCCTCGTGGACGGGGTGCTTGAGGACATCGGTCTTGTCGGCGAGGTCACCGGTGTTCGCCCCGAGCCCGTCCTCGACCTCCTCGCCGCGGGCCGCATCCCCGTGATCTCCACCGTGGCCCCCGAGTTCCGGGACGGGGAGCCGACCGGGGCCGTGCTCAACGTCAACGCGGACACTGCTGCGGGCGCCATCGCGGCGGCGCTCGGGGCATCGCGGCTCGTCGTCCTCACAGATGTCGAGGGGCTCTACGCGGACTGGCCCGACAAGAGCAGCCTCGTCACGAGGATCGCCGCCCCGCGCCTGCGCGAGCTGCTGCCCGGGCTCGCCTCGGGCATGATCCCGAAGATGGAGGCGTGCCTTTTCGCCGTGGAGCAGGGGGTGCCGGGCGCGTCCATCGTCGACGGCCGCGCGCCGCACTCGATGCTCGTCGAGCTGCTCTCGGACGCGGGCATCGGCACCCAGGTGACGCTGACGGAGGAGAGCGCGTGAGCGGCCTCGTCGACCGGCACGGGGCCGCCTACGCGGACGTCTTCGGCCGCCCCTCCGCCGGCCTGGTCCGGGGCCGCGGGGCGCGCGTGTGGGATGAGGACGGGAGGGAGCTCATCGACTTCCTCGCCGGGATCGCGGTCAACTCTGTGGGCCACGCGCACCCGGACTGGGTGGCGGCGCTCGCGGACCAGGCCGCCACGCTCGGGCACATCTCCAATCTCTTCGCCTCGCGGCCGCAGGTTGAGCTTGCCGAGCGCCTCCTGGGGCTCGCGGGCATGCCGGACGGCTCGGGCGTGTTCCTCGCGAACTCGGGGGCCGAGGCCAACGAGGCCGCGTTCAAGCTCGCGCGTCGCCACGGGGCGGAGCACGGGGGACGGGGCGAGATCCTCGCCTTCGAGGGCGCCTTCCACGGGCGCACGATGGGCTCCCTCGCCCTGACCCACAAGGAGGCGTACCGCGCCCCGTTCGAGCCCCTGCCGGGCGGCGTCCGGCACATCCCGTACGGGGACGCCGGGCTGGCCGCGCGCGAGATCACGGAGCGCACGGCCGCAGTCATCGTCGAGCCCCTTCTGGGCGAGGCGGGAGTCATCGTGCCTGAGCCCGGCTTCCTGGACGCGCTCCGGGCCCGGACTCGCGAGGTCGGGGCGCTGCTCATCGTGGACGAGATCCAGACGGGGATCGGCCGCACCGGGCGGTGGCTCGCCTCCGAGGGGATCGAGCCGGACGCCGTGACCCTCGCCAAGGGCCTCGGCGGCGGCTTCCCCATCGGCGCGCTGCTCATGCGGGGGGAGAGCACGACGGCGCTGCTGGCGCAAGGCCAGCACGGCTCGACCTTCGGCGGCAACCCCCTCGCGGCGAGCGCGGCCCTGGCCACGCTTGGCATCATGGAGAGGGAGGGCCTCCTCGCGGCGGCCACCGCCCGCGGGGACTTCGTGCGGGCCGGGCTCGAGGCCTTGCCGCAGGTCACCGCCGTGCGGGGCGAGGGCCTGCTCCTCGGAGCCGATCTCCGCGGCGGGGTCTCTGCGCCAGCCGTCGTCGCCCGCGCACTCGAGGCCGGCGTGATTGTCAACGCCACGGGGCCGTCCACGCTCCGTCTCGCGCCGCCGCTCGTCCTCACGGAGGCGGACGCGGAGGCGGGCCTGGCGCGCCTCGGCGAAGCCCTCGCTGCCACCGATCCCCACGGCCCCGCCGGCCACGACCCCCACGGAAAGGAGCGCTCGTGACGCAGCGCATCCGGCACTTCATCAAGGACACGGACCTGAGCCCCGCCGAGCAGGCCGAGGTCCTCGACCTCGCCGCGGAGCTGAAGCGGGACCGCAGCTCAACGACGCCGCTGGCCCGCGGCGCGTCCCGAGAGACCGTCGCTGTGCTCTTCGACAAGACCTCGACGCGCACGCGGTTCTCGTTCGCGAGCGGCATCGCCGACCTGGGCGGCAGCGCACTCGTCGTGGACCCGGGCTCGTCCCAGATGGGCCACAAGGAGTCCATTGAGGACACGACGCGCGTGCTCGAGCGCATGGTGGCGGCCATCGTGTGGCGGACTTTCGCCCACGAGGGACTCGAGCGCATGGCCGCGATCTCGCACGTGCCCGTGGTCAACGCGCTCTGCGACGACTACCACCCGTGCCAGCTCCTCGCCGACCTCCTGACGATCCGCGAGCGCTTCGGCTCCACGCAGGGCCGCGTCCTCGCCTACCTCGGTGACGGGGCGAACAACATGAGCAACTCCTACCTGCTCGCCGGTGCGACGGCCGGCATGCACGTGAGGATCGCGGCCCCCGAGGGCGCCTGGCCGGACGCGGGCGTCGTCGAGGAGGCGGCAGCCGTGGCCGCCGCGACGGGCGGCTCCGTGCTCGTGACGGCCGATCCGCGCGAGGCCGCGAGCGGGGCGGACGTCGTCGTGACGGACACGTGGGTGTCGATGGGTCAGGAGGACGAGGCCGCGGAGCGCAAGGCGCGGTTCGCCGACTACCGTGTCACCGACGAGCTCATGGGGCTCGCGGGGGAGGACGCCGTGTTCCTGCACTGCCTTCCCGCGTACCGGGGTCTCGAGGTGGACGCGTCCGTCATCGACGGCCCCCGTTCGCTTGTCTGGGACGAGGCGGAGAACCGCCTGCACGCCCAGAAGGCCGTCCTCGTGTGGCTGCTGCGGCAGGGCCGGCCCGCGTTGGCCGAGCGAGAGGAGGCCGTGGCGTGAGCATCCCCACGACGAAGACGGCCCGCCAGGCCCACATTCGCACGATCCTCCGGGAGCGCGTGGTCCGCTCCCAGAGCGAGCTCGCCAGCCTCTTGGCCGACGACGAGCTTCAGGTTACCCAGGCGACGCTGTCCCGGGATCTCGTCGAGCTCGGGGCGGTGCGGGTCAGAGACGGCGACGGCGCCTTGCGGTACCAGCTGCGCGACGACGCCTCGGGGGCCCCGTCCGAGATGGGGCCCGGCGTTGCCGCGAGCCGCTTGTCCAAGCTGTGCGCCGAGCTCGTGGAGACGTCGCGGGCCAGCGCGAACATCTGCCTGCTGACGACCCCGCCCGGCGCGGCGAACTTCCTGGCGCAGGCCATTGACCAGGCGGCCCTGCCGACGGTGCTCGGCACGATCGCGGGCGACGACACGGTCATGGTCATCTCCGCCGACCCGGCCGGGGGAGAGGCCCTCGCGGAGTCGTTCCTCGCGCTCGCGGAGTCCTAGCCCGCACTCCACCGTTTGCCCCCGTCTTTGGCGTTTGCCCCCTGCAATGCACGGGGCAAACGCCAGACGAGGGGGCGAATGCCGGGCGCGGGGCGAGCACCCCACCCCACCAATGTGAATATTTATTCAGCCCTATGTATAGAATGGGCTCAATGCCGTCCGTCCTGACGCTGGGCCGGGCCATACCGCCACTGACACAAGGAGCACCCCCATGACCGAGCGCGTCGTCCTCGCCTACTCAGGAGGCCTTGACACCTCCGTGGCCATCGGATGGATCGGAGAGGCCACCGGCGCCGAGGTCGTCGCCGTCGCCGTCGACGTGGGACAGGGAGGCGAGTCCCTCGAGACCATCCGGCAGCGCGCCCTTGACTGCGGCGCCGTCGAGGCCTACGTCGCGGACGCCCGTGACGAGTTCGCCGAGCAGTACTGCATGCCGGCGCTCAAGGCCAACGGCCTCTACATGGGCCACTACCCGCTCGTCTCGGCCCTGTCCCGCCCCGTGATCGTCCGCCACCTCGTCGCCGCGGCGAAGCAGTTCGGCGCCACCACCGTGGCCCACGGCTGCACGGGCAAGGGCAACGACCAGGTCCGCTTCGAGGTCGGCATCCAGACCCTCGGCCCGGACCTCACGTGCCTCGCACCGGTCCGCGACCTCGCCCTGACGCGCGAGAAGGCCATCGACTACGCGGAGGCCAACAGCCTGCCGATCGTCACGACGAAGAAGAACCCGTACTCGATCGACCAGAACGTCTGGGGCCGCGCCGTCGAGACCGGCTACCTCGAGGACATCTGGAACGCGCCCACGAAGGACGTCTACGAGTACACCGCCACCCCCGAGTTCCCGCCCGCGCCGGACGAGGTCATCATCGGCTTCGAGCGCGGCATCCCCACGACGCTCGACGGCCGCGCCCTGTCGCCGCTCGCGATCATCGAGGAGCTCAACCGCCGCGCCGGCGCCCAGGGAATCGGCCGGATCGACGTCGTCGAGGACCGCCTCGTGGGCATCAAGAGCCGCGAGATCTACGAGGCGCCCGGCGCCATGACCCTCATGACCGCGCACAAGCACCTCGAGGACATCACCCTCGAGCGCGAGCAGGCGCGCTTCAAGCGGACCGTGGACCAGCGCTGGACCGAGCTCGTGTACGACGGCCAGTGGTTCTCACCGCTGAAGACCTCGCTCGACGCGTTCGTCGACGAGACGCAGAAGCACGTCAACGGCGAGATCCGCCTGTCCCTGCACGCCGGCCAGGCCATCGTCAACGGCCGGCGCTCCGAGACGAGCCTCTACGACTTCAACCTTGCGACGTACGACGAGGGCGACTCCTTCGACCAGTCGAGCGCTCGCGGCTTCATCGACATCTACGGCCTGTCCTCCAAGGTCGCGTCGGAGCGCTCTATGCGCCTCGGCGAGGTCCAGTCCACCGACGACGTCGCGAAGCTGGGCTGATCGTGGCCGGAACCAACGAAGGCGCCCTCTGGGGCGGCCGCTTCTCCGGCGGGCCGGCGGATGCCCTCGCGGCGCTCTCGAAGTCCACGCACTTCGACTGGCGCCTTGCGCGGTATGACATCGCGGGCTCCCGGGCGCATGCTCGCGTCCTCGCCACGGCGGGTCTTCTGTCCGACGACGAGCTGGCGCGCATGATTGACGCCCTCGACCGTCTCGAGGCCGATGTCGTCTCCGGCGCTTACTCGCCCGCGGAGAGCGACGAGGACGTCCACGGCTCTCTCGAGCGCGGCCTGATTGAGCGGGCCGGGACGGAGCTCGGCGGGCGTCTTCGCGCGGGGCGGTCGCGGAACGACCAGATCGCGACGCTCGGCCGCATGTTCCTTCGAGACCACGCGCGGATCATCGCCCGCGGCGTCCTGGAGACCGTCGCCGCGCTCGTTGAGCAGGCGGAGCGGCACCCCAACGCGCCGATGCCCGGCCGCACGCACTTGCAGCACGCGCAGCCGGTCCTCTTGAGCCATCACCTCTTGGCGCACGCCTGGCCTCTGCTGCGGGACGTCGAGCGCCTCATGGACTGGGATCGCCGCGCAGCGGTCTCGCCGTACGGCTCCGGCGCCCTCGCCGGCTCAAGCCTGGGGCTCGATCCCAACGCGGTGGCGTCGGACCTCGGGTTCGACTCGGCCGTGTGGAACTCGATTGACGGCACAGCGGCCCGCGACGTCTTCGCGGAGTTCGCGTGGGTCTGCGCGATGATCGGCGTGGATCTCTCCCGCGTGAGCGAGGAGGTCATCTTCTGGGCCACGAAGGAGGTGGGGTTCGTCACGCTGGACGACGCCTACTCCACGGGGTCCTCGATCATGCCGCAGAAGAAGAACCCGGATGTGGCGGAGCTGGCCCGCGGCAAGGCGGGCCGCCTCATCGGCGACCTCACGGGCCTCCTGGCTACCCTCAAGGCCCTCCCGCTGGCGTACAACCGCGACCTCCAGGAGGACAAGGAGCCGGTCTTCGATGCGGCCGACACGCTCGAGCTGCTCCTCCCGGCGGTGAGCGGAATGATCGCCACCCTCCTCTTCAACACGGAGCGGATGGCGGAGCTCGCGCCTCAGGGCTTTGCCCTCGCGACCGACATCGCCGAGTGGCTCGTCCGCGAGGGGGTCCCGTTCCGGGAGGCCCACGAGATCTCGGGCGGGGCCGTCCGCGTGGCCGAGGCCCGCGGTGTCGAGCTGTGGGACCTGACGGACGAGGAGATGCGAGGAGTGGACTCTCGGCTCACCCCGGAGGTCCGGTCCGTGCTGTCCACGGAGGGCTCGCTCTCCACGCGCAACGCGCAGGGCGGGACGGCGCCGGAGGCCGTGGCGAGCCAGCTTCAGGCCCTCAAGGCGTGCCGGGAACCGCTCGAGGCCTTCGCGGCGCAGAGCGTTCTCGGACAGCAGCCCACCGAATAGGCTGGGAGTGCGGCGCCCGCGGTGGGCGCCGCGCGCCAGCCCCGTCGTCGTGCGCCCCGTCGAGGCGACCCGCGGCAGACGGATGCATGACCACAGCGACGAGAAGGAGACCCCTCCCATGACCACGCCCGCGCTTCCCGTTCGCCACCGCCTCCGCGCGCTGCCGGTGTTCCCGGAGATCTTCCCGGCGTTCGAGGCGGACCCGGCAGCCTGGCCGGAGTCCCCGGCGGACGCGTTCCTGGGGTGGCTGGACGAGGCGCTGGACCTGCAGGTCGTCGAGCCGCACGCAGCCACGCTCTCCACCGCGGACGCCTCGGGCAACGTCACGGCGCGCACCCTCATCCTCAAGGACCTTCAGGGGGATGTGTGGCACTTCGCCACGCACCAGGACACCCGCAAGGTCGCGGACCTCGCCGAGAATCCGAGCGCGGCCCTGACGTTCTACTGGCCTGAGACGGGCCGGCAGGTCCTCGTGCGCGGCGAGGCCCGGGACCTCGGCGACGAGGCCTCGGCGGAGGACTTCCGGCAGCGCCCCATGGCGGGCACGGAGATCGACCCCCTGTGGAGGGCGTACGGGCTCGAGGCACTGTCAGTGGAGTTCTGGCAGGCTGACCCCGAGCGCCAGCACCGGCGCATGGTCTATTCGCGCGCTTCGGCTGCCGAGCCGTTCTCGCGCTCGGCCGCCGATCCGGGCATGTAGGATCGGCCAGCGGGCAGGCGGGCGTCAGGCCCGCCGCCACAACACTTAGGGGAGAGACCGCGTGAGCCAGCACGACGACGAGATCCGCCGCGCCGAACAGGGCCGGGTGGACCGCCTCTACGCGAGGCTCGACGAACTCCGCGCGGAGAAAGAGGCCCAGCTCGCCGAGGTGCGCAGGCAGGGCCCGTCCGGCACGTTCCAGAACATCTCCGAGCGAGACTCCTTCGCCGCGCTCTACGAGGACCGCCTGGCGCAGCTGTATGCGGTGGAGGATCGCCTCGTCTTCGGCACCCTGACACCGGACGGGGCCCCGGGGGACGGATCTCAGGACCGCAGCATCGGGCGCATCGGCCTCACAGACGAGCACTCCGAGCGCCTCCTCATCGACTGGCGCGCCCCCGAGGCCGGCACGTTCTATCAGGCGACGGCCTTCGACCCCCGCGGCATTGCCCGGCGTCGGCACCTCTTCCTGCGTGGCCGCGCGCTGGTGGGGATCGAGGACGAGATTCTCTCCGAGGCGTACGACGGCCCCGCCGTCGGCTCCGGCGGCGACGCGGCCCTGCTGCGGGGCGTCACCGCGAAGCGCACGGGGCGCATGAACGACATCGTCGCCACGATCCAGAAGGAGCAGGACGCCATCATCCGGCGGCCCCTCCCCGGCATCACCCTGGTCCAGGGCGGGCCGGGCACGGGCAAGACCGCCGTCGCCCTGCACCGCGCCGCCTACCTCCTCTACACCTACCGTGAGCGCCTTGGCCGCAGCGGCGTCCTCCTCGTGGGCCCCTCGACGGCGTTCATCGACTACATCGAGCGTGTCCTGCCGTCCCTCGGCGAGACGGGCGTCGTCATGCGCACTGTGGGGGAGCTCTACCCGTCCGTGGCCGCGACGGCCGAGGATGCGCCGCTCGCCGCCGAGGTCAAGGGCCGCCTGGTCTGGCGCCGGATCCTCGAGCGCGCCGTGCGGCAGCGCCAGCGGAACTTCGCGGGCCCCCGGCCCGTCAACGTCGAGGGCTTCCGGACGACGATCACCCCGAAGATGGTCCGCGCGGCCCAGGAGCGCGCCCGGGCCACCCGGCAGCCGTACAACAAGGCCCGCGAGGTGTTCGTCCAGGCGCTCATGGACATGGTGACGGAGCGGGTCAAGGAGCAGATCGCCGAGTCCGGTCAGGGCAACACCGCGGACCGCTCCTATGTGGCCGACGACGTGGCCGCCTCACATGACGTCCGCGTCGCCGTCAACCTCGCGTGGATGCCGATGACCCCGGAGCGGCTTCTGCGCGAGCTCTGGACTCGCCCGGAGCAGCTCGTGGCCGCGGCGCCCGAGCTCTCGAGCTCTGAGATCGCGTCCCTCGTGCGCAAGCCAGCAGACGGGGCCGAGGCCTGGGAGTGGACCGTCTCGGACGTGCCGCTCCTCGACGAGCTCGCGGATCTCCTCGGCCCCCTCGAGGGCCAGGACGCCCGCCGCCTTGCGGAGGCCGAGGCGCAGGACGCCCGGGACACGGTCAACGCGGAGAAGGCCCTGGAGAACGTGCAGACCATGCTGGAGAACGCCGGCATTGACGGCGTGGTCACGGCCGAGGACGTCAAGGCCTCCCTGCGTGGCCGTGCGGCGAAGGTCGACGCCGCGACCGCCGCGGACCTCGACCGCGAATGGGCGTACGGCCACGTCGTCGTCGACGAAGCGCAAGAGCTCACGCAGATGCAGTGGCACACGGTGTTCAAGCGCGTCCCCATCAAGTCCCTCACCGTGGTCGGGGACATCGCTCAGGCGTCGAGTCCCGGAGCCGCGCGGTCGTGGCGCGAGGCGCTCGAGCCCTTCGCCTCGGACCGCTTCGAGGAGCTCCGTCTCACCATCAACTACCGCACGCCGCGGCCGATCTCGGACGCGGCCGTGGAGACCGCGCGGGCCCTGGGCGCCGAGCTCGACGCGCCTCAGGCTATCCGCGAGGGCGAGCCGCCGCGGCTCATCACCGTGGAGGGGTCCGCCTGGAGGGACGGGCTTCGGGCCGCGGTGGCGGAGGAGATTCTCGCGGTGGACGAGGGGCTCGTGGCCGCCGTCGTCCCCTCCCGGGCCGTGCCGCTGGCGCGCGAGGCACTCGCGAGCACCCCCGATGTGCGCGTCCTTGACGCGGACGAGGCCAAGGGGCTCGAGTTCGACTCGGTGGTCCTCATGGACCCTGAGGCCATCCTGGCCGACGCCGGGGGCCGCTCGGGCTCGCTGTACGTCGCGATGACGAGGCCGACGCACCGGCTCACCATCCTCGCCGTGGATTCACTCCCGGCCGAGATGGCGGCCATAATCAAGGAGGGCCGCGCAGGCACAAGCGGCCCGGACAGCCACGAAAGGGACCTGACGACATGACCCAGCAGACCGCAGACCGGGAGCCGACGACGAGCGCGCCGCAGCAGCTCGACCCCTCATTCCCGAACGTCTATCGGGAGCTGGAGTGGCGGGGCCTCCTCCAGGTGACAACGGACGCCGAGGCGCTCGAGGCCTTCGTGTCGACGCCGGGCGGCACGTTCTACTGCGGGTTCGACCCGACGGCCCCGAGCCTGCACCTGGGCAACCTCGTGCAGATCCTGGTCATGCGCCGCCTCCAGCTCGCGGGGCTCAAGCCACTGGCGCTCGTCGGCGGCTCGACGGGCCTCGTCGGCGACCCCCGGCAGACGGCCGAGCGCGTGCTCAACCCGCGCGAGGTCGTCGAGGAGTGGGTGGCCAAGCTGCAGGGCCAGGTGGAGCGGTACCTGGACTTTGACGGGGCCGCGGGCGCCACTCTCGTCAACAACCTCGACTGGACCGGGCCCATGAGCGCGCTCGACTTCCTCCGCGACGTCGGCAAGCACTTCCGCGTGGGCACGATGATCAAGAAGGACATCGTGGCCACTCGCCTCAACTCCGAGGCCGGGATCTCCTACACCGAGTTCAGCTACCAGGTGCTCCAGGGGATGGACTACCTCGAGCTGTTCCGCCGTCACGACTGCCGGCTGCAGAGCGGCGGCTCGGACCAGTGGGGCAATCTCACGTCCGGGACCGAGCTCATCCGCAAGGTCGAGGGCGAGTCAGTCCACGCGCTTGGAACCCCGCTCATCACGAACTCGGACGGCACCAAGTTCGGCAAGAGCGAGGGCAACGCCATCTGGCTCGACCCCGAGATGTGCTCTCCGTACCGGATGTACCAGTTCTGGCTGAACACCACGGATGCCGACGTCGTTGACCGACTCAAGGTGTTCACGTTCCTCTCGAGGGAGCAGATTGAGGAGTATGCGGAGGCTGTGGCGGAGCGTCCGTTCAAGCGCGAGGCCCAGAAGCGGCTGGCGTTCGAGGTCACGGCGCTCGTTCACGGGGAGGAGGCCGCCCACCAGGTGATCGCCGCGGCTGCCGCGCTGTTCGGGGGAGGGGACCTGAGCTCCCTGGACCCCGCCATCCTCGGTGGTGCCCTGGCGGAACTCCCCTCCGCCGAGGTCGGGGTGGCAGACACCGTGCTTGACGCGGTCATCGCAGCGGGGTTCGCTGAGTCCAAGACGGCAGCGCGGCGATTCATGGGTGAGGGCGCGGTGAGCGTCAACAATGAGCGCGTCTCTGACGAGACGACAGTGCTCAGCGAGGTGGAGCCGCTGGCTCTGGCAACGGGGGAGCGCGTGTACCTCGTGTCGCGGGGCAAGAAGAACAAGGCTCGCGTCCTCGTCACGGACGCTGAGTAGCACCAGGCAAGCGCCGCGGGAGCGGGCTCAGGGGAGCGGGGGTCGGCCAGTGGGCCGGCCCCCGCTCGCGTTAGGTGTCGCACGTCACGCCGTTCGGAGCCCGTTCGAGTTGTGTTCTCGGCGGGGCCCGTGTAGAGTTTTATCTCGCGCCGGGTTACGGAAAGCAGCGCAAGGGATGAACGGTTCGGGAACGAAC